>JAYTHX010000284.1:0-32856 GCA_043732195.1 Polyangiaceae bacterium
CTGCGGCGAGCTCGAGGATCTGCGAGCGCCGCACGCCGGGCGCGAACGGCTCGAGATGCACGGAGACCACGTCGATGGCGCGGTTGCCGAGCGCCGGCGACTGAACCGTCGCCACCACGAAGCCCTTGTCGTGGCAGAGGCGCCGCGCGAACCGGCGGTCCTCGGCCCCTTCCAGCGGATGCCGCGAGAGCAGCGCGTGACCGTGCAGCATGCCGAAGCGCTCTCGCTCGCCGTGCGGCGCGTGGAGATGGAACGGCATCTCTGCGCCGCGCGCGATCCATTGGAAGTGGTCGACGTTCTTGCTGAAGGTGCACGCGCGATCGATCTCCTGGAGCGCGACCACCTCCGCCTCGGTCCGGCGCACGAGCGCCGCGATGGCGTCGAGGTTGCGGGCGAGGGTGCGTTTTCCCACGAGCGCCGCCGGCCACGGGCGACGCGCGCCGTGCGCCACGTTGAGCGTCATCACCCGGAGCGCATCACGACTGGCCATCTGCATCCGACCAGCGTGCGCAGCCGGGATGAATGCTCGCGGTCCGCCGCGTGAATCGTGGGTGAAAATCAGCCCTGGTAGCGGGGCGGACGGCGCTCCATGAACGCCTGGAAGGCCTCGCCGAGATCGGCGGAAGCGAGGAACGCGGCGTTCCACACCGCGACGAAGCGGTTGGCCTCCGCGACCGTCGTGGTCTCGCCGAAGTCGAGCACGTGCTTGATGCCCTGGACCACCACCGCCGGATTGTCGGCGATCTCGCGCGCCAGCTTGCGCGCGGCGGTGAGCAGCGTGGCCTCGTCCTCGTGGAGGTCGTTGACGAGCCCGATGCGCAGCGCGCGCTCGCCGTCGATGTCGCGACCGGTGAACGCGAGCTCGCGCGTGTGGCCGTGGCCGATGATGCGCGGGAGGCGCGCGAGGCTGCCCATGTCGGCGACGATCGCGACCTTCGCCTCGCGCACGCTGAAGACCGCGCTGCGCGAGGCGAGCCGGATGTCGCACGCGGTCACGAGATCGACGCCGCCGCCGATGCACGCGCCGGTGACCGCGGCGATGACCGGCTTGCGACAGCGCTCGACGGCATCGAAGCCGCTCTGCATGTCGCCGATCAGATCCAGGAGCCGCGTGCGCTCCGCCGCGAGGTTCCCGGGCGCGACATGGCCCATGAGCAGCGGGCCCATCGCCTTGAGATCCAGCCCGTAGCTGAAGATGCCGTTCGCGCCGCGCACGAGGATCACGCGCACTGCCTCGTCGCGATCGAGCGCGCGGAACAGCTCGGGGAGCTCACGGAAGAACGCCGGTCCCATCGCGTTGCCCTTGCCCGGGCCGATCAGCGAGACCTCGACGATCCCGTCCGCGCGCTCGATCTGCATGGATTCGTAGGTGGTGGTCACAGCCGGGAATCCTATACTTCCGGAACGGGGATGGCAGAGCCCATGAGCATGGGGCGGGTGCTACTCTCCAGCGCATGCACTCCGGTCGGCTTCATCGCTACACGTACCGCGACTACGTCGCACTCGAGGGCGTCAGCTCGACCAAGCACGAGTTCTTCGACGGAGAGATCTTTGCGATGGCGGGCGGCTCGGAGGAGCACTCCGCACTTGCTGCGGAGGTGCTACGAGCGCTCGGCAACGCCATCGGCGAGAGACCGTGCCGCATCCATACGTCAGATCTGCGGATCTACGTCGAAGCCACCGGCCTCGCGACGTTTCCCGACGGCGCGGTGGTCTGCGGCCCCCTCCAGCAGCATCCTCCGAGCCCGGATGCTACCGCGCTCAACCCGAGCATCATCGTCGAGGTGACGAGCGATTCGTCGGAGGAATACGACACGGGGGCCAAGAAGGAGAGCTACCAGACGATCCCATCCCTTTGCGACTATGTCGTGGTCTCGCACCGTGAGCGCCGCATCACCGTCCATCGCCGGAACGCGTCGGGCGACTGGATCGCCCGGGTCGCGATTGCCGGGGGCTCCGTCGCTGTCGAGAGCATCGGCGCTTCGCTTGCCGTCGATACGATCTATCGAGGAAGCGCGATCCGCTGAGAGCACGACTGGCAGGCGCTCTCCGTCGCTGTCGAGGTGGTCAGGCGGCGAGGCGGCCCGAGAGATACGCGGCCAGGCGCTCGGCGACGTAGCTCGCGGCGTCGTTGACGCGGGACGCGTAGCGATCGTCGGCGTCGATGATCTCGATCATCGCGACGCAGCGACCCCAGGCCATCGCCGGCACCGCGACCAGCGTGCGCGGCGCACCGAGGAGCTCGAGGCGGCGCGGCGCGAGGCGCGGCAGCTCGCCGTCGAACCGCATCGTGACCGCCTTCTCGTTGCAGATGACCGCCGAGGCCACGAGGTCGTCGTCGCTCGAGCCCGAGGACCCGAGGATCTCCACGGCGTGATCCCCGTACGCGCCGATCGCGCGCAGCTCCCGGCCCACGAGATCGTGCGCGTGCACCACGACGCTGCGCGCGCCGAGCGCCCGCGCGAGCGCCTCGGCGCACACGCTCGCGGCCTGCCACGAGCTCTCCACGTGCTCGAGCGCGTACATCACCTCGAACAGCACCTCGGTCGGGTCGAGCAGCGACTCCGGCCGCGAACGCCGCACCTCGACGCGCGACACGGGCGGCGGCTCCGGGACGATCGACACGTTCGGGGTGATCAGCTTCAGCATGTGCGGGACCGACTTCCGCGCGGCCGGCGCCGCCATCGAGGACGGCAGCGGGAGCTCGATGCTCGGCGCGCGGAGCGGCGCGATCGGCGGCATCGGCGCGGGTGCGCCTTCTTGCTTCGGAACGACGGTACTCCGGATCGGCGGCGGAGGCGGCGCCGACGAGCGGGCGCGCGCGGCCACGACCGGCTCGGCATCGACCAGCAGGTCGTCGTCCTCCAGCTCGAGCGTCGGCACGCGATCCCGGATGATCGGCGCGCTCGCAGGTGCGCTCTCAGGTGCCTTGCGGACGGAGGGACGCGGCACGCCGGGCTTGGTGGTCATGATGTGCCCCCCGAGCAATGACCGTTCCGTCGCCCGCGATCGTGGAAGGTCGAGGGATTTTGCGTCCTCGCTTCGCTCCGCGTGCGGCCTTCCTGGATCAGGCCTCCAGGAACTGAGGCTTGCCAGCCGCGATCACCCCGACAACCACGTCCTGGAAAGATCGACCCGGGGCGGAATCACGACGCAGCACGCGAAGACGCGCCGAGCCGCCCGTCATCCGGCCTCCTCGAGCGGGGTAGCGGAATCGCACCCACCTCCCCGGGCGTTCTCGGGCCTGGAGGCGGATCATGAATCGACGCGCGCCCATCGCGCTCGCAGGGCTCGTCACGGCGTTTGCCGTGGCGCAAGGCTGTCATCGCAACGCGGCGCCGCCGCTCGGCCTGGTGGTGGGCAGCGGCGCGCCGATCACGTTCCCCCCGTCCGACGAGAGCTGGTCGGAGCGCGTGCCGCTGCCCGCGAAGGCCTCCGCGGTGACGATGCAGGCGCTGACCGCGCTCAAGGTCACGCAGCCCGCGCTCGACGACAAGGGCCACTTCGAGATCAAGGGCCAGGTGGTGCGCGTCTGGTTCAACGACAATGCCGTGGACCTCGCGAACAAGAAGGCGCAGCCCCCGGTCTTCACGATCACGCCGGCCGTCGCGGGCCGCACGGTGTGGACCTACGGCACCGAGGCCGAGTTCCGCGCGCAGAAGCCGTTCGACCCCGAGCAGGAGTACACGATCGCGATCCCCGAGCTCACGGGGCCGAGCGGCAAGAAGCTGGAGGGCGGCTTCAAGGGGACGTTCAAGGCCGACCCCATCGTCGAGGTCGCGGGCAAGACCATCTACTACGTGCCGAAGCCCGGGCAGGCGCGCGCCATCGCCATCAACCCGAGCGACGAGTCCATGCTCGGCGGCGTGCACGACATCGTGGTCGTTTACGATCAGCCCATCGACCTCGGGCTCGCAGGCAAGCTCGTCAAGCTCACGAAGGGCGAGGGCAAGGACGCCGTGGCCCTGCCGGCGCTGCTCAGCCATCCCGTCATGCGCTCCTTCGAGGGGCAGAAGATCGATCCGCGCTTCATCGTCGTCGCGCGCCCCGCCGCGGCCGTCGCGGGCGGCGACCACGTGAGCATCGAGGCGAAGGCGCAGCGCGAGGAGGACGAGGCGAAGAGCGCGAGCTACCGCATCGCCGAGCAGACCAAGCTCGTCGAGGTCGGCTGCAGCGGCGCCGACTGCGAGGCGAATGGCACGTCGGTGAAGGGCGGCGTGGGCACGTCGATCCGTGTGCGCTTCTCGAATCCGCTGGGCCTCGGCTACGGCGACGGGCGCAAGCACGTGGCGATCACGCCGCTGCCCAAGAACCTCTACGTCTCCGGGTGGGACGAGCTCACGATCTCCGCGAGCTTCGTCGCCTCGACCGTCTACACCATCGCCGCGAGCGGGCTGAAGGACCAGTACGGCGGCGCCGCGCCCCCTGTCGCGCTCACGTTCGAGACGCGCCCGCTGCCCGCGAGCGCCACCATGTCGGAGGGCGTGACGCTGCTCGACGAGGGCGCGGCGCGCGCGTTCCCCGTCACCACGCGCAACGTGACGCAGGGCGAGCTGCTGCTGTGGGCCCTGCCCAAGGGCGATCCCGCGGCCTACGGCAAGGCGCTCCGCGACAGCGCGTCGTCGACCCCGCCGGCCGGCGACCCCGTGGTCGTGACGTTCACGCCGCCCGCGAAGCGCGACGAGAACGTGGAGAGCACCATCGACCTCGGCGCGAAGCTCGATCGCGGCCGCGCCTACGTCGCGCAGGTCCGCATCAAGGAGGCGGTGAGGAACGCGGTCGCCGCCACGTACGGCACCGGCAGCGACGCGAGCCGGCCCGCCATGGCCGTCCTCTTCGCCGCCGGCAAGGACGCCCTCGCAGCGCACGTGCACCATGCCGGGGAGAAGGCGGCGGTGCAGGTGTTCCGGCTCGGCAGCGGCGAGCCCGTCGCGAACGCGCAGGTCCTCCTCGGCGCGAGCACCGGCGTCACCGACGCCGCGGGCAGCGTGCTCCTCGCGAAGCCTCCCGCCGGCGCCGGCGACGACCCGGTCCTCACGGTCACGAGCGGCGACGCGTCGCTCATGATGCCCCTCGATCGCGGCGCCATCGCCTCGAGCGCGCTCTTTCCCGAGCTCGCCGTGGCCGAGGAGAGCAAGCTCGCCGTGGGCGCCGTGGGCATGCTCGTCACCGATCGCGGCGTCTACCGTCCCGGCTCGAAGATGTCCGTGAAGGGCTTCGTGCGAAGCGTGCAAGATACAGCCATTCGCGCCGCGGCCGGAGCGAAGGTCCGGCTGCGCGTGGTCGACCCGATGGGCACCGACGTGGTCGACGAGGCGCTCGTCACCACCGCGCGCGGCGCGATCACGAAGGACGTCGTCTTCGCGAAGAACGGGCACACCGGCCGCTTCCAGGTCCGCCTCGAGGTCGACGACGGCAAGCACACCCTGCTCGCCAACGATCTCATCCGTGTCGCCGACTTCGAGACCCCGCGCTTCAAGGTCGACGTCGAGCCCGACGCCGCGCCGAACGAGAGCGCCGAGAAGCTGAAGGCCCGGATCGTCGGCCGCTACCTCTTCGGCGCGCCGATGGGCGGCGCGCACGTGAGCTGGGTGATCAAGAAGTCGAGCGTCGCCGTGAAGGGAGGCGCGCTCGCCGCGGCTGGCCTGTCGTTCGACCGCGATCACGATTGGTGGGACGAGGCGCCCCCCACGGAGGCCCTCCGGCCCGTCACCGGCGAGGGCGTCCTCGGTGAGGACGGCTCGCTCCCCGTCGATGCCGTGACCGGCCCGCTCTCGAGCGGCCCGACCGAGCTCGTGCTCGAAGCCGACGTCACCGACGCCTCGAACCGCCACGTCTCGGGGCAGCTGCGCACGGTGCACGATCCGTATCCGCGCCATGCGGGCCTCAAGCTCTCACGCCGTTTCGCCGATGCCGGGCAGCCGCTCCACGTCGAGCTCGGCGTGGTCGATGCCGCCGGCAACGCCGCGCCCGGCAAGGCGGTCAGTGCGCGTCTCGAGCGCCTCACGTGGACGCGCGCCGCCGAGAAGGCGGAGAGCGGCGCCGTCGTCGAGCGCTGGAAGTACGTCGCGAAGCTCGAGTCGTCGTGCGAGGCCACGAGCGCCGCCGCCGCGGTGGCGTGCGATCTCCCGGTTCCGCACGGCGGAAACTTCCGCGTGGTCGCGCGCGTCGACGGCCGGGACGACGCGAGCACTTCGTTCTGGGCGTACGGGAGCTGGAGCTCGACGGATGGCGGGGGCGGCGTGCCCTCGCAGGGCAAGAAGGTCCCGCTGGTCCTCGACAAGGCGCGCTACCGGGGCGGCGAGACCGCGAAGCTGCTCGTGCAGAGCCCGTTCGCGAAGGCCACCGCGCTCGTCACGTTCGAGCAGGGCGGCATCGTCCGCCAGCAGTCGCAGCGGATCGACGGACCGGGCGGCACGATCGACGTCCCGCTCACCGCCGCCAACGCGCCATGGGTGCATGCCGCGGTCACGCTCCTTCCCATCGGAAGCCCCGAGGCCGACTACCGCGTGGGCGTGGTGCGCATCCCGGTCAGCGCCGACGACGCGAAGCTCGAGGTCCGTGTGGTCAGCGCGAAGAAGGTCTACGAGATCCGCGACGACGCCGAGATCACCATCGAGGTCCGCAAGAACGGCCAGCCCGTGAAGAACGCCGACGTCACGCTGGGCGTCGTCGACGAGGGCGTGCTGCGCATGACCGCCTACCACCCGAAGGATCCCGTGGCTGCGCTACGGCCCGGTCGCGGCCTCGACTTCCGCGTCACCGACAGCCGTGCCTCGATGCTGCGACGCCGCGAGCGGGCGCACACCGCGGGCGGCGGCGACAGCGAGGGCGAGGAGTCGCTCGATACGCGGAAGAACTTCGTCGAGACCGCGGCGTGGCTCCCCGATCTCGTCACCGACGGCGAAGGCCGCGTGAAGACGAAGGTGAAGCTGCCCGACAACCTCACCGAGCTCCGGATGACCGCGGTCGCGGTCGACGACGTCGGCGGCGGCGGCACGGCGGAGTCGAGCTTCGTGGTGACGCGCCCGCTCATGCTCGAGCCGATCGTGCCGCGCTTCGCGCTGCGCGGTGACACGTTCGAGGCCGCCGCGATGGTGCACAACAACACCGACGCGCCGGTCGACGCGCACGTCACGGTCGCGGGACAGCGACGCGACGTGACCATCGCCCCGAGGAGCCGCGCCCGCGTGGCAGCGCCGCTCGACACCGGCAAGGTCGGCACGCGCGCCATGCGCTTCGCGCTCGAGGTGGGCGGCGCGGTGAAGGACCAGGTGGAGATCCCATTCCGCGTCGCCGCGGCCGGCATCGAGGAGCACCCCACGGCCTCGGGCGTCTTCGGCGACAAGCAGGAGATCCATCTCGCGATCCCCGCGGACGCCGTCTTCGAGGAGGGCGCGGTGCTCTCCATCAAGACCGGCAGCGCGCTCTACCCCGAGCTCGGGCAGCGCCTCTCGTACCTTCTCGACTATCCCCATGGCTGCGTCGAGCAGACGACCTCGAGCACCATCCCGCTCCTCGCAGCGCGCACCATCCTGCCGTGGACCGGCACCACCTCGCTCGACGACGCCGAGCTGAAGAAGCGCGTCGAGGCCGGCGTCCAGCGCCTCGCCACGATGCAGACCGGCGGCGGCGGCCTCGCCTACTGGCCCGGTGGCAGCGAGCCGAACCTCTACGGCTCCGCCTACGCGATGCGCGCTCTCCTGCGCGCGAGGGAGCTGGGCATCGAGCACCCGAAGCTGATCGAGGGCGTGACGAAGTACCTCGTCTCCCGCCTCGGCGACGACGGGACGCCCGAGCTCCGCATGTCGATCGCCGAGGTCCTCGCGCAGGCAAAGGAGCTCCCCGCCAGCAGCGCCGACAGCCTCTACGACCTGCGCGACAAGCTCGACTCGTTCGGGCTCTCGAGCCTCGCGCTCGCGCTGTCCTCGCTCCCCAACCAGGAGAGCCGCGTGCGCGACGTGCTCGATCGCCTCGAGGCCTCGTTCGACGACCAGGGCGGCCCCACCAAGGCGCACGACGAGCGCGACTGGCACTACTGGGGCTCCGAGGATCGCGACCGCGCGCAGGCCACCATCGCGCTCGTGAAGCTGCGCCGGGCCTCACGCCTCCTCCCGGTGCTGAGCGGGCGCCTCTCGAAGGGGCTCGAGCACTACACGACGCAAAGCACCGCGTGGTCGCTGCTCGCGCTCTCCGACTACGTGGGCACGCGCGACCCCGAGGGCGGCGTCGACGTGAACGTGAAGCTCGAAGGGAAGATCCTCGACACGTTCAAGAAGCTCGGCGGCGACAACAAGGAGGTGCGCGTGCCGCTCGCCTCGCTCGCCGGCAAGAAGGTGACGCTGCGGCTCGACGGCGACCCGCAGACCCCGAGCGCGTTCGCGCTGGAGGCGCGATATCAACGGCCGCTCGAGGCGGGAGGCACGCGCGTCGCACGCCGCGCGGGCAAGGGCATCAGCATCCATCGCGCGTACAGCGACGCGGCCGGCAAGGAGCTCGCGCTCGACGCCGTGAAGCCCGGGCAGATCGTGCGCGTCGCGGTGCGCATCGAGATGCCGAAGCTCGACAGCTACCGCCTCGGCTACCTCGCGGTGACCGACCGGCTTCCTGCCGGATTCGAAGCGCTCAATACCGATCTCGCCACCACCGGATCCCTGCCCTCGCTGAGCGCGGACCACCCGTTCTTCGACGGGCTCTCCGGCTACGGCTCGGCGGCGAGCCACATCGACCTGCGGGACGACCGCGTGCAGCTCTACTTCGATCACGTCTACGCGGGGCGCGCCGTGTACGCGTCTTACCTCGCGCGCGCCACCACCGCCGGCACGTTCACGGTGCCGCCGGGCAGCGGCGAGCTGATGTACGAGGCCGACAGCGAGGGCTACACCGACGCGGCAAAGGTGACCGTCAAGTGAGGCTCCCCTGCGTTCGCTCGCGGCGCCTGCAGGTCGCGCTCGCGCTCTGCGTGCTCGCGTGGGCAGGCTGGCGCGGCTATCGCTGGCGCGTGTCGGCGCCGTTCGCGGCGGTGACCGACGCCTCGTGGACGGAGGGCACGCGCATCCTCGCGCGCGACGGCCGCCTCATCGGCGAGCGCCCGAGCCCCGAGGGCCTCCGGGGCCACTCCACGCGGCTCGACGAGGTGAGCGAGCGTCTCGTCCTCGCCACCATCGCGAGCGAGGATCGCCGCTGGGCGAAGCACGACGGCGTCGATCGCCTAGCGCTCGTCCGCGCGGCGTGGAGCTACGTGCGCCATGGTCACGTCGTCTCCGGCGGCAGCACCATCACGCAGCAGCTCGTGAAGCGCCTCGACCACCAGGGCAAGGCGCATCCGCGCACGGTGCTGGAGAAGCTCCGCGAGATGGCGCGCGCGCAGAACCTCGAGGCGAAGCTCGACAAGCCGGTGCTCCTCGAGGCGTACCTGAACCACATCGACTACGGGCACGGCTGGGCCGGCCCCGAGGCGGCCGCGCAGGGGTACTTCGGCACGCGCGCGAAGGATCTCTCCCTTGCGCAGGCCACGCTCCTTGCCGTCCTACCGCGCGCGCCGAGCGCGCTCGATCCGTACCGCCATCGCGAGAGCGCCATCCTGCGCCAGCGCGCGCTCCTCGAGAACCTGCGGAAGCACGGCGAGATCACCGAGGAGGATCTCGACCGCGCGCTCGGTGAGGAGATCGTGCTGCGCGATCGGCAGGGGAGGCCGCCGGCCGTCGCGCAGCACCTGGTCCTCGCGAGCGCGCGGCGGGCGGCCCGCGAGAGCGCGAGGTCGCGCGAGGTACACACGACGCTCGACCTGGATCTCCAGCGCGACGTCGAGGCGCTCGTCCACACGCATGCGACGCGCCTCCTCCAGCGCGGCGCCTCGACGGCGGCCGTGGTGGTGGTCGACAACGCGACCGGCGACATCCTTGCGCAGGTCGGCAGCGCCGACTGGGGCGACGCGAGCATCGCTGGCGCCGTCGACCTCGTGCGGGCCAGGCGGCAGCCGGGCTCGACGCTCAAGCCGTTCGTCTATGCGCGCGCATTCGAGCGCGGCGTCTCGCCGATGGATCAGCTGGCCGACGTGCCCACCGACTTCGGCGGCGGCTCGCGTGCGACAGGCGGCGACGGTCCGAGCGGCCCGATGACGTGGTCGCCCGAGAACTTCGACGGCACGTTCGTGGGCCCGGTCTCGGCGCGCGAGGCGCTCGCGGGCAGCCTCAACGTACCCGCGGTGCGGCTCGCGGCCGACATCGGCGCGAAGGAGCTCGTGACGCTGCTGCGGAGTGTCGGCCTCTCGCTGCCCGACGGTCACGAGCGCTATGGGCTCTCCATCGCGCTGGGCAGCGGCGAGGTCACGCCCCTCGAGCTGACCGAGGCGTACGTGACGCTCGCGCGCGGCGGCGAGCACATCCGGCTGCGCGAGCGCGCAGGCGATGCCCCGGCCACGCAGCGCCACGTGTTCGATGCCGCGGCGGTCGCCGCCGTGGCCGACGCCCTCTCCGATCCCATCGCGCGGGTTCGCGGGCTGCGCACGCGTGGTCCGTTCGAGTTCCCCTACCCCGTGGCGGTGAAGACCGGCACCAGCACCGCCTTCCGCGACGCCTGGACCGCAGGCTTCACGCACGAGCGCACCGTGGTGGTGTGGGTCGGCAACGCCGACGGTCGCGCCACCAGCAAGCTCACCGGCGCGGTGGGCGCGGGTCCCCTCTTCTTCGCCGCGATGAAGCGCGCCATGGACGACGTGAAGAACCGCGCGCCGCTGTACGCCTCCGGCCTGCTCGACGAGGCCGAGGTCTGCCCCCTCTCCGGCCAGCGCACGACGCCCGCCTGCTCCGACCACGTCCGCCGCCTCTTCCCGCACGGTCACGCGCCAGAACATTCGTGCAACATGCATCAATTGGCGGTCGCGCGGCCGGTCGCGCGCGGGGAGGCGCCATGGCAGTGCGATCCCGGCGGCGCGCAGCCGATCGTGCTGTTGCCCTCGGTGTTCCACGCGTGGGTCGCGGAGCGTCCGCTGGGCGCGCCCGGCGCCGACGTGCATGCCGTGCCGTGGTACCTCGCGGGGCGCGTGCCGGGATGCGCGGCGCCGCTGGCCGAGGAGCCGCGCATCGTGATGCTCGCCCCGCGGGACGGCAGCGTCCTGCACGCGGACCGCGGCGCGGGCCCCTCACACGAGGCCCTCGACGTCGCCGCCGAGACCCACGGGCTCGCCGCCGAGCAGCCCCTCGAGGTGCTGGTCGACGGACGCTTCGCCTCGCGCCTCGAGTCGCCGTACCGCGCGCGCATCAAGGTGACCCGTGGCGACCACACGGTCGAGGTCCGCCCGGCAGACGGCCGCGTCGCCGCGGTCCTGGCCCGAGCCTCGGTCAGCGTCCGCTAGCCGCGCGCGCGGGATTGCGCGGAGTGCGCGATTTTTTGCTCGACGGCGCGCGGGCGTCTGCCAGTCTCTCGGCGGCGCCATGCGCAAATACCTTCTTCTCGGGCTCGTCGCGTTCGTTCCATTTCTGCTGCGTTGCGGCGGTGACGAGTCCGCCGACCCCGCCGCGACCACGCCGGACGGCGTCGATGCGAGCGAACTCCAAATCGCGGAGGCCGGGGTCGATGCGCTGGGCGCGCCCGACGCCGCGTCGAAGCTCCCCACGAAGAGCCCGGGCTGCGGCATGGCCGCCAAGGCGAGCGGAGCGGCGGGGGACGCGAGGACGGCGAAGGCAGGCGGCGTCGACCGCTCCTTCCTCCTCTACGTGCCCAAGGGGTACGACCCGGGCCGCGGCTACCCCGTGGTCGTCCTCTTCCACGGGATCGGCGCGACGGGAAAAGACATGGCCGACTACATCACGATGCAGGACTACGCGGCAGGCAACGCCATCGTCGCGTTCCCCAGCGGGCTGAACGGCCGGTGGGACACGAGCGGAGACGCCGACCTCCTGTTCTTCGACGCCATGATGGCGAGCATCGAGAACAGCCTGTGCGTGAACGAGCAGCGCGTCTTCGCGCTCGGCTTCAGCTTCGGCGCGTACATGGCAAACCACCTCGGCTGCCAGCGCGCGGCCGTGCTGCGCGGCTTCGTCGCGGCCGACGGAAGCTTCGGCCAGTCGAGTGGCTGCGGCGCGACCGCGGCGCTCATCTACCACCGCACCGACGACGACGACGAGTCGGTCGAGGGCGGCAAGCGCGCGCGCGACACGTGGCTGACCATCAACGGCTGCAAGACCACGACGAAGCCCGTCACCGACTACGGCTTCAAGAGCCTCGGCTGCGTGCAGTACGACGGCTGCGCCGCGAACGCTCCGGTCCTCTGGTGCGAGGACATGGACACGAGCCCGCCCGACTACAAGCACAACCTCCGCGACGTGTACCGGGTCCCGATCTGGACCTGGTTCAATTACTTCTGAGGGCCGAACGGGATCCCGCTCTCCACCGTCGCGGTGAACGTCGCCCAGAAGCCCAGCGTGGGTGAGGAGTCCGCCGCGAGGCCCAGTGTGCCCGCGATGTCGAGCGTGGCGTGCTTCGTCAACGTGAGGCTCACCTCGTCGTCGACGTCGGCGAGGCGGCCCGCCGCGAGCGTGCCGGGCTCGATGCGCACGTGCGCCGAGATCGCCTGCTGGAGGTCGGCCCTCGATCCGTCACCGGCCGCGCGGACTTGCTTCAGGAAGAACACCGGGCACGACGGGATGGAGATGCCCGCGGCCTCCAGCAGCGCGACCTCCGGGTGATCGCCGACGAGGTGCGCGGCGAGGCCCGAGATCAGGTTGTCGAAGTCCTCCCAGTGCAAGACGCGGTGGGCAGGCGCCTTCTTCGTCAGCTCGGCGACCGGGAGCCAGTGGAGCTTCGAGTCCTTGCCCAGCGTGTGCAGCACCTGCGCCTCGACCACCGTAGGGTCGACGTCGCCGTCCGTCGCATACTGGAAGCGCCCCAGGATCTTGTTGAAGCCGTAGATATCGCGGCCCGCGAGGAGCGCCGCCACGTTGTCGACGAACAGGTACGGCAAGTAGAAGCCGACCGCGGAGCCGCCGTCCCATTTCATGCGCACCGGCACCCAGAAGCCGAGCTCGGCCTCGGCCATGTACCCGGCCTCGGGGGCGATGGCGGAGCGGATCTCCCCGACCTGCACGGACATCGCGACCACCACGGGGAGGATCGATTTGCACGTGATGCCGAGCGGCGCGAAGGCTGCGGCGAGCGTCTCGTCGAGCCGGTCCCGTTCGGCCTTGAACACGTAGCCGTGCGCCGACACGTCGCCCATGACCACGGGCTGGAGGAGCGGCAAGTCGCCGTCGCGCGTGACGTACGGCGGCGCCGAGGGCGCGCGCCGCAGCGCACCGCCCGCGGCCGACTGCTCGACGATGCGCCGCGCCGCGATCCGCCCGCCCATCGCCGCGCCCTCGACGCAGCCCGCGTTGAGCGGCGTCTTCACCCAGTCGCCCGCGAGGAAGAGGTTCTCGAACGCCGTGCCGTGAGGGTCGAGGCGCAGGGCCGACGTCTTCTGCGCGCCCGTCACGTACTGGCTGGAGCCGTCGGTGTTCACGCGCCAGTACTGCGCCTCGAAGCGCGCGACGCCTTGCCGACCCTCGGGGTCGTGGAGCTTGTCCCACTGGAACGGCGGTGCGATGGCGGGCCAGAAGCCGTTCGCGACCTTCTCGAGCCAGCGGATGCCGTCGTCGTGGACGAGCTGCTTGTCCGCGACGGGGTGGGTCACCGGCTCGAAGACGTCGCACAGGTACGCGATGTTCTGCGGGCCGTTCGCGCCCCAGGTCTCGCGCGGCACCACCTGGGACATGTCCGCCCAGGAGTTGTGCTTGTATGCCGGCGCGTACGAGCCGACCACGGGACCGAGCGCGGCGCTGGCGGTGCTCACCGGCCAGCCGAGGCCGGCGAGGTCGGTATCGAACCAGAGCTGCACCGCCCTCGTGGCGCGCGTGACCATTCCCTCCGCCATCGCCGCGAATTTCGGGTCGGCATAGAGCGACTGGCAACGAGCTACGCCGGCATCGTTCTTCTCGCGGATCGCCCCCACGGGAATGGCAAGGACGACCGCATCGAACGCGGTGACGACGACGTGCTTGCCCGGCTTCGTCTCCTGCACCCCCGGCTCGTTGCTCCAGCACGGCAGGGTGATCGGCTGCCCGCTGTCGTCGTGGCACGTCACCTGGACGATCGGGTCGTAGCCGGGATCGTCGCGGGAGACGGCGAAGTGCAGCGCCTCGATCCGCTGGTCGTCCGAGACGTCGATGTCCGTCAGGTCATGAAAGAAGTGAAAGGTGACATTCGGGTCCTCGAGGAGCCGCAGATAGAGCGGCGCAAAGACGATGTCGCCCATTCCGCCGACCATCTTGTAGAAGATGTGTCCTTTGAAGTTGAACAGCATCAGCAGCATGTCGTAGAGCGCGCTACCCGCCGCGAAGCCACTCCCACGCGAGAACACGAGATCGTAGACGGCATTCACCGGAGCGGACTCGCGGTGATAGCGAACATCGATGTTCAAGAAATTGAACCCGGCCAGCCATTCCTTGTAGTCGAGCACGTCGAGGGTCTCGCGGAACGTCGACTCGTGCGGCAGGACGTCCTGGAGGAGGCCGATCAGGTTGAGCCCGGAGAAGTAGAGCGTCACGAACCAGCGGTGGTGCTTCTCGTCCGCCAGGAGCAGATCGTAACCGTGCTGCAGGATCCGCTTGATGCGGTCGACGAGCGTGACGCGCTTCGACACGTCGGCGGTGTGCTCGTCGAGGCGGTCGACGGAGTCGACGACGAGGTGCAGCAGGTCCAGCGCGAGCGCCGGCTCGTCGGCGAGGCGCTCGAGGACGCCGCGGAGAAAGCGCTTGAACGCGCCGACGATGAGCTGTTTCACGGAGGGCGGCGCCCCCGCCGGCCCGCCGATGAACTGCTCGTTGGCGCCGATGCGTACGTTCCAGTCGATCCACGCGCCGTCCGTGCTGCTCGGGAGCGGCGGCTCGAAGAAGAACACGTCGTCCATCCCGTGGAGCACGCCGTTCCACCAGGAGCCGACCGCGGGCGGGAGCTTCTTCGACTCGCGGAGATCGCGGTAACAGCGATTCAGGATCTCGAAGACGTTCTCGTAAAAGCCCATGAGTATGTGGAGCCCGTGCTCCTCGATCCGGTTCCCCATGCTCGCGTTGCGTCCGCTGGCCCCCTTGCCGCCGAGGCGCCAGTCGCGCTCGTAGATCGCGACCTGGTACGCGCCGGGCTGCTTGGTGACCAGGTCGAACGCCGTGGCCAGCCCGCCCATTCCCCCGCCGACGATCGCGATCTTCTTCATGATGATAGCCTTCCCATCACTTCGATGACGCGAACGGGCAGCCGCGCTCCAGCCACCCTCGGTCGTTATCGGATCGTATCGACGATCGCCGAGGGCGGGATGGCGGTCGTCTATCGCGCGGTGGATCCGGAAACAAATGACTACGTGGCGGTGAAGGCGGTCGGCGTCACACGCCCGCTGAACCTCGCGTGCTTCCGGCGCGAGGTCCACGCGCTCCGTCGCATGGCGCACCCGGGGATCGTGAAGATCCGCGATCAGGGCGTCGATGACGGTCTCTCCTGGTGCGCGATGGACCTCGTCGAGGGCACGCCCTTCCGCCGGCTCTTCGGGGACGACGATGCCGCGGCCGAGAACACGGGCACCGCCGGCGCGGCGCGGCCGCGTCGTCGGGTCCTCGCGCTGCGCGGCGGTGAGCTCGCGAAGGTGCTCCGCGTCCTGCAGCGACTGTGCGCGCCGCTCGCGTTCCTCCATGGCGAGGGGATCGTCCATCGCGATCTCAAGCCCGAGAACATCGTGGTCCGTCCCGACGGCACGCCGGTGATCGTCGACTTCGGTCTGGCCGCGCGCTTCAGCGGCCACGTCTCGCGCGAGGAGGTCTCGGCCGAGGGCCACGCCGAGCTCGGAACGCTCGGGTACATGGCGCCGGAGCAACGCCGCGGCGAGCTCTACGACGCGCGCGTCGACATCTACGCCATGGGCTGCATGCTGTACGAGGCGCTCACCGGCCGGCTGCCGGCGGGCGCGGTGCGGTCGCCAGCCGAGACCGACCCCGGCGTACCTCCGGGGCTCGCGGCGCTCGCGATGCGGCTCCTCGCGCCCGACCCGCGCGCCCGGCTCGGCTACGCCGACAGTCTGGCCTCCGCGCTCTCCGCCTTCGCCGACGAGGGGCTGCCTTCCGCTCCGCCCGCGAAGACGTACCTGTACCGTCCGACCTTCGCGGGTCACGAGGACGCGCTCGCGCGGCTGCTTCACTGGGTCGACGAGCCCGCGAGCGGGATCGCGCTCGTTCGCGGCGAGAGCGGCGTCGGCAAGACGCGCCTCGTGATGGAGGTCGCGCGCCACGCGGCCCGGCGCGCGCCCGACGGACTCGTTGTCAGCGGCGAGTGTGTCCCGGTCTCCGGCACGACGTCGACCGGCATCCAGGCCGCGCCGCTGCACCCGCTGCGCCCGGTCCTGCGCGCCATCGCCGACCACTGCCGGGCCTCGGGTTCGAGCGCGGTCGCGCGGATCCTCGGCAAGCGACTGCGCGTGCTCGCGGCGTACGAGCCGGAGCTGCTCGAGCTCGCGACCGCGGCGCATCCCGAGCCGCCGGTGCTCTCCCCGCAGGCCACGCGCGCGCGTCTCTTCGCCGACCTCGGGGAGACCCTCGCGCACTTCGCCGAGGAGGGCGCGATCCTGCTCGTCATCGACGACCTGCAGTGGAGCGACGAGCTGACGCTCACGTTCCTGGTCGAGCATCACGAGCAGCTGCGCGGACGAAACGTCCGCGTCGTGGGCACGTTCCGCAGCGAGGCCAGCGGCGGTCTGATCGAGCGACTGCTCGCGGGCGCAGGCCTCGTCATCGACGTGCACCGGCTGGATGCGCGCTCCGTGACGTCCATCGTCTCCGACATGCTCGCGATGGCCTCACCGCCGGAGGCGCTCGTGCACTTCATGCGCGACCACTCGGAGGGCAATCCGTTCTTCGTCGCCGAGTACCTGCGGGCGGCGGTCCACGAGGGCTGGCTCGAGCGCGACCGGGCGGGGCAGTGGCAGGTGGTCGGCACGCGAGGCGCGAACGACGCGCTTCCTCTCCCGCGCTCGCTCCTCGATCTCGTCACGCAGCGGCTGGGCGGCCTGAGCGAGGCCGCGGATCGGTTCGTCGATGCGTGCGCGGTGCTCGGCCGCGACGTGGAGGCGGCGTTGCTCGTGGAGATCCTCGCGCTCGACGATGCCGGCGAGCTGGAGATCATCGCCGAGCTGCTCCGCCGCCAGGTGCTCGAGGATCTGCCCGAGCACGGCCTGCGCTTCAGCCACGACAAGCTGCGCGAGGTCGCCTACGGCCGGCTCGGCCGCACCGAGCGACGACGCTTGCACGAGCGCGCTGCCGCCTCGCTGGAGCGCGCGCGCGGCGACGAGCCAGCCTCGTTCGGCGTGCTGGCTCACCACCTGCTCCAGGCGGGCCTCGACACGCGGGCCGTCGACTACCTCGAGAAGGGCGGCGAGCACGCGATCCGGACGGCGGCCCACGGCCAGGCGCGACAGCTGTTCGACCGCGCCCTCGCGCTGCCGGTGCGGGTCGATCGTCTCCGGCGGAGCCGCTGGATGCGACGCGTGGCGGAGGCGGCCTTCGGTCAGGGCGACATCGAGGACAGCGAGCGCCGGGCGGCGGAGACCATGAAGCACCTCACCGGCCGGCTCCCGAGCGGGCGGCTCGGCTGGGGAATGGCCCTGGGCCGCGCGCTCGTCCGGCAGGGGATCGTCTGGACGTTTCCGCGCACGCGCGGGGCGCGCTCCGAAGCCGAGCGCGCCCACAGCTTGGAGGCCGCGCTGGTCGCCGGGCAGCTCGCCTCGATCTTCTACTTCACGGGCGACGCGATCCCGATGGTCGCCTCGCTGCTGATGGGCGTGAACCTCGCGGACCGCGCGAGCTCTCCTTCGGCGGTCGTCGAGTCACACGCGCGGCTCGCGTACATCTCCGGGGTGGCCGGGGTGCACCGGGCGGCGAATCACTACTTCGATCGCGCGAGCAAGCTGGCGAACGAGCAAGCGAACGCGAGCGGGCGCGCGCTGACGCTCTACCTGCATGCCTTCTACCAGCTCGGTATCGCGGAGTGGGCGCACGCCGAGCACCAGGGGCGCGAAGCCCTGAAGCTGCTCCTCGAGATCGGCGACCGGCAGGACGCCGAGATCGCGCAGACCATCGCCGCGCACGCCGTCTTCTTCTCGGGGCGGCTGGGTGACGCGCGGCGCGACTACGAGCAGGTGTTCGAGTCGGCGCGTGGGCGCGGCAACCGCCAGCACGAGGCGTGGGGGCTGTTCTTGCTCGGCCGCTCCGATCTCGCGATGGGCCATCTCGCGCTGGCGATCGACGAGCTGGAACGCGCGCGCGCGCTGCTGCCGCTCGCCGACCGGTTCGCGGTGGCGATCTGCTGCGGTCTGCTCGCGCAAGCCCATCTCGCGCGCGGCGATCTCCGCAAGGCAGAGGGCGTGGCCTCCGTGCTCGACGAGCTCACGCGCTCGGTGCTGCCGCTCGCGCCGAGCGTGCACGGCTACGTGGGGGCCGCCGACGTGCGCCTCGCAGCGGCCGAGCGAGACCGCACCGACGGCCGGAGCCGCGCTGCGGCCCGGGTCGCTTCGCAGAACCTGGCCAGGTTCGCGCGCACGTTCCCGATGGCGCGCGCGGCGTCGCTGCGCGTGCGCGCGCGCTGCGACCTGCTCGACGACGACGTGCTGCGGGCCACGAGGCGCTTGCAGAAGAGCGTGGCGAGCGCGCGCGAGCACGCCATGCCCTACGAAGGGGCGCTCTCGCATGCACTGCTCTCGACCGTGGAGGCCGCGCCCGAGCGCGCCCGCGCCCATCACGCGGAGGCGGAGCGCCTCTTCACGCGGATCGGCGCCGTCAGCCCTCGCTGAGGCGATCGAAGTAGCGCTCGATCTGCTTCAGCGCGGTGGCGCGGTCGGCGGCCATGCGGTCGGCGCATGCGCGCAGATCGGTGGCCTCGAGCGAGGGGCCGATCTGGCTGAGCTGCGCGAAGAGCAGCGGCTTCAGGTACTTCTCGATGTACTCCTTCACGTCGTCCCAGATCCGCGGGGGCTGGTCGGCGTGGTCCTCGCTGTAGGCACGTGCCGCGCGCGTCGCGAGGTCGGCCCACACGCTCGAATCCACCGCCGGCGCCGAAGGGCGCGAGCGAACCGAGTGGATCGTTCCCTGCGCGAGCAGTTCCTGACAGTCCTGCGCCGACAGCCCGCCCGGCGGGCCGTCGTTCATGCGCTCGGTGAAATTCGCGAGCTCGCGGAAGTTGCCGTCCCAGGAGTGGCCGCAGACCAGCTCGAGCGCGGGCGCGCTCAAGCGATCGAACGCCGAGCTCGGGCGTCCAACGGGGTGCGTCTTCAAGTAGGCCACGATGTCCTCGACGCGGTCGCGCAGCGGCGGCACGTCCACGACCTGGATCGAGAGCCGGTACCAGAGGTCGGAGCGGAAGTCGCCGCGAGCGCAGGAGGCGCGGAGATCCTTGTTCGTCGCGCTCACGATCCCCACGTCGGCCTGGAGGAGGGTGCCGAACTGCCCGAGGCGTTCGTACTCACCGCTGTCGAGGAAGCGCAGGAGCATGGCCTGCATGTCCAGCCCGAGCTCGCCGATCTCGTCGAGGAAGAGCGTGCCGCCTTGGGCGCGCTCGACGGCGCCGGTGATGCGCTGGACGCTCCCGGTGAACGAGCCACGCTCGGCGCCGAACAGCTCGGCGCGCAGGAACTCCTTGCTGAGCAGCGCGCAGTTGCGGGCAACGAAGGCGCCGCTGCGTCCGGTGTGCCGGTGGTAGCAGCGCGCGAGGACCTCCTTGCCGGCGCCGGAGGGGCCGAGCAGCAGGAGCCGGAGCCCGCGGCGGGCGGCGTCGACCACGCTGCGATACACGCGACGCATGACGGGTGACGCGAGGACGATGCCGTCGCGGCGTAGCTCCTGCTCCGTGGCGAAGAGATCGTTCTGTCGCTCGACGTACCGCCACACCTGCGAGAGCACCTCGGGCCAGCGGGCCTCGGTCGTGCGCAGCGGCACCACGTGGAGATCGATCGGGATCGCCAGCGGGACCATGCCGGGATCGTCCACGGCGTAAGGGGTCTTCGGCCGCTCCGCCGTCATGATCCGCGCAGGCACGCCGCGCTCCTCGAGCCAGTCCTCGAGGACGCTCGTGACGGAGCCGGCGAAGTCTTCGGCGCCGGACCACACCGCGTCCTCCGGCAGGTCGTCGTGGCCCTTCCGCGAGGCCGGCAGCGCGAGGTAGAGCGCGACGTCTGCGGCCGCGGAGACCTGGACCGCTTGGTGCGGCGCGAGCTTCAGCCACGTGCCGTTCTTGCTGCCCAGGTCCTCGATGTGCGTGAGCCCGTCCGTCACGCGAACCTCGACGTGGCTGCTCGAGACGCTCGGCAGAGGAACCTCGAGCAGCTGCGCGTCGTCGCTGCGTTCGGGTCTACGACCGACGCGCAGGGACGTGCCGGGCGCGAGGTCGACCGCATCGAGCACCTCGTCGAACGTGTGTAGCGTGATGCGTGTCACTCGAGCTCCTCTCGCGCTTCGTCGCCGAGCGTACCCGACGCGATCGCGACGCCCGCGATTTTGTGCCCTAGACTAGCGTCATGGGACGTCTCGACGGATCGGTGATCGAGCCGGTGGGCGCGGACCTCGTCGCGCTCGCGCAGGCGTGCGCGCTCGACGTCACGGCGTTCCCGCACTCCAGCCTGCCCGTCGTCTTCGGGCTCGATCTGCCGCCGGTGCTGTTCGTCGCGCGCGCCGAACGTGGCGGTCCGGTGGTCGGCTTCGTCGGCCTGCGCGCGAAGGACGACGTGCTCGAAATCTGCGGCCTCGCCGTCGACCCCGCGCACCAGCGCACGGGCCTGGGCCGCGCGCTGCTGAAGGCCGCGCTGCGCTCGGCACGCCAGCGCGGCTTCGCGCGCGTCGCGCTCCAGGTCTCCACGGGGAACGCCGCCGCGATCGTGCTCTACGAGAGCGAGGGCTTCCGCCGGGCGGCGCGCCTCGCCGGTTTCTACTCGCCGCAGCGCTTCCCCGACGGCGGCGACGCGTGGCGAATGGTCCGCCGCGCGCGCCTCTGACCCGTCGGGCCCGTCGAGATCGGTCTCAGTGCCAGGCCGTTGCCGAGCGGACCGGTTGGTTCGAGGCGTCGTGCTCCTTCACGAGCGCGGTGCTCTTCACCATGCACTTCACGCAGCTCGGGAACTGCGAGCCGTGGTCGCACGTGATCGTGGTCGCCGTCGCGGGCGCCTCGAAGTCGTTGGGGTCGAGGTGCTTGCCGCACGCCACGCAATGGATGTGACCGCCACCCTGGGGGGCAGGCTGTGCGGGTCGGGGCGGCGCCATGGCCTTCTTTTCACGCTTCGTCAGCAGGGGCTTTCGTTTCATGCGCCGCCCAGCATACGGCGAACTCGACGCCGCGGAGGACCACGATCGCCACCGCCAGGAACGAAAGCGCAGCGCGCGCCAAGACGAGCTCAGGCAAACTGCCTGCGGCGGTGCTCATCAGCGCAGCCCTCGTCGCCCACCCCGCCGCGAAGAGGGCCGCGGGCACCGCGAAGAGCAACGCGGCGCCGCCGACCATCGTCGGCCGCGTGCGCCGGAGCCCGCGCACGACTCCCGCCGCGAACGAGAGGCCGACCACCAGCAGCCCCCCCAGCGCCGCAGCGGGCAAGTAGCCGCCGTAGCGAAGCGAGAGCGACGGCAGGAAGAACAGCAGCGTGAACGCCCGCAGCGCGTCGACCGCGACGGCGATGGCCGGCGACGGCCCGCCGAGCACGCCGCCGAGGAAGGCGTCCACGCGCGGCGCTGCGAACGAGGCGAACGCCGCGACGGCGCCCGCGAGCACGAGACCTCCTGCGTACCTCGGCAGGTGCGCGAGGTTGTAGAGGAGGAGCGCGTCGTAGACGGCGAGCACGACGAACGCGACCGCGCCGGCGCCCGCGAGGAAGGCGAGGAGGCCGAGCACCCCGGTCGGCGTCCGCGACGCCGTCGGGGGCGGCGAGGTCGAGCCGCTCGCGCCGCGAGACCCATGCAATATACACGGGTACGGTGAGCGCCGCGAGGGCGCGCAGCGCGAGGTCGTCGCGCGTGTACGGGTTCGGCAGCGCGAGCTCGATGATCGAGAACGTCACCGAGAAGGAGGCGGCGACCACGAAGAGCAGGGGCAAGCGGCAGAGCGTCGCGTGGAGGCGCCGCCCCAGCAGCCGCGCCACCGCGAGGTACGCGAAGATGGTGAACGGCAGCTCGAGGAACGCTTGCACGCGGAGCAGTGAAGGAGAGAGCCAGCGTCCGTCGCCTACGTGCGTCGCGACGATCCCCACCAGCGGATCGTGCCGCCCGATCGCGAACCACGGCCCCGGGATGTAGCGCGCGATGAACGCCGCGCTGCCGTCGTGCGCGCGCAGCACGTACGCCGAGAAAAGGACCTGGTTCACGTAGAGGAGGAAGCAGACGAAGAGCAGCTGCGCGAGGGGGTGGAACGCGAGCCGCGCGAGCGTCGGGCGGGCCGGAGAGCCTGCGGACGGCGGTGCGTCCTTCCGGCGCAGCCACGCGAGCCCCACCACCACCGACATGAGCGAGGAGAGCAGCACGGTCAGCTCGAGCGCGCGCGTCAGCTCACGGGGCATGCATGCAGGCTACGGCGTGGCCCTCGCTCGAGCTGGCCGGCCACCCGGCCCCGCGACCGTTCGGCGCGATCGCCGGGCATGGATCACCGAAGTGTCACCGTTCGGACGGGCGGGGTTGACCCTGACCCCGAGGCGCTCCACCCTGTAACGCTGAGCCTTATGCATCGATCCGTCGTTTCCTCGTCGCTCGTCGTCGTGGCTTGTCTTGCGCTGGGGGCCCTCGCTCTGGCGTGCAGCAGCAGCAGCTCCTCGGATCCCGCGCCGCAGGGTAACGGCTCCTCCTCGGGAGACCCCGTCACCCCCGGGGCGACCGACCCGACGCAGCCGGCGCCCTCGCCCACCACCCCGGCGCCGCCGAAGCCGCCGGAGTTCGAGTGGATCGCGCCGAAGATCGCGACCACGAGCGCAGCGTGCGGAACGGCGATGCCGCAGGCCACGGGCACGACGTACAAGACGCCGACCGGCCGCACGTACCACGTGTGGGGTCCCTCGAACTACGACCCGAACAAGACCTACCCGATCGTGATGACGTTCCACGGCTGGTACGCCGACGGCGCCGCCTTCGAGTCGTGGTTCAAGATGGAGGACTACACCGAGAACGAGGCCTTCGTCGTCTACCCCGACGCGATCAACGGGCTCTGGGATCTCAACGGCACGACCGACCTCGTTTTCTTCGACGAGATGGTGAAGCAACTCGGCGAGACCTACTGCATCAACCCCTCGCGCATCCTCGCGTTCGGTTTCAGCTACGGCGGGCGCTTCATGAGCCAGCTCGGCTGCAAGCGCGCGGGCTACGCGAAGGCGATCGCCATCGGCGACGCGGGCGGCGGTAACGACGGCTTCCAGTGCGGTCGCCTCCCCGTGCTCGTCACGGGCCGAACCGCCGACAACGACGAGCTGGTCTCGTGGGCGAAGGCCACGTCCGAGACGTGGTCGTCGCTGAACAAGTGCGCGGTGGCGGCGGTCTCGTCGAACGCCGAGATGAACTGCATCTCGCACACCGGCTGCAAGCTGCCGGGCGACGTGACGTTCTGCGAGGACACCTGGTTCGATGCCTCGTGGCCGAAGGACTGGAACCACACGGTCCGCGAGCCGTACCGCTCGCTCACGTGGAAGTGGTTCAAGGCTCTGCCCTGACTGGAAAGCGCGAGCGCGAGGGAACTTTTCGGCGTCGGGGCGTACTGACGTCCTCGTGAACGTCGCGAGATTCCTTCCGGCCTCGACCCTGCGCGCGTTCTCGCTGATGGGGGGCCGGATCCGCCAGCTCTTCGGGGAGACGCCCTTCCTCTTCTTCGGCGTGGTCCTCGGCGTGGCGCTCCTGTTCCGCGTCGGCGTCGGCGGCGCGCGGGAGGCCGCGCAGCCCGATCCCGTGGCGCCGACGTTCGTGAGCACGCAGCCCGAGCCCGGCCTCGCGCCCACGTCGACCGCGGAGGTCGGTGCGGCGGCGCGGGTGCAGCCGATCGGGACCCCGGCGCGCGTCCCCCCGAAGACGCGCGGCCACGGCCGCCGCCCGCCGCTTCGTCCTTAGCTCGCGCTTGACGGAGGCGCGCGCGGTGGCCGACCTCGCGGAGGCGAAGGCGCGCCTCGAGTGGGGCGCGCGCGTCACGCGCATCGCAAAGTCCGCGAGTTGATCAGCTACGACGGCGAGGCGTGAGCTTCGGGGGGCGCGTGCCGTGGCGGACCGCGCCCTTCACGGCCGCGTAGTCGAGCTCCTGCTTCGCCGCGGTGGCGCGCAGGAGGAGGCCGCCGCGGCTCATGTCGCCGCGGCCCACGAAGTCCTTCGGGAAGAGGAGGCGTTCGCCGAAGACGTCGACGAGCACGTCGACGTACTTCGCGCTCGCGATGCTGCCGAGGAGCACGACCTCGCCCTCCCCCACCGCCTCGCGCAGGAGTCGCGCGTCTCGCTCGAAGGGCTTGCGGAACGCGGGCTCGCTGACGCTGATGTCCGTGCTCGCGAACGCCTCGATGTGCTCCAGGCACACGCGGGTCTCCGCGGGAACGAGCCCGCGGTTCTGCGTGATGACGAGCGCGCCGCTCCCCAGCCACGGCGCGGAGGCGGGGGGGCGCGCGAACGCGGTGCCGTAGGCGAGCTTGCCGCGGAAGTAGAGGCCGCTCACGAAGCGGAACACCTCGCCGATCGTACAGCCCTCGCGCGTGCGGAGCGCGCGGGCCACGGGAAAGAGCGTCGCGGGCTCGAACAGGAGCTTGCCCCGCGCGCCGTCGAGCCGCGCGGGAGAGAGCAGGAAGACCCGTTCGGCCGCGACGGTCACGACGCGAACGCGCAGAGGTACGGCTCCTCGAGCGTCGCCTCGGTCGCCTCGTCGCGGAAGACCGGCACGTCGGGCGAAAGGATCATCCAGTTGGTGTAGAGCGCATCGCCGTGCGCGCGATGGTGCGCGTACATGCCGCTGGTGAGCAGCGTGGCGTGGAGCGACGAGGCACGCGCCAGGGACTCTTCCTGCGCACGCGCGCCGTCGAGGAAGCCGCCGCCCGGGTTCTTCGCGGAGGCGAAGTTGAGGACGAGCGGGGCAGGCCCGCGCGCCGCGAGCTCACGGGCGCTCGCGAGGCTCGTGCCGTTGAAGACGCGGATGCGCGTCAGCGTCCCCGCGAGTGCGCGATCGACGGCCGCGCGCAGCTCGACCCGGCGCCCCGACAGCGCGACGTAGCCGCCCGCGTTCGTGATGGCCATCGCCTGCCGTCCCTCCCGGGCACACTCGCCGCGCGCGGGGCCGCGGGAGGGCGTGAATGCGAAATCGAAGCGTTCCATGACCGGAATAGAGTAGCGCCGACTCCGCTAGAGTAATGATTACCCTATTTCCGGCGGAGGCGCGACACGACGAGCGCGAGGCCGGCGAAGAGTCCGAAGGTGGGGGCCCACGAGGAGCCGGAGGAGCCACGGTCCGCGGGGTCGCCGGCCACGGCGCAGCCGCTGCTGCTGCTGCCGGGGTCGCTGGGCGTCGTGTTCCCGGCGCAGGTGGTGGAGAAGCCATGCCTCGGCTGCAGATCACAGGCCGCGGCCTCGGTGACGCCGCTCGCGTTGACGGTGGTGGCGACGTTGCGCGTGGCGGCGGTCGGGTAGATCTCGCAGATGCCCTCGACGTCGTCGGCGGCGAGCGTACGCAGCGCCGACGTACCGGGCCGGTAGCTCGCGAACATCGTCGAGCGCGCGTCGATGGCGTGCGCGAGGCCGAGGAAGTGCCCGGCCTCGTGCGTGATGACGCTGAGGAGATCGAAGCCAGTGAGCGGAACGATGGTCGTCGTCGTGAGGTTCTTGCCCGAGGCGTTGATCTCCATGTCCGCGTCGTAGATCTCGCCCGTGTCGGCATTGAACGTCACGGTGGTGAGCCCGAGCGTGTTGTTGGGATCGCTGTACGGCCACTTGTCGTCGCGGAAGACGATGAGGTTCTGGTTCGGGCCGTTCTGGTTGTAGCGGACCTCGGTGCAGCTGACGGCGCCCAGGTTCGAGGCCGCGATCCCCACGGTGGTGCCGCTCGCGGTGCAGGTGGCGGCGTTCCACGTGGTGAACGCGGCGTCGATCACGCGGGTCGCCTCGGCGAACGGCACGAGCGCGCTGGCGCTCTCGTTGAGGCTGTACCCGACGCATGCGTTCTTCCAGAACAGCGGCAGGCCGTCGGTGAAGCACCCGTTCGAGGGGCTGTAGCTCGCGGGGATCGGCGTGGTGACGGTGCGGCAGAACGCGTGGCTCGTGCCCGGGACCAGGAGCGCGATGCCGAAGGCCGCGGCGGAAGCTGCGAGGGCGGCCGCCCGCGCGCCACCAGGAGAAGAAGTCATCGAGGAAATCGTAGCACGGCGCGCGGCCACGCTCAGTGGAGCAGGTGGAGGAGCGCGGCCACGGAGCTGCCGGCCACGACGAGCGCCATGACGATCATCAAGAGGCCGTTGCGGACTGCCGAACCGTCGGCCGTGCGCAGCGCGCCCTCGTAAAGGGTGATGTCCTGCGAGCGGCGGATGTGCGCCCGCACCAGGTCGCCACGGAGCTCGCGCTTCCGGAGCATCACGCGCACCGCATAGCCGGGCAGCCTGGAGATGCTCGTGGGTACGTCACCGAAGCCCGCGAACGCCACGAACGCGGCGTGCGTCCCGGAGGGCCGGGCGGGTGTGTCCGCGACCTTGTGCGTCGAGGACGAGGTCCGGCGCGCCCTTGCGGAGGCCATCGGCCAGGGCGGTGCAGGCGGGAGGACGCCGCGCGGGCGGGTGGGCGTGGCGGTCGGAGTCGGCCACGACACCGGCGGTGGCTCGAGCTGCGTCTGCCTCGGCTGCTCCACGCGCGGAGAATGCGAGGAGGGCAAGCAGTCGAGCTCGAGCGCACCGTCGGCGTCGAAGTCGAATTCGATGGCGTCGTCGAGCATGCGGCCCGACGACAGAGGAGGGACCTCCTCGTGCCCCACCGCCATCATCTGGACGGTCGAGAAATGGCGAGGCCCGGACGTGGGCGCAGCTTCGGCGACGCGCACGCTCGGCATCGTCACCGACGACACGCGCCGCACATCGGGTCGACGAAATTCGCCCGACACGGCGGGCGATCGGCTCGTTCCGAGCGCCGGCGTGGGTCGAGGTCGTTCCGCGGCTCCACGCGAGGGTTGCCGTCGTTCGCTCATGAGGTCGGTGAGATGAAACGGCCCTCGCGTCGGGGAGGTTAAGGGCGCGAGGAAAAGAGGTCCTCACACGTCGAGCTCGCCCCCGCCGCCGAAGTCGTCGCCGCCCATGTCGCCGTCGGCGTCACCGACGTCCGCCGCATCTCCATCTTCTCCCTGATCACCGTCGACGTCGTTCGACGCGGCGGCGTTGTCATCGGCGGCGTTGTTGTTTTCGCGGCCGCCGCCCATCGACGAGAAGAAGCTACACAGCGCAAGCTTGCGCTGCTCGGGGGTCAACCGTTCGAAGGCCTCCGCGTGCGCGGCCTCGATGGTCTCGGGCGGCGCGGTCTTGAGCATGTAGCGATAGCGCTCGACCGCCTGCTCATCGGGCGAGGCGCTCCCGTGCGGAGGCGCCGCCGCCCCCGCGCTTCCCTGCGCTCGCGGCCGAGGCGGTTGCTGATCGGTGCCCAGAATGCAGTCGAGAATTCCCATGGGCGCGCTCGAAGCGCGCGCCGCGCCGTCCCCGAGCGCGGCACTGCGATCGCGTGGCAGGCGTGATTGTTGTGGAATATGACCCAGTTCTTAGAATGGCTTGCGGCTTCTCGGAGATCGACCTTTGCCGGAGGAAAGCAGGTAGAGCGAGACTTCGCACGACGGCCCGGCGGGCGCGGCGGGCGCTCGCGCGGCCCGCAGCCGCTGCGACGACGAGCCATCCGGAGGAGAGCGCGCGCCTCACCCCCGTGCTCTTACTACGCCACCGGCCAGGAGCTCATCTCCGCGGGAGGGGCGTTCACGTGGCTCCTCAGGAGAGCTGCTTGAGCATCGTCTCGGCGCTACTGACCTCGAACTTCGGGCCGGTCTCCACGTTCAGCTGCTTCACGATGCCGTCGTCGACGAGCATCGAGAAGCGCTGCGAGCGAACGCCCATGCCGTGCGCCGTGAGATCGAGCTCGAGGCCAAGCTTCCTTGTGAAATCGGCGCTGCCGTCACCGAGGAAGCGGATCTTGCCGATGGCCTTCTCCGACTGCCCCCACGCGGCCATCACGAAGCCGTCGTTCGTCGCGATGCACCAGACCTCGTCGACCTTCTTCGCCTTGAGCTCGTCGAGGTGCTTGACGAAGCCGGGGACGTGCTCGGCCGAGCAGGTCGGCGTGAACGCGCCGGGAACGCCGAAGACGACGATGCGCTTGCCCTTTACGGCCTCGGCCACCACCACCGGATGGGGCGCGGCGGGACAGAACTCGCCGAACGACGTCGACTCGCTGAGGGTTGCTTCGGGGAGGCGGTCGCCAATCTTGATGGTCATGCCGCGGCAGCCTACGATCCGAGCCGCGCGTCGTATACAGCGCTCGCGCGCGCCAGTCCGCCCGCTGCGCACCCCGCGACCGCTGCGATGGCAACGAAGCTTGCGAGAAGCACGAAGACGCTGCGGTGCGGCAGGTTCATGGGCGCGACTTGGACGGGGCCCTGCCATGCACATTCACGTGCGGCCACCGCGGAGCGCTGGATCAGCTGCCCGAGGCGCGGCGGCATGGCTCGCCGCCGCCGCCGCCACCACCGCACTTCGCGGCCGCGGCCGCGACTGCGTTCGGGGTCGGCGGGACGCGCCGCGTGGGGATGGCAACGCGCGAGAGTAGCCAGTCACGACGTACTGGCCCTTCTTGCCCATGACGATCGCGGTGCCCGTGTCCTGGCACATCGGCAGGATCCCGCCCGCCGCGATGCTCGCGTTCTCAAGGAGATCGAGGGCGACGAACCGAGCGCCCCTTCCGGATTGCATCCTGCTCGATGTCGAGATGCCCGTGCTCAGCGGGCCGGGAATGGCTCACCGGATGCTCGTGCGTGACGTCGGAAGCGAAGACATCCCCATCCTGCTCGTGTCAGCCCGAGACGACCTGTCAGAGATTGCGGAGCGCATCGGGACGCCGTACTTCCTCGCGAAGACGACCCCGAACCATGGGAAGGCGCTCCTCGAAATCCTCGGTCGAGCACTTCGCGAGCGGCGGGCGCCGGCCCACTCGGCGCCTACACCTCTCGAGCAGGAGCCTCCTAGCAGTCCATGACGAACCCGAAGACCCGAACAGCCTCCACGATCGCGATCGCCGGGGCAGTCGTCGCGCTGTTGGTCGTCGTTCCTTCCGTGATTTCACTGGCCAACGGAGACGGCGCCATCTGCTTCGAGACCTCCACATGCCCCCTCTCTTCGCTCAACCCGTGCGTGCGGAAGCCGTCCTTCGCGCTGGTCGGAAGGTGCGCGGTCGCCATCAAATGAGAGATGGGCCTGGATCGCGGACGGACCGAGTTCCCACTTCGGAAGACTCACCGTGCCTGCATGATCTCGCGTTTAATTGATGGTCTCACATTGGCACACAAGATGCTGAAAGCTTGGGGATGCGTAAACTCGCTGTCCTTGCGCCCGTCCTCTTCAACATCGTCGCCATCCCGTCTGTCACCCAGAGCGAAAGTGGCGGTGCCCCGCCGGTGGCTTGCTGGTAGGCGTACGCGGCGAACACTTCGCTGCCGTGGACCACGAAGTTCTTGAGGATCCCACCCGGCGCGCCGATCTGCGTGGAGCCCGCGGCGGTTCCGTCCGTGATTGCGGTCTTCGGGCCCAAGAGCAGCGCCTTGCTCAGCACTCGCGGTGGCGCGCTCCGAGCCAAAGGCTACTGGGCTACGGCTTGTCGGCATTGTCGCTGCCGCCGTCGACCTTGGTGACGTATGCCTTTGTCGAGGCCTCGATGGGTCGCAATATCAAGGAAAGCCGCCCCAACACTTGACGCCTCCGCCTGTCGTGAGCGCGCACGTGTGACCATAGGCCGAGGAGATCGCAATCACGCCCGACGCGAGGCCGACGACAGCGACGGGTGGGCGCGCGGCACGTGCGCGTGGTGCGGCTCGGCGTCCGCGTCCGCGTCCGCGTGCTCGTGCCGGTGCTGTTCGTGGCGGTGCTGGAGCGCTACTCGAACCACGGCATCCTGCTGCTGCTCATCGCGCTCTTCCTCAGCATCGCGCCGCCCGACCTCGCGCGGCCCTCGTTCGACGCGGAGCGCCACCCCGCGCTCGGCCTCGTGCGCGCGCAGCTCGTCGTCGTCTACGGTTTCAGCGCGCTCAACAAGGTGACGCACGGCGCCGGCCGCGCGCGCTCTCCCTCGCGGTGATCGCCGCCGAGCTCGCGCTGCCGGTGCTCTGCTACTTCCGCCCGCGCCTCGGGCTCGCGGGCGTGGTGGTGATGCACGCCGGATTCGCGCTGGTGGGCCCCGGCGTGTGGTCGTTCGGGCTCGCGATGATCGCGATGGCGACGCTCTACGTCGTCACTTCGGACCCGGCGCCGTCGGCGGCGTCGCGTCGTCGATGACGCACGACGCGAGATCGAAGAACATGAACTCGAGCGCCGCTTCCTGCTCGGTCATCGAGGTGAGCGAGCCGTTGCCGACGTGGATGTCGGTGGCCACGGCTCGTCCGCAGCGCTCGGCCGCCGGCTTCGAGGTCGGCGTGTTGATCGAGATGTAGACGGAGCTGGTACCCGTCGACGGATAGATCCAGCGCTGGGAGAGCCCGGGCTTCGCCGTGCCGATGTCGCCCACGTTCGAGGTGATGATCTCGCCCTTGGGCGACGTCTTGATGCTCGGGCCCCACTTGCTCTTGCCCGGCAGGTTGTTGAGCCACTCGTCCATCGCCTTGCCCTTGGGGAAGGTGGTGTCGATCAGGAAGGGCGAGCCGCCGCCGCCGCCGCCGCTCCACAGCGCCCAGTTCGCCGCGCTCTGGAGCTCTTGCGCGGCCTTGCCGCCGTTCTCCGAAGAGCTCCCGAAGAAGTTGAGGTGGTAGTGCGAGTTGAACACGCGGCCGCCGGTGTCGAGGTACTGACGCATGTTCTCGTAGGCGGGGCCCATGGTGTCGCGCGCGTAGGGCGAACACTCGCACTCGTTGATGATGATGTCGTATTTCATCATCTCGGTGAGCGAGCCCCAGAACGCGTACGCGTCGGTGGCGCCCGTGACGCCGGGCACCGTGTAGCCCCTGCCGTTGTAGACGCGCACCATGCCCGTGCCGCTCGCGGCGGTGATCTCCGCGGGGTCGACGCCGATCTTCTGCACGAGCGTGTGGATGGGGTCGCAGCCGCTCGTGAGCGCGATGAGGGGCATGTCGCCCTCGGTCTTGTTCCGCGGCAGGCGCGTCAGCTGAACGTCGGTGATCGGGTTGTCCTGGCACTCGATCGGCTTCGTCTTGAGCGTGATCTGGCGGCGCCACTTGCCGACCTGCATGACGATCGGGATGTCGGCGCCGACGGGGACGTTCTTCAGCGTGAAGGCGCCGGTCGCGTCGGTGAGCGTGGTCACGAGCGGGTTGCCGGAGATCGGCGCGCCGCCGCACGAGTCGCAGACCGGGCCGTGCTTGATGTCGGCGAGCGGCGCGTTCGGGACGTAGACGACGACGTTGTAGACCGGGTTCTTGCCCGCCGGGTCCCACACGATGCCGCTCACGCTCGTCGTCGCGCCGCCGCCGCACGCGACCTGCATGCAGGCGAGCCCGACGCACGGCGGCGCGACCGACGCGTCCCCCTTGACGAAGCCCGAGGAGCCGCCCTCGAGGTCCTCGCCGCTGCTGCCGCCGCCGTCGACCTCGTCGCCGAACACGCGCGGCGACGTCGACCCACACGCCATCACCACGGCCAGCGCCGCGCCCAGGAAACCAAAAGCCAAGCTCTTACGCATCAAGACCTCCGAGCGTTGAGATCTACGCCTGCGGTCACGCAACCATCCGGTCTCACTCGGGTCTCCTCAGTCAGGGACGAGCAGGACCTTCCCTTTTGCCATGCGGTCATGAAGGTGGTGGTGGGCAAGCGGCGCCTCGGAGAACGGGAACGTCCGGGCGACGTGCGGCTTGATCAGCCCGGCCTCGTACATCGCAGGCCCCGCCGCAGAGGTCGAGCTCGACGACGAGACGGGCCTCCTCATCGCGCTCCTTCTCGGCATGTACGACGTCCTGCGCGAGCCGAAGGTCGATGCCGAAGGTGCGCTTCAAGATGGTGCGCCAATCGAGCCTCGTGCTCGAGGCGTAGAGCTCGTCGTCGAGCAGGCGATCCCAGTGGGTGAACGACAGGACGTTCGGCGCGACGAGGCGGGCTATGCGATGCCGGTCGTCGTCAGGGCTCTTGTCGCGACGAGCGCGACGACGCACGAGGCCGCGCGCCCATCCGTGTCGATCTGGGGGGCGCCGCGTCGCCGTGGCCCGAAGCGGTGAGGTAGTCGGGGTGCTGAGCCGGTGAGGCGCTGGCTCGCGCCGTGTGACCGGAGCGCGCTCTTCGAGGACCCGCGCGCGTGCAGGAGATCCGAGCTCGGCGCACTCTCGCGTCGCGCGCGAGCGAGCCTCATCGCCCGTCTCCCACCACTTCCCCATCGCCGTCTCGATCGCGAAGCCCCAAAGAAAACGCGAGGCAGCCGGCGAAGCCGGCTGGGTGGGGGCACACCATCTAAGCCATCCTCCCCGCCAGATCCGCCTCGAAGGCGCCCGCCGTATCCGGCAAGAGCCGGATCCGCGCCGTCAGGTACGCCCGCCAGAACGCGAGCTTCGCGCGCTCCCAGACCTTCAGGAGCTCCTTCGACGCCCCGCGCGAGCGGCGCCACACGCTCTCCGCCTGCCGCATCGTCACCC
>JAYTHX010000285.1:0-13371 GCA_043732195.1 Polyangiaceae bacterium
GGGCGGACCTCGCGATCAGAGCACCGGGACCGCGAGCTGCACGGCTTGCGCTTCGATCTGGCACTGCTCCGCGGAGCACACGCTCATCTTGTAGGTGCCCGCGATCTTCGCCTCGCCCGCGGCGGTGGGCTTGAAGCGCACCGTCATCGTGGCGGACTTCTCGCCCTCCTCGCGGAAGTCGCCCGCGGCGCGTGAGAAGACATTCGCGTCGCCGCTGCCGAGGAACGTGACGCCGGGCGCCGCGTTCGCCGTGAACTTGTACGGGTACTCCTTGTTCACGTGGAACTCGCCGCCTGCCGTGATGCGCAGCGTGACCGCGCACGGCGTGTCGACGCGGCAGCCGGGCGAGCCGACGGCGAGAGTGAAGTTCTTGCCGGTGATGCTGGTCCCCGCGGGCTTGAGCGGCGCGGCAGCCTCGGCCTTCGCGGACGCAACGGGCGCCGCGGTCGTCGCGGTGGCCTTTGCCGCCGCCCCCGCCTTGACCGTGGCGCTCGCGGACGGAGCAGCGCTCGCGGACGGAGTAGCGCTCGCGGCCGGCGCGGGCGGAGGCGTCCCGGTGATGGAGATGGTGGGCGCCTCCGAAGGGACCGCGGTCGCGGTCGCGGTCGCGGTCGCGGTCGCGCTCGCGCTCGTACCGCCGCTGTCGCTCTTCGAGCAGCCCGTCGTCAGGAGGAAGAGCACACCCACGACTGCATGCAATCTGCACATGTTCGGACTCCTCAAACGGTGGCGCGGAGCACGGCGCCCAGCGTGGCGCGAAGGTAGCGCACTGCGAGTCCGACCGTGCGCTCGCTCGAATCGGGCTTGTCCTGGAGGGGCGGCGCGACCTCCATGAGATCGCCGCCGAGCATGCCGACCTCGTCGCCGATGCGCCGGATCAAGGTCAGCAGGAAATCGGGCGTGAGTCCGCCGGTCTCGGGCGTCCCGGTGGCGTCCGCCCAGCGGCTGTCGGTACCGTCGATGTCGTTCGAGAAGTAGACCCCGGTGATCTTGCGCTCCTTCAGGTGCGCGAGGATCGCCTCGATGGTTGCGTCGGGATCGCGCAGGCACTCCTCGGCCCAGAACTGACGCACGCCGAGCGTGCTCTCCCAGTGCTCGCGATCGCGGCGCGTGGCGCGGGTGCCGACCTGCACGAGGCGACCGTCGCGACCGAGCAGCTCGTTCGCGTGCCACGACCACGTGGCGAAGCAGTACTTGATGCCGAGGCGCGTCTCGAGGAGGTCGGTGTGGGCGTCGGGCTGGACGATGCCCCAGCGGTCCTTGCGCGCGCGGGAGAGCGCCGCGGCGACGGGCCACGCCGTCGAGTGATCGCCGCCGAGCACGATGGGCGCGATGCCGGGGTTGATCGCGAACACCAGGTCGAGCGCCCGCTCCGCGATCGACAGCGGAGAGACCGGGAGCGCGGCGCGGAGCGCGGGGGTGACGTCGGGGTAGAGCGCCTCCGCGGTGGCGGCGCGCTGCCGGTCCGAGATCATGTCGTCGTGCAGGAGCTGGGGCACCACGAACACGTCGCCGATGTCGATGACGCCGAGCTCGGCAGCGCGCTCGGGCCACGTGGGCAGCTCCTCGAGGAGACGGGTGCGGATGGCCTGCGGTCCCAGGTTCGCGCCGCGGCGGAAGCCCGCGCCCACGTCGGAGGGGTTGCCGAGCACGAACGCGCGCGCGGTAGCGATCCCCTCGAGCGCGCGGCGCCAGCGTGCATCGACCTCGGCGTCGCTCTGCGCGCCGTAGAGGCGGCGCTGGAGCGCGAGCTGCTCGGCGCGGCCGGTGGAGACGAGATACAGACCGCCGGCCGCGGGGCGGAGGAGGAGCGCGAGCTCGTCGAGCGGGGTCATGGTGAGGTCTCCTCGGCCTCGGGAGGTCCGGACCGCACGCTGTCGAGTCGCACCGGAGAGCGCTCGAGCTCGAAGCCGGTGGGCGCGTCGCTGCCTTCGGGCGGCGGATGATTGCGGTCGGGGAGCTGGTCGGGGCTGTCGGAGAGCACGATCTGCGAGGTCGCGCTGCTCACGACCGCGTCCTCCTCGAGGAACTCGCCGCGGATGCGGCCGGCGACGAAGAGGATGGGGAACGAGAGGAAGAGCCCGGTGAAGCCGAACACGTGCTCGCACAAGAGCAGGCTCACGATCAGCAGGAAGCCCGGCATCTTGACGTGCCGCGCGGTTAGTCGAGGGCTCAGGTAATACGACTCGACCTTGTGGAGGACGAACGTGAGGCCGGCAAAGATGCCGACGCCGAGCCAGCCCTGCGCCTGATAGGCGAGCAGCGCGAGCACCGTTCCCGAGACGACGTTGCCGATCACGGGCACGAGCGCCGAGGCGAACACGAGCGCCATCAGCGGGCCCACGTGCTTCACGCCGAGGACCAGCAGCACCGGCAAGGTGGTCACGGTGTTGAATCCCGCGACCACCAGCTGGAGCTGCACGGTCACGATCGTCGAGTCAGCGACGTGCCCCATCCAGCGGCCGATCGTGCCGCCCACCGAGCGCGTGTCGACGCGCTCCCACCACACGTCGAGATCCTCCTTCTCGAGCGTGTAGACGAGCGCGAGAATGAAGCCGATGAGCACGTAGACGAAGAAGTGACCGATCGCCGCAGCCGCGGAAAATGCGTCTCCTGAGTAGTGCTTCACGCCCTCGAGGATCTTCTCCGTGCCGCCGACATGCTCCTGGAGCTTCACCAGCAGCGGGTTCTCGCGGAGCTCAGCGAGCCGATCGGGGAAGCTCTCGTGCATCGAGGCCACGGTGCGGATGGTCTTGCCGATGCCGAGCCACGCGCCACCGCCGAGCGCGACCACGATGGCGAGCACGAGCAGCAGCAGCGATTTCTTGTGGCCGAGGCCGGTGTGCTTCGCGAGGAGGCGCGAGCCGAAGCCGAGCGCGCGCTCGAACGCCACGAAGAACACCAGCAGCAGCGCGAGATGACGAAACAGGTAGAGGAGGCCGACGAACGCGGCGATCGCGATCAAGCGGCGCGGGGTCTTCTCCGAGAGGAAAGCGGCGACGCGGTCCATCCGCCGACAGGGTACCTCAACCCCGCCGCGAGGGTGATTTCGCGGAGACCCGGGAACAATAGGTCCGTGCCGAGCGTCAGCCGTAGCACCCCGGATGAGTGACTCTGCCATCGCCAAGCTCGTCGTCGTCGTGGGCATCGGCGCCGTCGTGCTGGGCGCGGTCACGCTCCGGTCGCGCTGGGCCGAGCATCCCAAGGGCGCGACGCCGCAGGCGGAGTCCGCCGCGCAGACCACGCAGGCGCCGGTCCCGGTCACCGAGGAGCATCCCGCGACCACCCCGGTCGCGAAGCCCACCGTCACGCAGGCCGATCGCATCGCGCTGCTCGAGGCAGCGGCGGCGGGCGAGCAAGGCAAGGTCGAGGTGCTCTTCGTGAAGGGCGTGAACCTCGACGGGACGCTCGACAGCGCCGCGAAGTCCGGGAGCGCCGCGCTCGTGGGTTGGCTCCTCGCGCACGGCGTCAGCGCGCAGGAGGACGAGGACCTCTCGGTGCCGCCGCTCCTCGCGGCCGACGAGCACGACGCGGTGGTGAGCCTGCTCCTCGCGAGGGGCGCGCACGAGCCGACGCTCGCGAAGGCCGTGGCCGCGGGAGCTCCCCGGGCGGTCGCGCGCCTCCTCGGCAAGGGCGCGAGCGCCGACGCGAAGTCGCCCGAGGGCGAGCCGGTGCTCGTGATCGCGCTGCGTGACGCGGCCGGACCGAAGCGGCGCGCCATCGTCGAGTCGCTGCTCAAGGCCGGGGCCGACGTGAACCTGAAGTACGACGACGAGACGCCGCTCTCCCTCGCCGTGACCGATGCCGCGCTGCACGCCGCGAGCGACGAGAAGGCGGGCGACCGCCCGGTCGACGTGGTGACCCGCCTCGTCGCGGCGCACGCGAAGGTCGACGCCCACGTGCTGGTCAACGCGCTCGCGACGGAGGAAGAGCGGCGCGGCGCGCTGCTCGATACGCTGCTCGCCGGCACCCTCGATCGCGCGGCCACGGCGCGGGCCATCACGGCCGCGGCCGACCGGCACGACCCCGCATCGATCAAGAAGCTCGCGGCCAAGGGCGTGACGTGGTCGGCGCTCGACTCGCAGGTGACGCCGCCGCTCGCCACGGCGATCGTCGCGAGCGACGTGCCGATGGTGCGCGCGCTGCTCGACGCCGGCGCGCCGACCGACAAGATGGGCGAGAACGGCGACAGCGCGCTGCTGGCGGCGGTCGCGGCCGCCACGGGCGATTCCGAGGAGGCGCTGCGCGTCGTCCGCGTGCTGCTCGAGCACGGCGCGAGCCCCAACAAGCGCGGACTCGACGGACGCACCGCGCTGTTCGCGGCGGCGCAGCAGGGCGGCGAGACGCTCGTGGCGCTGCTCGTCGCGAAGGGCGCACGCGTCGACGACGCGGTCGACGGCATGAGCCCTTACGAGATCGCCGACTCGCGCGGCTACGACGCGGTCACGAGGGTGCTCAAGGCCCGCGGCGCGAAGGTCCGCAAGGCGCACGACTGATCCACCAGAAGCTGGGCCGTGGAGCGCGCATCACCGTCGGAGACGGCCCGGTATTGCGGCAAATTGGCGTGAATCCAGGTGTGGTTCGAGCCCTGATCAAGGGCACGTGAGCAGCGCGGCATCTCGCCCCTGACGGCGCCGCTCCTCCGGAACATGCCGGGGCCGGGCTCGGTCGACGTCGAGATGGACGAGATGGACGAGATGCTCCAGCCTCGGCGCCCGCCTCGGCGCCCGCCTCGGCGCTGAGTGCGAGGCTCGGTGGACGTCCGCTTCGTCGCCGCCACCCATCGTGATCTGGCGGTGCTGGTGAAGGAAGGAAAGTTCCGCGAGGATCTCTTCTTCCGTCTCGACGGCGTGGCCATCCGCATCCCGCCGCTGCGCGAACGCAGCGCGGAGATCGTCCCGCTCGCCGAGGCCTTCATGGTGGAGGCAGGCGCAGCGTCCGGTCAGGCGACCCCGACCCTCGCGCCGGACGCGGCGGCGCGCCTGCGCGCCCACCCGTGGGCGGGCAACGTGCGCGAGCTCCGCAACGTGATCATGCGCAGCGTGCTGTTCTGCCGCGACGGCGTGCTCAGAGCCGCCGGCCTGCGCATGGGCACCATCGAGGCGTCGGACCGCGGACCGGCGCCGTCGGTCCCGTCGCTCAGCGCGACCTCGGGCGCGCCGCCGGCAGGGATGACCGCCGAGCGCGCCGAGCGGCGGGCGCGCGCCATCGATGCGCTGGAGCGGACCGTCTGGAACCAGACCCGCGCCGCCGAGCTCCTGGGCATCACGCGCCGCACGCTCCAGACGTGGATGATCGACCTCGACATCCCGCGCCCCCGCGGCGGCTCCCGCTGACCCCACCCTCTCGGGGGCGAGTCAGCGCAGGATCATCGAGTTGACGATGATCGCGGGCTGCTTCGCGATGACGAAGAAGCCCGGCAGATCCGGGGTCTCGAACGTGCCGCGCGGATTGCCCCGCGTGACCGAGTCCTTGATGGTGATCGTGCCGGATTTGTCGTTGCTCACGAAGAAGATCGCGCTGCCGCCCTCGTTCGCCTTGTCGTTCTCGATCAAGCTGCCGTCGACGCTCATCACGATCTCGTTGCCGTCGTTGTAGATGGCGCCGCCGTTGCCGCCCTGGCCGTCGTTCGCGCCGTGGCCGACCGCGGTGTTCTCCGAGAGCAGGCTGTTCACGATGTTCCACGACACGCCGATGCTGCTGAGCGCGCCGCCGTTCGCGCACGAGTTGCCCAGGCCGCTCTTGCCGCCGAACGTGCTGTTCACGATCCAGACCGGGCGCTTCGGACCTGCGCCCGGCGCAACGAGGTAGTCGAGCTTGCGGATGGCGCCGCCGCCGACGTCGGAGCCGAGGTCGTCGCACACGTTGTTGAAGAAGCGCGCGTTCACGACCTTCAAGCTGCCGCCCTGCGCGTGGATCGCGCCGCCGCCGCCGTCGTTGTTCGTGACGTCGCCGATGCCCTTGGCGTTGCCGTCGACGAACGTGATGTTCTGCACGACCAGCTGCACGCCCGGGTTCGTGTTGCAGTCGCCGGGGCCCGGCGGGTAGACCTGCGCCTTGTCGCACGTCGCCATGTAGAGGATGCGCGTCTTGCCGCCGCCGCTCAGCGTCACCTTGTTGCCGCCGTCGATGACGAGCTTCGTTCCCTTGTCGTTGAAGACCTTCGCGGTCTCGGTGAGCACGATCGTGGTCGGGCTCGCGCCGCAGTCGAAGGTGATGGTGCCGCCCTGCGCGACCGCGGCCACGAACGCCGCGCCGGTGCAGCTCGCTGCCGTGCCGCTGCCGATCACCGTCGTCGGTGCGGAGACGTGCTCGGCCTGACCGGCCGCGGGGATGGACGCGTGGCCGTCCGGATTGCCGGCGGGCGGCCCGTCCTGCACGGCGGCGGGGGGCGTCGTCGGCGTGGGCATGCCGCCGCTGGACGCCGGGCCACCGGACGTCGATGCAGCACCGCCGCTCGTTCCGCCGCTCGACCCGGGGGCGCCGTCGCTCGCGTCGCTGGAGCTGCAACCCGCCACGCTCGCGAGCGCAGCGACCACGACGAGCACCCGTGACGACGACGAAGCCATCCTGGAACGCTATCGCGGTCGTCGATCGCACAGCAAATCGTTGCCGCGCACAGACGCTCACACCTCGGCCGCGCGCCGTCTCCGGCGCGAGGAACGCCCACGCTGGGCCCACGTGTGCCACGCGCGGCGCGGTCGCCCTGGTCGACGCGCGCCGCCGGTCGATATCCAGGGGAAATGCGTGGTGGCGCGCGGCATGCACTGCGCGCGACGTGCGCGCGCTCATCATCACCTCGGTCCTCGTTCTCTCGACCCTTGCCGTGACGTCGGGGTGCTCGTCGAAGGATGACGCCGGAGCCGCCGCCGCGGCCGATCCTGGCGGGACCGCCGCCGTCACGACCATCGCCAGCGGTACGCGCCTCCGCGCGAAGCTCCTGACGGGCGCCGGCGCGCGCGAGCTCGCCGGCTTCCACGACGTGGCGCGAAACGAGGACTGCACGTTCCAGCCCGCCGAGGCCGGACACGTCCGCTGCCTGCCGCCCATCCTCACCGCGTTGCAGGGGGGCGTTTTCTCCGATCCCGCGTGCCAGGTCCCCGCCGCGTCCGCGGCGCCGAGCTGCGGCGCCGACGTGAAGTACGCGATCACGTTCCTCCCCGGCGACGGCTGCGGCACCCCGACCGCGGGCGAGCTGCGGACGGTGGTCGATCCGGCCGGCCCTCGCTACGCGAATGCCGGTCCCGGCGGCTGTACGCTCCAGCCGGCGCCGCAGCCCGGCCAGCTTGCTTCCGTGGCCCTCGGCGCCGTCGTCCCGTGGACCGACTTCGTCGAAGGCGTCGCGACGGTCGTGCCTGGCTCGCCAGTCGCGGAGCGCGTCATCGTCGCCGCCGACGGGGCCCGCGCGCATCTCGGCTTCCGCGACGAGAGGCTCGACGCGGACTGCGCCTTCCAGATCATGTCTGACGGCGTCCTGCGCTGCATCCCGCAGGCCTCGATCGGCCCGGTGTACTACGCCGACGACGCCTGCTCCAAGGCCGCCTTCGTGAACGACTACCGCAACCAGGGCGGCGGCTGCGCGGCGCCGCTCACCCTCGCGAACACCTGGCTCGAGCCCACCAGCGATCAGTGCACCGGCCTGCGTGCGGTCTACTCCCTGCGCGACGACGCCGGCAGCGCGGCGACCGACGAGACGTTCAGCTGGCAGAACGAGTACGCGTCGGGTCAGGTATCGCCCACCGCGAAGTGCGCCTCGAGCGGAACACCGGGAGGCAGCGGCTACTACCCGAACCGCCGGTCGATCGTCGCGAACATCGCGTCGTCGCTCCCGAGCGTCCCGCGGGTCGGTGGTGGTAGCGGCCGGCTGGTCCCGACGTTCGTGTGGCCCGCGGGCGCGACCAGCACGCTCGTCCCCGGGTGGCACGACACGGAGCGCGACGTCGACTGCACCTTCGCGCTCGCCAGCGACGGCAAGACGCGTTGCCTCCCGGTGGCCGCGAAGGCCAGCGTGTTCTTCACCGACGACGCGTGCAAGTCGGCGGCGACGGTCGCCGTTCCCGCGGAGACGCAGTGCATCGGCACCGCGCGCTTCGCTCGGACGGTGAGCACGACGTGCCCGCCGACCACGACCGTCTACGCGCTCGGCAGCGAGCCGCGGGACCTCCCGAGCGCATCTTTCGTGAACGGTCCGGATCGCTGCGCGAAGGTCGGCGGCGTGATCAAGGCGCGCGACGCGACGGTCGTCGACCCCGGGCAGTTCGTCGAGGGCGTCGCCTCCGTCGAGTAGGCGATCACTTGAGGGCGTCGAGCATGGCGAGCATGTTCGAGGCCTGCTCGGCCATGGCCTGGACCGACATCATCGCGGCGTCCTTCGCCTCGAACGGCTCGAGCAGCTCGTCGGGGATGTCGGAGAGGAAGCGGCACGGCGTGCGCGGGACGGGCTTGCCGCGCATCAGGCGGAACTTGCAGCGCGTCATGTCGAGCCGTTGTCGCGCGCGCGTGACGCCCACGTAGAAGAGGCGGCGCTCCTCCTCGACGTCCTGCACCTGCGCGTCCGTGGTCTTCACGTCGAGCGTGCGCTGGTGGGGGATGAGGCCATCCTCGCAGCCGATGAGGAAGACGTGATCGAACTCGAGCCCCTTGCTGCCGTGCAGCGTGGAGAGCGTGACGACGTTGCCGGGGTCGTCCTCGGCGTCGTCCATCTGGAGCGTTAGCGAGTGCAGGAACGACATGAGCTCGCGCTCCGCGGTGTCGTCCTGGCCCTTGCCGGTGACGCGCGCCTCGCGCCGCGCGAAGACGCCGAGGATCCCCTCTACGTTGCTCCAGCGGCGCGCCGCGGCGTTCGTGGAGGTCGAGGTGGCGTCGATGTCCTTGCGCAGGCCGAGCGTCTCGCACAGCTCGCGCGTGACCACGCTCGCCTTGCCGCGGTCGATCATGAGGCGCTTGCGCATGTCGCCCACGATGCGCTCGAGCTGCTTGCAGCCCTCGCGCGCGCCGGTGGGGATGGCGTCCAGCGCGTCGACGCGTTCGACGGCCTCCCACAGCGACCAGCTCTTCGCGAGGGCGTACTGCGAGAGCTTCTCGACGCTCGTGTCGCCGATACCGCGCGGCGGGTAGTTGATGATGCGACGCAGGCTGATCTCGTCGGAGCGGTTCAGCCCCACCTTGAGGTAGGCGAGGAGGTCCTTCACCTCCTTGCGCTCGAAGAACTGCTGGCCGCCGATCATCCGGTAGGGGACGCCCTGCTCGCGCAGCTGCTCCTCGAGGAGCTTCGCCTGGCCGTTGGAGCGATAGAGGATGGCGCAGTCCTTCGCCTTCTTGCCTTCCTCGTGGATGATGCGCCGCAGCTCGCGCGCGACGTACGCGGCCTCGGCCTCGGGCGAAGCGGCGACGCCGAGGCGAACCAGCGCGCCGCCTGGCTTGTCGGTGAAGAGCGACTTGTTGTACTTCGAGTCGCTGCGCTTCGAGATGACGGCGTTCGCGACCGCCAGGATGGGCGCGGTGGAGCGGTAGTTCTGCTCCAGCTTCACCACCTTCGCGCCCGGGAACTGCTCGTCGAAGTCGAGGATGTTGCGCACGTCGGCGCCGCGCCAGGCGTAGATCGACTGGTCGTCGTCACCGACGACGCAGATGTTCTTGTGGCGATCGGCGAGGAGCCGGAGCACCTCGAGCTGCGCGCGGTTCGTGTCCTGGTACTCGTCGACGAGGATGTAGAGGAACTCCTTCTGCCAGCGATCGCGGATGTCCTCGCGCTCCTTCCAGAGGCGCGCGACCTGGCAGACGAGGTCGTCGAAGTCGAACGCGCGGAAGCTCTTGAGCGCGCTCTCGTACTTCGGGTACACGAGCTTCGTCATCTCGTCGTAGTCGTCGCCCTCGCGCTCGCAGAACTCCTCGGCGGAGATGAACGCGTTCTTCGCGTTCGAGATGCGCGTCATGATCGCCGACGCGTCGAACTTCTTTCCCGCGTCGGTCCGGCTGAGGATCTCCTTCACCGCGGAGAGGCAGTCGCCCTGATCGAAGATGGTGAACGTGCCGCCGAGCGATTTCCGCTCGCGGCCCAGCACCATCAGCCCGAAGGAGTGGAATGTCGAGATGACGAGGCCCTTGCCGCCGTTCTTTCCGCCGAGCCGCCGCTCCTTGACGAGCTGGTGCACGCGCTCGGCCATCTCGCCGGCCGCCTTGTTCGTGAAGGTGAGCGCGCAGATCATGTGCGCGGGCACGCCGCGCTCCATGAGGCGCGCGATACGGTGCGTGATCACGCGCGTCTTGCCGGAGCCGGCGCCGGCGAGCACGAGCATCGGACCGTTCTGGTGCTCGACCGCCTCCTGCTGCGCGGGATTCATCGCGGGGGGACCGCGGAGTTCGGAACCAGGAGGCTTGCGAGCGACGGGTGCTTCCACGGTGATGCGACGCGAAGTTATGCACGGCGCTCCGCCGGAGAAAAGATTGACTCGGCTTCACGCGCACGATTCCGGGTTTCGGTTATTCTGCCGCGCGCATGAGCCAGCCCCGCCGCCTCTCGCTCGCCGCTCTCACCAGCCTCGTCGCGCTCGTCGCGTGCGGGGGTGGAGCGCCGCCGCCTGCGCCCGTGACGCCGTCGAAGTCGGTGGCGGTCGCGCCCGAGCCGCCGCCCGACACCACCGCCGTGCCCGAGCCGGCCGGGCTCGTGATGGTGGGCCGCGTGGCGAAGCCCGACGGCATCCTCAAGACGGTCGGGGTGTGGTCGCGACTGCCGCTCCCCGGCGCCGCGGATCTCGTGCGCTCGATCACCGACGACGGCGTGGCCGACGCGGTCGACCTCTCGCAACCCATCGACGGCGCGGTGGCCCTCAGCGGCTCGAAGCGTGACCCGAAGCCGCTCGTCGCGGTGTCGGTGGCGGTGAGGTCGTTCGACGACGCGAAGGCCAAGATCGCCTCGAGGCACAAGCTCACTGCCGGCAAGAACGGCACGTTCTCCGTCGATGGGATCGGCGCGCTGCCTCCGCAGAAGGGCCGCGAGGCCGACGAGGACGAGGGCGAGACGTGCGTGCTCGGTCACGCGCCCACGGGCGCGCGCCTCGTGTGCGGCGAGCGGGATGCGGTCGACGCGCTCGCGCCCTACCTCACGCGCACCGTGCCGCGCCAGCAGTGGCCGTCCGACGTGCACATCGAGATGACCCTCGACGCCGTGCGCGAGCCGCTCGGCCAGCTCCGCGCCGGTCTGCCGTTCCTCGCCAAGTCGATCCTCGGCACGTCGAGCCCCGCGCTCGGTCAGTTGATCGAGGCCTCGGTCACCGAGCTCGTCGACGTGGTCGGCGACACGAAGCGCATCGCGCTCGATGCGCAGATCGCGGACGCCGGACTCCAGGCGACCATGAAGGTCGACTACGCCCGGACGAGCAGCGTCATCGGAAAGCTCGCCGTCGCGCATCCCGAGCGCGCCGAGGCGCCGCCGCCCGCGTTCCTCCACCTCCCCGGCGACGCCGACCTCGCCGTCTACGGCAAGGGGTCGGACCCGAAGCTCTTCGATCACGCGCGCGAGCTGCTGGGCAACGTCGCGCTCGAGGCCACGGAGGGCGCTGGCATGCCGGACGCCGAGCGCAAGGCGGTCCGCGAGCTGGTCATCGACCGCATGCTCTCGCTGTTCACGGGCGCGCTCGTGTACGGCAAGGGCTACGACGGCGCGGCGCTCGAGAAGCTGCTCGCGGCGCGCGGCGCCGTGAAACCTGGCAACCCCGCCGCCGAGGACGAGGCGAGCCGCCTCCTCGCGGAGCAGATGATCGGCTGGCACCTCGTGCAGGTGCAGGAGCCGATCACGAAGGTCGGCCCGATGCTCAAGGACTGGGCAGGCCTCTGGAACCGCCCCGCGTTCGCGAAGTGGGCGAAGCAGCAGGCCTCGGGGAAGATGGTCGCGCAGATGCGCATCGCGCCCGCGCCCGCGGGCGTCACGCTCCCGAAGGAGGCCGTGCATCTCGAGATCGTGATCCCGCGCGCCGACATCGAGGAGGGACCCGCGCAGCCGCCGGTCGCGCGTGGTGAGAAGCCGGCGCCGGCGGGTAAGGTGAAGAAATTCCCGGTCAAGCCGCTCGTCCTCCACGTCCTCGCCGTCCCGGATCAGGGCGGCACATGGATCGGGTTCGGCATGGACGGCAAGCTCGTCGCGCAGAAGGCCGCGGCCTCGCTGTCGACCGCGCCCGACACGGCGACGCTCGGCAAGGCGGCGAGCGCCGAGACGCTCCGTGACGTGAAGGCCAACGGCGCGTTCGTCGGCACGCTGAAGGGCTTTCTCGTCTTCACCGCGATGGACCACGGCTCGCACACGGCGTTCGGGATGCTGAACTCCCTGCCGTCGAAGGGGCAGACGCCGATCATCATCACGTTCCAGTCGCAGGGGCCGGCGGCGGGCGGCGCGGGCTCGGCCGTGGCGACCTTCAAGCTTCCGCGCGGCGCGCTCGAGGACATGATCAAGATCGCTCTCAGCTCGCGCTGACCCGCGGGCCCAACTCCTGCACGTCGAGGGCATGAACGTTCGCCTTCCCCACGTTGCGGCCATATGCAGCCTCCTGATCGCGGCCTGCTCCGGGGGGGACCCCGATGCCCCAGCGAAGGGAATCACCCCCGGGGGTGGGGGCACGAAGGACCCGCCGGCGACCAGCGGCGGCGGTAGCGGCGGTACGCCCACCACCCCGACCACGCCGACGACGCCCTCGACTCCCACCCAGAGCGACACCTGGAACGACGGCAAGGTGCTCACCTCGAGCGTCGACATCGTGGCCGGCGCGGTCATCACGATCGCGCCAGGCGCGAAGATCACCGCGAACGCCGGCGTCACCATCACCGTCCACGGCGCGATCGAGGCGGCGGCGAAGGACAAACACGCGAAGATCAGCGGCACCGGCTGGGGCGGCATCGTCGTGGCGACGGGCGGCGCGCTCACGCTCTCGGGCGTGGACCTCGACGGCGGCGGCATCCAGGCGAACACCGGCAACAAGGCGGCGACCTACGACTACGCAACGATCACCACGGGCGCGTTCGTCGTCGACAAGGGCGCGAAGCTCGACACCCACCACGCGGCGTTCGTGCAGGGCGGCAGCACCACGGTCTCGGGCGCGTTCACCGCATCGTACCTCGACTACGCCGGCTCCGACATCACGCTGCTCGATCCCGCGGCGACCGTGAGCGTCGCCGACTCGAAGCTGACGGCGTTGGGCGGCGACTTCTTCGTGTCGTCCTCCGGCGCGCTCCTGCACGTCGAGTACTCGGTGATCACGGGCTCGCACTGCCCGTTCCACTTCAACGCGCTCGGCAAGTACACGCTCGACCACGTGGCGACGCGCGGCAACGGCTACGGGCAGATGTTTTACAACCCCGAGAGCACGCCCAACACCATCT
>JAYTHX010000286.1:0-13329 GCA_043732195.1 Polyangiaceae bacterium
GAGGTGGGGGTGGTGGGGCGGCGCGCGCGGAGGAGGGCGGACCGGCGGGAACGATCGGGATCGTCTCCGCGTCGATCTCCTGCGTGGCGTCGGGCGCGAGTGCGTCCGGCGCTTCGACCTCCGGCGCTTCGACCTCCGGCGCTTCGACCTCGGGCGCTTCGACCTCCGGCTCGCTGGCGCGGCCGATGGGATCGCTCGGCGAGGCGATGACGACGGGCGGGAGTACGAGGGGAACGGTCTCGAGGTCGGGCGCGTCGCCGTCGTCGTCTTCCGCCGCATCGGCCTGCGCCGCGGCGCCGCCGGGTGCCCTCGCGTCGCCATCGTTCGGCGGTGGAGCGCTGGCATGCAGCGCGGCGTCCGTCGGCGGCGCTGCGGTCGCCGGTGGCGTCTCGGCTAGCGGCGAGGCTTCGGTGGGCGGTGCTGCGTCGGTGGGCGGTGCCGCCTCGCTGCGCGGTGACGACGCCGGCGCCGGCGGGACGTACATCCGCGGCGACACCTCGGTCGCGGGCGCGGGCTCGGAGCTGGGGATGCCAAGTGTGAGCCCGGCGGAGGGCGGCGCTTCCTGGACGGCGAGCACGAGGTCGGCGATCGGCGTGAGCACGACGGGGGGCCCCGGCTGGGTCTCGACGACGGGCGCCGCCTCGTCGGCGACCGTGGCAGCCTTCAGCGCACCGGCCGTCGCCGCGACGCTGGTGGCAGCGGCGGCGCTGGTCGTGCTCGTCGCCGTCGCGCCGTCGTCCTGAGCGATCGCGGCGATGCTGTCCGCGATGCTGCCGCCCTCTCCGCTTCCGGTCCTCTCGTCTCGAGGCTGCCCGTCGCCTGTTGCCTGCTGCCTGTTCCCGGCTTCTCCCTCTCCCTCCCCCTCTGCCTCTCCGCGCACCGCACTCCCCCACTCCCCGGTCTCCTGCCGCTTCCGCGCACTCACCGGCGCAACGGCGTCGACCCCCTCCTCCCGCAAGTGCGCGGGCGACGCCTCCTCACCGACCCCGAGCATCGTCGGCATGTGCTTGCGCGCGGGCGGCAGCTTCGGTTCGCTCGCCAGGGGCACGGGCACGGGCGCCCCTCCCGGCGTCGACGCGGGCTTGTCGTCGTCACTCATTCCACGCAACACTACAAGCGGAGGCGCCATGCGCGCTCGTGCGATCACGCGATCGCGCGAAGAAGGCGGCGATGGAGTGCGCAGCGGTGCGCGAGGACCGTCGTCATCAGCAGGAGGACTCGTATCCTCGCGTGGCTGAGGTGGCAAACCCTCGTTTTTGCTTGGATCGAGGGTTGGCACCTTACGTGGATGAGGCATCCCCCATGGCGCCGAATCACACCTCCTCCCGCGTTCGCTTCGTGCGTAGCGCAGGGATCCTGCTCGCGGCCATGGTGGTTCCTGGTCTCAGCTCGGCATCGCTCTACGACGGCCAGTCGACGCCGACCGCTCCCCGCAAGGATGTGCTCTCGACGATCGAGACGCCCCGCGCCGCGACGGGCCCGTGCCCCAGCTCGATGGCCCACGTCGGGACGAGCTGCGTCGACAAGTACGAGGCGTCGCTCGTCGAGATCCTCGAGGGCGGTCACGAGGCGCCGTTCAGCCCGTATGCGGCGCCGAACGGCCACAACGTCCGCGCGGTCTCGAGCCGGGGCGTCGTCCCGCAGGCGCACATCTCGATGAACGAGGCGAAGCGCGCGTGCGCGGCCTCGCACAAGCGCCTCTGCCGCGCCGCGGAGTGGAAGAGCGCGTGCAAGGGTCCGGACGCGACGCGCTACCCGTACGGCAACGAGCGCGTCGCCGGCGCGTGCGTCGACACGAACCGCAGGTCGCCGATGAGCACGCTGCACGGCGGCGAGCACACGTTCAAGACGCTCAACGACCCGCTCGCGAACCAGCAGCGGGGCACGGTCGAAGCCACCGGCGCGAGCGCGTCGTGCACGAACGGCTTCGGCGTGCACGACATGGTCGGCAACGTCCACGAGTGGACCGACGACGGCAGCTTCCGCGGCGGCTACTACCTCGACACGAAGCTGAACGGCGAAGGTTGCGACTACCGGACCACCGCGCACGCGCGCGACTACTACGACTACTCGACGGGCTTCCGCTGCTGCGCTGACGAGGGCTCGCTGTCCGCCGACGACGACAGCTGAGCGCGGCTACCGAGCTTCTGCACCAGGCGGTGCAGGTACATGCGGTCGATGCCGGCCATGCGCGCCGCCTTCGTCATGTTGCCAGCGCAGGCCTCGAGCACCGCGGCGACGTAGGCGCGCTCGAAGCCGTCGATGAGCGTGTCCTTCGCGACCTTGAAGGGAATGCGGACGTCGACCTCGCTGCTCGATGGGCTCGCCGTGGCGCTGGCGTGCATCGGGGCCGCCGAGATACGTGCAGTCTGCAATACGATGCTGCGCTCCACGTAGTTGCGCAGCTCGCGGACGTTGCCGGCCCACTCGTGCTTCGCGAGCTCCGCCATCACCTCGGGAGGAAAGAGGTGCTCGCTGGTCGATGCGTTGAGCGTCTCGAGGAACGCGCGGATGAGGTGCGGCAGATCCTCGAGGCGAGAGCGGAGCGGCGGCACGCGCACCGTGATGACCGCGAGACGGAAGTAGAGGTCGCCGCGAAACGTGCCGTTGTTCACCTCGCGCTCGAGATCGCGGTTGGTGGCGGAGATGACGCGCACGTTCACCTTGCGCGTGTGCGTCTCGCCGACGCGCCGCACCTCGCGCTGCTCCAGCGCGCGCAGCAGCTTCGGCTGCACGGCGATCGGGAGCTCACCCACCTCGTCGAGGAACACCGTGCCGCCGTCGGCCGCTTCGAAGGCGCCGATGCGGTCGCGATCGGCGCCGGTGAAGGCGCCGCGGACGTGCCCGAAGAGCTCGCTCTCGACGAGGTTGGGCGAGATGGCGCCGCAGTCGACGACCACGAACGGCTTGTCGGCGCGCGCGCCGCGCTGGACGATCTCGGTGGCGACGAGCTCCTTGCCGGTGCCGCTCTCGCCGTTGATGAAGCAGTTGATGTCGCTCGCCGCGACCTTCTCGAGCACCGCGAAGAGCTTGTTCATCTCCTTGCCGGTGCCGGTGAGGGAGCCGAAGCGCGGCGTCATGGGGACGAGCGTCTTGGCCGCCGGCGCCGCGGCGCGGATGCGGATCACGGACTGACCGACGGACAGCACCGCCTCCGCAGGGAGCACAGCGCTGTGGATGCGCAGCTCCGAGACGCGCGTACCGTTCAGCGAGCCCGAGTCCTCGACGCGCCAGCCCAGCGGATCGGGCACGAGCTTGCAGTGGAAGCGCGAGACGGCCGGATCGTCGATGACGAGATCGTTCGAGGGATGGGTACCGATGCGGCACACGTCACCCTCGTGGTGATGGAGGCGCCCCGTCTCCTTGCCGCCTTCGCTCTCGATGATGAGCGTCAGGCCAGGCTGCGCGATGTCGATGAGCGGACGGAGCGGGATCGTGCCCAGGTGTCCGCCGCGCACGCCCGAGGGCGTGTCGACGCCGCCACCCCGCACCGACTCCGGCGGCCCGAGCGGGAGCGCAGCCGGAGGCGGAGGCGAGATGGCCGATCCTCTCACAGCCGGGTTCTTCGCCGACAAAGGCGTGGGACGCGGCGGAGGTCGACGAGGGGGTTCCGCCATGAGCGGTCAGCATAGCTGTGGTAGGAGCGTCGTGATGACCGTTTGGCGGAACGTCGCGGCGGGGCTCTTCCTCGCGGCTTGTACGCGGGGCAATAGCAAGACCGACGACGGGGCGGATGCTGCGGCCGTTGCACCCCAGGCCGCGGTCGACGTACGCCCCGTGACGAGCGCGAGCTCGTCGAGCACCGCCAGCACCGCCGCTGCCGCGGGGAGCGCGCGCCTCAACGTGATCCTCGTCACCGTGGACAGCCTGCGCGCCGACATGCCGTGGGCCGGCTATCCGCGCCCCATCGCGCCGCGGCTGAGCGCGCTGCAGGCGCAGTCGGTCTCGTATGCGCATGCCTATGCGACGTCGTCGTTCACGTCGAAGAGCATCCCGGGCATCCTCACCGGGCGCTACCCCTCGGAGCTCGCACGGACCGGCGCGTTCTTCACGAAGTACCTCACGCCCGGCGACTTCGTGTGCAAGGCGCTCGATGGCGAGGGCATCCCGTGCGTCGCGGGCCACGCCCACGCGTACTTCGGCAAGGGCCAGGCGGGCTTCGAGAGCGGCTTCCGCACCTGGAACATCGTTCCGGGCATCGCGTTCGACTACCAGACCGATCCGTACGTCACGAGCGACAAGCTGACCGCCCTCGCCATCACCACGCTCTCCGCGCCCGACCTCGCCTCGCCGGCACGTCCCTTCTTCGCGTGGTTTCACTACATGGATCCGCACGATCTCTACCAGGCGCATGACGACAGCCCGCACTTCGGCAAGCGCCCTCGCGATCTCTACGACGAGGAGGTCTTCTGGACCGACGCGTGGATCGGCAAGCTCCTCGACTTCGTCGACGCGCAGCCATGGGCGGCGCGCACCGCCCTCATCGTCAGCGCCGACCACGGCGAGGCGTTCGGCGAGCACGGCGTCACGCGGCATGCGCACGAGGTCTGGGAGGAGCTGGTGCGGGTCCCGCTCTTCGTCCGCGTCCCGGGGTTGAAGCCGCGCGTGATCGACACGCCACGCGGTCACGTCGATCTCGCGCCCACGTTCGTGGAGCTGCTCGGCGCCACGAGCGTCCCTCCCCTGCGCGGCATTAGCCTCGTCCCCGAGCTCCGGGGCGGTCCGACGACGCCGCGCGACGTGATCGTGGATCTCCCGGAGGACGAGCTCAACGAGCGACGCCGCGCGCTGATCCATGGGCCGCTGAAGCTCATCTCCTTCGGCAAGGACAGCCGCTTCGCGCTCTACGACCTGGACGCCGACCCGAAGGAGGCGACGGATCTCTCACGCACGAGCCCGGACCGCCTCGCCGAGATGCGTGCGCTCTACAAACAGATCTCCGCCACCATCGTGGAATCCGCGCCCAGGGGCGGCATCCCGAGACATGAGAAAGAGAATCGCTGAGTCGCGGAAGAGGGGAGCCGGAGCAGCTCCCCTCCCCAGGGAAAAGAGCTCGCTTCGAGCTCTTTTCGCTCCGCGCTCCAGCGATTCTCCCTCTGACGATCTCGTTCAGTCCTCGAGCCGACCCTGCCCGCCGATGCGGAACTGCGACTCGGGCTGGCCGTCGTTGTCCTTGTCGACGAGCAGGAGATCGAACTTCGCCGTCGCCGTCGCCGTCGCCGTCGGTGTCGGTGTCGGTGTCGGTGTCGCGGACGACCGGCTGGGTCGTGCGGATCGCTCAGTCCGGCTGTCGTTCGACGGTCACGAGGTTCGCCTCGTTGCGGATGCGGCGGTATCCGAGCAGATGGAACACCTGGAGCGGGTAGAGGCGCGCGATCGTACGATCGACCAGGAAACGCGCGGGATGAGCCTTGTCCCGGGCCACGCCGGGGAGCAGGTCGAGGAAGCGATCGAGCCGTAGATGTCGGAGGGCCTCCGACGCGCGGAGGCGCGCCGAGCTGACCGCGCGTCCCCAGAAGAACCCGTCGTCACCCTGCTTCTGGTAGAGCGGCAGGAGGACGAGGCCGTCGCGCGGGGCGCGGATCTCGCCGTTGCGATCGCGCGCGAGGAGCTGCTCGGCGCGCGCGTGGTCGAGGTTCTTGAAGCCGGGCTCCATCGTGAACGCATCGCCCTCGGCGATGGCGTGGCGCGAGACCACCTCCATCACGCGCGGGAGATCGCCGCGCCGCTGCTCGAGCAGGGCGTGGGCGGCGCGCGTCTCCGGCACGGACCCGTGCTCGAAGAGGCCTGCGGACTCCGCCGCGAGGAGGAGCACCGCCTCGAGGTTGTCGATCGAGCTGGGGTCGTCGTGCTGCCCGCCCTCGACGCCGAACGTGATGCAACCGTGGCGCGTCCAGTACGAGGACAGCACGCCGTCCACCGCCTCCTCGAGGCCCATCACCACCGGCAGCGGCAAACCCGAGACGAACGCGCGCTGGGGGAGCGTGTCCCCGAAGAGCACGAACGGGATGCCGGCGGCGCTCGTGGTGTGGAGGTCCACGAGATACACGGGCCCGCGCGCACGCGCGATGGCCGCGCGAATGGCCGAAAGGATCTCGAGCTGCTCGCGATCCTCCGCGTCGAGCTCGCGCTCCTTCGCCACGCGCTCCTCGAGCGAGCGCACCTGAGCCTCGTTCCACACGCGGTTGAGATCGCGCGTGTGGAAGCGCCGTCCTGCGCGCATCGCGCCCACGTTGCCCGCGATGCAGAACAGCTCGCCACGGAGCGCGACGTCGCGCTGCTTCAGCCGCTCGATCACGCGCCGGGCGGCGTGGATGCCCGCCTGCTCGTTGCCGTGAATGGCCGCGACGGCGATGAGCGTCGGCCCGCGGCGCTCGGAGGTGACGCGACCGATCTCGCGCTGGTCGACGAGGTCGCCGGTGGGAGGCGGCGTCACGGCTGCCTCCGGCTCTTCGGATGCGCGTGGTCGCTGATGCGCTCGTCGAGCAGGTCGGCGGCGATGCCCATGAAGTCTTCCTCGGTGATGAGCGCGACGATGTGTCCGTCCTGCACGACGGGGAGGCACCCCACGCGCTGGCGACGCATGATGGCGATGGCATCGACGGTGAGCGTGTCGGGCGTTACCGTGAGCAGCTCGCGCCGCATGATGTCGGAGACGGCGACGCTGGTCTCCTCCTCGCCCGGCGCGTCGGCGCGCTTCTTCGCGAGCGCCGCGAAGTGGCGCAGCACCGCGCGCGAGGTGACGAGGCCGACGAGCTTGCCGCTCGCGTCCTCCACGGGCACGTGCCGGATCCGCTCCCAGCTCATGAGATCCGCGACGAGCTCGACCGGATCCTCGGGCTGCACGGTGAGCAGATCGGTCTGCATGTACTGCGAGACGCGGTTGTAGCCGCTGCGGCTGCCGTAGATCTCGTCGAGCCGCGCGCGCTCCCACTCCACCACCGGACGCCCGCTCGACTGGCGCGCGATGGTGGCGGCGACGAGCGCGGTCTGCCGCTCACCCGGAGAGCCGCCGGTCTTCATGCTCGCGAGCGAACGCAGGATCCAGCGCGTCCCCGTGCGCAGCGTGCGCACGCGCTCCTCGATGATGCCCAGGTACTTCTTCGCGTCCGCGTCGTCGACCTTCGCGCGCGCGAGGCCGGCCTCGGCGAGCGGGAGCAGCTTCTCGAGGATGAATGGCTGCGCGATCACCTCTTCGCTGTCGAGCCAGGTGAAGCGAGCCGCGAGCCCGTCGCGCGCGGCGGCGTAGAAGTTCGCCTTGGCGTGGTCGAAGTCCATGCGCGCCGGCATGTTCTCGAGCGTGGCGCTGAGCTCGCTCATGAGTCCGAGCCAGAAGGCGGCGTTCGCGACCTCGTCGACGATGGTGGGGCCGGAGGGCAGCACGCGCAGTTCGATGCGCAGATGGGGCTTGCCGTTCTCCGAGATGCCGTAGCAGGCGCGGTTCCAGCGGTAGATGGTGCCGTTGTGGAGGCGCAGCGCCTTCAGCTCGGGCACGCCCCCGCGGTCCAGGACCTTGAGCGCGTCCTCCTCGTGATCGGCGCCGATCATGGGGCGGAAGCGCGTGACGTTGTCCTTGAAGATCTCGAGGACGCTCCCCTTGACCCACCCCTTGCCGAACGACACGCGCGCCGCGCGGTCGCGGCCGTGCAGCGAGGGCGTGCGGATGTCGCAGGACTGCTCGAAGAGCGCGATGCGGGTCTCCGCCCAGAGGCGCTTGCCGAAGAGCGTGGGCGAGTTCGTGCCCAGCGCGAGCGCGGGCGCGAGGAGGAGCTGCGCGATGTCGTAGGCGTGCCCGAAGCGCTCCGGCTGGTCGACCTGGAGGTGCACCTGGAAGCTCGCGTTGCACGCCTCGAACATGAGCGAGTCGTGCTTCGCGTTCAGCTCGTCGAGGCCCTTGATCGAGATGTCGTAGCCCTCCCCGCGCGCCTCGGTCATCACGCGGTTCAGCGTGAGGTAGCGCGGGTTCGGCACCATGTTGGCGAGCGTGAGGTCGGTCTTGCCGAGCGTGGGCAGGATGCCGGTCAGCACCGGCTGCACGTCGAGGTCGGCGGCGGCGCGCTGCACCTTCGCGTAGAGCTCGTTCAGCTGGCCTTCCATCTGCGCGAGGCCCTTGCCGGCGAACGGCTGGGGGTCGGCATTGAGCTCGAGGTTGAAGAGCCCGAGCTCGGTCGTGTAGTGCGGGTCGTCGAGCTTCTTCAGCACGTCGAGCGCGGCGGGCGCCGCGTGGTAGGACTTGTCGACCAGGAACATCTCCTGCTCGGCGCCGATGCGCGCGACCCCGCGCTCGAACATGTTGCTCTCGAGCATGCGCTCCAGCGCCCGCAGCTCGGTGAGGAGCGTGCGCATGAAGCGGCGGCGCTCGTCGCCGACGAGCTCCCCGGTCGTGGTCTTGTGCTCGCGTGTGTCGTCCATCGTCAGCTCTGCGCCGCGGTCCACTCGTCGAGGTACTTCGGCATCTTGTCACGCCAGGTGACCCAGTCGTGATCCCAATCCTTGCCCCAGGAATCGACCCAGTTCGGGATCCCCATGGCGCCGAGGGTCTTGGCCATGCGGAAGCTCTCGCCGATGTCCTCCCACTTGCCCTCGCCCGAGGCGAGGTGGATGTGGCGGGTGCGCAGCACGTCGAGGTGGCGGCCCGCGAGGTGGGGCACGAAATGGAGCGGCGAAGAGACATGGAAGTAGTCGGTCGGCTCGTCGCGCTCGATGAAGCGCATCAGGTCGTAGGTCCCGCTCATGCCGAACGCGCGGTGGAACATGTCGGGGAAGCGGCACGTGACCGCGACCGCGTGGAACGCGCCGATCGACGAGCCCACCGCCCACAGCCCGATGTCCGGTGAGTTGCAGTCCTTGCGCACCGCCGGCACCACCTCGTGCTTGATGTACTGGTGGAACTGGTGGGTCATGTACATCCGGTGCTCCGGGCTGCCCTCCTTGTTGAACCAGACGCGCCCGGCGACGGAGTCGCACGAGTACATCTTGATCCGACCCGCCGCGAGCAGCGGCTCGAGCACGCGAATCATGAGGAAGCGGTCGATCTCTCCTGCGTCACCACCGGCGGTGGGAAACATGAGGATCGGCTGGCCGGCATGGCCCCAGCGGTTGAGCGTGACGTCGCAGCCGAGGCGCGACGAGAACCAGCGTGACGTCTCGAACATTTGGCGGACCGGTCCCCCGAGGAAACGGCCCTGATAGCGGTGACCTACGCGGGTCGCAAGCGGTTACTCTTCCGCAATGGAGCCGTTCACCGCCACGATCCCCCGAATCCAGACCGACCGCCTCCTGCTGCGGGAGCACCGGCGGGCCGACTTCGACGATTTCGCGGCAAATTCTGCCGATCCCGAGGCCACCACGTTCCTCTCGGGCGTCAGTGATCGGCGCACCGCCTGGCGCATCTACCTCGCGTCGACCGGGTCCTGGGTGCTCGACGGCCGGGGCTGGTGGAGCGTCGAGCTGCGGGCGACGGGGGTGATGGTCGGGACGGTCGGGGTGTTCGTCCGCGAGTCGGCGCCCGACTTCGAGATCGGCTGGACGGTGTTCCGTGCGCACTGGCGCAAGGGCTACGGCGCGGAGGCGGCGCAGGCTGCGCTCGACCACGCCTTCACGGACCACGGCGCGAAGCGCGTCATCGCGTACATCGATCCGAAGAACGAGGGCTCGATCGGGGTCGCCCTGAAGATCGGCATGCGTTTCGAAGGTGATGCGGACTTCTACGGCCAGCCGACCAGCCGCTACGCGATCGACGCGCGGGCGAGCTGAGTGTAGAGTCTGCGCTGCCGATGATCGCGAAGAAGCGCCCGGATCCCGACGCGCGCCACGTGGAGCAGACACGCAAGGTGGACTCGATGTCGGAGCTGGTGGCAGGCATGCTGCTCGACACCGATGCCGACGCGACGCTCCCGCCGCCCGACCAGAGCCCCGGCAGCCTGAGCGCGGTGCGCTCGACGCCGCGCCCGCGGGATCGCCCGCCGACGCACCCCATGTCCCCGCCGTACGCGCCGTTCGCGTACGCCGAGCCAGCGCGTCGCGCGCGGGTGACGATCGCCTTCGTGATCGCCCTCGTGGTCGCGCTCGCGGGCGTGTCGGCCAGCGCGGCGTACGTGTTCTCGCGCTGAGAACGCTGCGCACTGCTACGTCGGCGCGCGGAGCATCTCGATGTGCGGGATGCCGTCCTCGTCGTACAGGCCGGACGCGCGCACGAAGCCGAGCTCGCCGTAGAACTTCTCGAGGTGCGCCTGCGCGCCGATGCGCACCGGGACCGCGCCCACCGACGCGAGGCCACGCCGCACCAGATCGCGCCCCAGCCCCGTACCGCGCGCCTCGGGCGCGGTGACGACACGGCCGAGGCTCACCTCCGCGAACTTCGCGCCCGCGGGGACGATGCGCAGGTAGGCGTGGAGCACGCCGCCGTGCTCGGCCCAGAGATGGCGCGAGGGCGGATCGTAGCCGTCGGCGTCGACGTACACGCAATTCTGTTCGACCACGAACACGCGCTGACGGAGCGCGCAGATCGCGTAGAGCTCGGAGGGCGTGAGCGCCGCGAACGGCTCCTCGCGCCAGCGCAGCTCCGCGCTCACCACCTCACCGCGCGTTGATCCACACCCGCGACGCGAACGGGTCGAAGACCACGACGCCCGCATCGACGTAGAACGACGTCGCGACCTGCGCGGCCGGCGCGCTCCACGTACCGATGCCGCCGCAGCGCCGCGCGGCAGCAGGCGTGCGCTTCACGAAGAGCACGGCGCTCTTCTCCGTGCGCGCGGCGGCGCCCGACTCGCCGACGAGATCGAAGGACATGCCCGGCGCGAGGCGCCACGCCTCGACCGGCTCGGCGACGCCCGCACACGTGGTCAGCGAGAGGTCGCTCGCCGCGTCACGCACGAGCGCGCCGGGATTTGCCGCCTGGATGGCGTCGAAGAAGGCGGTGTTGATGTTGACGGAGTGGCGGATGCGCGTGTCGGCGAAGCCGGTGTCGAGCTGGGCGACGGCGCTGACGCCCGCGACGCGCACCGGGACCGTGGGCACGCCGAGGATGCCGGCCTGGTGGACCGCATCACCGTCGGAATCGAGCTCCTCCGAGACGAGCTGCACGGCGCCCCAGCCGCCGAAGAACGTGAAGCCGTCGAACGTGCACGACGCCCCCAGCGGGCACCGCGACGCCGAAGGACCCGGCGCCGGGAAGGCGAGCACGTCGATCGCCGAACCGGTGGTCGCGAGATCGACGAGGAACGCGCCGGTGACGCCGCCGACCGTGACGTCGGTGAACGGGAGATCGTGGAAGAGCGTGAGAGGCTGCGAGGCGCCGAGGCAAGCCGGCGGCGTCTTCGCGCGGAGCTCGTCGGGCGCGGTCGCCTCGTCCTCGCCCGCGTCGCTCGCGGAGGCGCAGCCGGTCGCCGTCGCTGCGAGCGCGAGCCCGCAGAGCGCGGCGAGGTGGATGGTGCGCGGCCTGGTCACCGGTTCAGCTCGGCGGCGGTCTCCGGGATCACCGCGAGGCTCACGAAGTACTTCGGCGCAGTGCCGCCGCCGAACGGATCCATGTCGTCGATCGCGGGGACGAGGCTGACGGCGTCGGTGATCTGCCCGGCGGAGCTCCGCGTGACCTTGAGCCACGGCGTACGCATCCACTGCCGGCGCAGGCCCTTCTTCAGGTAGAGATCGTGGTTCTCGCTGTAGATCATGAACGGCTTTCAGGTCGTACCACCGGGCGCTTCGTTCTCGGGACGGTACCAGTTGTTGTGCCAGATCCACACGGTGCCGACGGGGTCGACGTTGCCGATCATGCCGACGTCGCCCGGCTGGGCATCGCACTTCGCGGTGAGGCAGCCCGCGACGATGGTGCCCGTGGGCAGATGACCGCGATCGACGGCGTCGAGCTCGGCGAGGAACGCGCGCTTGTCGAGCTTGCCGTTCGCGAGCTTCGCAGGCATCGGCAGGCGATGCAGCGAGCCGCCCTGGTTGTTCACGGAGCGAATGAGATTGAAGACGCCCTCGGCGTGGTCGTTCTGCACCAAAGCCGGTTCCGACGGCGCCGAGTGGTCCGCCGCCGATCCGCTTGATCCGCACAATCTCCCCGGCGATCGCGCCCGAGGCGCGGGCGGGGTCAGCGCGGGAGGGCGGAGGTGTCGCGGGACGTGACGTCGACCAAGACGTAGCGGAACTTCGCCTTCGCGCCGCCGACCGCCGTGATGAAGCTGCGGATCGACGCGCCGGGCAGCACCTGGCAGCCCACCGCCGCGGGGGCCGCGGGGCCGTCGCCCTGGTGGAACAGGATGTCGGTGAGGCTGTCGTGGCGCCGGTCCGCGGCGCTGCGCTCGTCGTCGTCGAGCAGGCCGTCGTGGTTCACGTCACGCCAGCCAGGCAGCCTCCCGCTGCCACCCTGCGTGACCGCGTACGACGCGACGCCCGCGATGAGGCGATCGCGGCCCGCGACGTCGTAGACGCCAGGGCGGATCATGCCGACGTCGGCGACGTGATCGCCGTCCACGTCCGGCACCCCGGGGACGCCGTGGAGCTCGAACGGATGCGTCGAGGCCGCGAACCGCAGCACCGATCTGCCGTCCTTCGCGAACACGACGAGCGTGTCGTCGAAGGCGTGACCGAACGCCGTGGCGTGATTGGCGCCGTCGATCGCGAGGCCGCGCAGGCCGAGCACCGAGATGGTCCCGGCGGCCGGCGTGAGCCCGCCCTCGATCGCGAGCGCCGCGTACGCGCGATAGGCCTCGGGGCCGAGGGCGGTGAGCGCGTCCTCGCCCTGCGCGGTGGACGCTCCGTCGTCGGCCGCGCACGCGGCGAGGGCCGTCGCGAGCGCGACCACGGTCGCGCCGAGCACACGGCAGTACAGGAGAGGGCGCAGCACGTCGGACAGCATAAGCACGACCCGGGCCAGCCGCGCGGGACGCTCACCCCGCCGTGATCATTGGCTTTTGGTGGCGCGCCGGCCAGCGAGTGGGGAAAGGTGGTCCCAGCCTGGGGATCCAGGCGGCGCGGGCGTCAGGGAGCTTTGTTGACGAGCACCTTGAAGCTCGCCGCCGTGCCGTTCGCCTCGCCGTGGATGTAGCCGTTCGCGCTGATGTTCGCGGCCGCGGGATCGAGCACGCGCACCTTCGGGTCCGTGCCGCCGGGCGCGACCTTCGCCGAGCCGTGCGCGAAGCCGCCGTTGCCGTGGATCTCGTGCGCGACCGAGTCGAGGTTCTTCACGACGAACGTGATGCCGTTGCCCGCCTGGGTCTGGAGGGGCACGGCGTTCGCGCCGAACGTGGGGCCGCCCCACGTGTCGAGGAACTTGCTCCCGCCGCCGGCCTTGAGGAGCGCGGCGGTGTTGATGGGGATGGT
>JAYTHX010000287.1:0-32695 GCA_043732195.1 Polyangiaceae bacterium
GCCCCCAAGCGTGCGATCCGACCTGCGCGTCGAGCACGACGCACGGGAGGAGCGCCGACCACGCCGTCTCGCGGCGCTGCGCCCAGAGCATCTGCCCGACCCGTCGCGGCGACAGCTCGCGGCGCGCATAGCGAAGCGTGCCGACCCCAACGATCGCCACGTCGAGCTCGTCGCCGACGATCTTGACCACCCGCCCGATGGTCCCCTGCGGCACGCGGCGCTCCCCGATGGCCTTCGCGGTGCGCGTCGTCACCTCGGTGCCGTGCGGGAGCGCGACCGCGAGCGGGTCGAGGTGGGCGAGATGGCGAAGCCGAAGATCCACTCCGAGAGACTACAGCGCCGCCCCCGAAGCCTGTAGCGTGCTGGCGTGAACGGCCGGGCCGCGAAGATCGTCGACCGCGCGCTGGCGGCGGTGGCCGCCGTGCTCGTCGCCTCGCTCGTGGTCGCGGCCTGGCACGACGTCTCGAAGGCGTGGGACGTCTGGTACTACCACCTGCCGTTCGCCGGTCGGATCGTCGGGCTGCTCGACCCCGACGCCTATGCGTTCGGCCGGCTCAACCAGGCGCGCTACGACGGCTTCCCGCTCCTCGGCGAGGCGCTCCAGGGGCTGCTCTGGAGGATCACGGGGCGCGTGGAGTGCGCGGCGTTCGTGTCGCTCGCGGCCCTTCCGGGCATCGCATGGTTCCTCCACCGCGCGGAGAAGGTGCCGCTGCACGTCACGGCGCTCGCGCTCCTCGCGATCCCGCTCGTGCAGATTCACGCGACGGGCTGCTACGTCGACCTCCCCGCCAACACCTGCGTGACGCTGCTGATCATCCTGATTTACAGGCAGGTCGTGCGTCGTGAGCCTCCGCCGCTGCGCGTGATGATCGGCGCAGCCGCGCTCGCGGCAGCGGCTGCGAACATGAAGTTCCAGCTCGTGCCGGTGGTGGTCGTGGCCTCGCTCGTGCTGGTGGTGATCGCGCTCCGGCGTGACGAGGAGCGCCTCGGTCGCCTCCTCGTCGTCACGCTCGCGCTGCCGCTCGTGTTCGCGACGCCGCTGAAGAACCTCGCGCTCCACGGCAACCCGGTGTGGCCGGTCGAGCTGCGGGTGCTCGGTCACACGTTCCCGCATCTCGAGGGCGCGTATGCGTCGAGCCCGGACTGGCTCGCGGCCCTGCCCGGCCCGGTACGCTGGGCGGCCTCGGTGCTGGAGCTCGGGCTCCGGCCCATCGCGAGCCACGCGCGCTGGTCTCTCGATCAGTGGACGCCGCCGCGGGAGACGGGCTACCGGATGGGCGGCTTCTTCGGCGCCTACGTGGTGGTGAACGTCGTCGCCCTCGTCGCTGCGGTCATCGTGCAGCGCTCCCGCGAGAGCAAGGTGGCGCTCGCGTTCATGGCGGGCGCGAGCGTGATGGCGAGCCTGCTGCCCCAGGCCCACGAGCTCCGCTACTACCTGTTCTGGATGCTTCTGCTGGTGGCGCTCAACCTGATCGTCTGGGCGCGAGCGCGCCGCGTCACGGTCGGCCTGGTGGCGCTGGGGGCGCTCGCGGTGGTGGCGTGGTCGACGGGCGGCACGTACCTCCGCGCGTCGGGCGACTCGTTCGCGACGCTCGTAGCCGACCACGTCGATGTGCAGGCGCTCGACCGACTCGGTCCCGCAGAGCGCATCTGCATCGCGCGCGCGCCCTGGACGTTCCTCTACGCGCCGCGCTTCCACCCGAGCCGCCACTACGCGGTGCAGGAGGCGGAGTCGCTCAGCGAGTGTGGGGACGCGCGCCCGCTGGACTGATCTCGTGCGCGCCGGAGGCCGCGAGGGCGCGCACCAGCTCCGTCACCTTCTCCTGCTCCTCGTGCCGGCGCCGCCGCGATAGCAGCGACTCGCGCACGAGCCAGATCACCAGCGGATAGAGCACGAAATCGACGCCGCGCCCGATCCCGACGAAGTGCGCGAGGCGCCGCGCGATCTCCGGATAGACGATGAGCGTGGCGCCGAGGGCGAACACCAGCGCCTGGAGGAGCAGGAGGCGCCGGTTGCGCGCCAGCGTCACGAAGTCGTGCAGGAAGAGCGCGACCAGCAACCCCACGAGCGCGATCGCCGCCGGCGTGACCTCGGCGATCATCGCGGCTCACCGCCGAAGAGAAAGCCCTGGAAGAGATCGACGAGGATGGCGATGGCCCCCGAGGCGCGCTGTCCCTTCGCGAGCGACTCGTCCGTGTAGCGCACCGAGACCGGCACCTCGACCACACGCAGTGCGTCGTCCTTGGCGCGCGCCGCGGAGGCGCGCGAGATCCGGCGCGAAATCTCGGTCGCGTGCGCCATGCGGTTCTGCCGGATGCGCATCTGCGTCATGGCGCGCGGTCCGAAGGCCCGCAGACCATTGTGCACGTCGGAGAGGCGGAGGCCGGTGGTGGCGCGCTCGAAGACGCGCGCGAAGGCGAGCAGCACGCGCCGCGAGGTCGGGACCTCCGAGCCGCCCGCGAAGCGATCTCCGAGCGCGACGTCGGCGCCGCCCGCGACGGCGCTCGCGAGCGCCAGGACGTCGCTCGCGCGGTGCTGTCCGTCGGAGTCCATGGTCACGAACGCCTCGAACGGCCCCTCGGCGGGCGCCCAGCGAGGCTCGAGCGCGAGCCGCCGCGCCGTCTCGAGCGCAGCTCCCTGGCCGAGGTTCACGGCGTGCCGCGCCATGACCACGCGCAGACCTTGCGCGGCGACGCCGATCGCGACCTCGTCGATGGTGGGCACGCTCCCGTCGTCGACGAGGAACACCGTGAGCGTCGCCTCCGCGGCGCACGCGCGCAGCTCGTCGAGGGTGCGCGCGAGGCGTCCATCCTCGTTGAAGGCCGGCATGAGAACCGCGATACGCACGCGCGGCATCCTAGCTCTGCGGGCCGGTATCGGGCCTGTTTTTTCAGCCTCGACTTGCGTGCCGGCGGCGCCCTTGCCATGGTGCCGGCCCGTGTCTGCCGCGCCATTCAGCGCTATCTTCTTCGAGGATCGCTTCGTCTCGGCGTCCGATCCCACCGCGGCGCGCGTCTCGATCACCGACCGCGGCTACCTCCTCGGCGAGGGCGTCTTTGCCACGCTGCGCGGCTACGACGGCACCTGCTTCCGTGCAGAGCGTCATCTCGCGCTGCTGGAACGCGGCGCGCAGGCCTTCGGGATGACCTTGCCGATGAGCATCGAGCGCATCGCCGACGTGGCCGACGAGGCCGCGGCGTTCACCGGCGCCTCCGACGCCTACGTGCGCGTCACCGTGGCTCGCGGCGGCGAAGGCGGCCGGCCCATCCTCTCGGTCCTGGCGCGCGGCTTCGACGTCCCGAGCAACGACGAGTACGACCGCGGCATCCCCGTCGCGATCGTGAGCACGCGCCGCGTCCCACCGGCGTGCATGGATCCGAGCATCAAGTCGACGAGCTACGCGCCGTCGGTGCTCGCACGGCGCGAGGCCAGTCTCCGCGGCGCGCGCGACGGCATCCAGCTCGCCATCGATGGTTCCATCGCGTGCGGGACCATGGCGAACATCTTCCTCGCGAAGAACGGCGTGCTCTACACGCCGTCGCTGGAGAGCGGCTGCCGTCCGGGCGTCACGCGAGAGGCCATCTTCGACGTCGCGGCCCGCGAGGGCGTCGAGATCCAGGAGCAGCGCATCGATCCCGTGGCGCTCGCCGAGGTCGACGAGGTGTTCTTCACGAGCACACGCGTCGAGTGTCTGCCCGTCGCGACCGTCGACGGACAGCCGGTCGGCCGCTCCCAGTACCCGCTGACCACGGCATTCCGCAGCGCGCTCCGCCGGCTCATCAAGGAGGAGAACAGCGCGCGCCTGAACCACGACGAATGAAGACCACCTGGCAGGCGCACGTCCTGGAGCAGCTCGCGCTTCCGCTGGCGCTCGAGAGCTATCGCGAAGCGTTCCCGCTGGGCCAGGGCGGATTCGTCCTCGATGCCGCGTCGACCCGCGGCGAGCCGCTGACCATCCTGGGCGCCGAGCCCACCCTCGCGCTGCGCGCCTACCGCACCGGGCAGCGGCGCGCGTCGGGCGCGCTGAACGCGCGGGTCGAGATCGAGGCGCACGGCACGACGGTGCGCGCCGACGCCGACGACGCGTTCGACGTCCTGCGCGTGCTGCTCCGCGAGCAGGCCGTGGATCCGGCCATTTTTCCCGCCGACCGGCGGTTTCCACTCCTCGCGGGCGCCGTCGGCTACGTCGGCTACGAGGCCGGGCAGCTCCTCGAGCGCCTGCCCTGCGCCGCGCGCCCTGGTCTCGGGCTTCCGGATCTCGCCTTCTTCTTCCACGACTGGGTGCTGGTGCGTGACCACCGCAGCGGCGAGACGTGGCTCTCGGTGGTCGGCCGCGGGACCTCGCCGCGCGAGGCGCAGCTCGCCGCGGATGCCACGCGCGATCGGCTGGTCGCGCGGCTCGCCTCCTTCGTCCCGGGCCCCGCGCGCTCGGCCCCGCCCGTTCCCGCGGCCGGCGTGCATGCCGTCACGTCCCGCGCGAGCTACCTGGCCGACATCCTCACCGCGAAGCAGCACATCGAAGACGGCGATGCGTTCGAGATCTGCCTCACCCATCGGCTCGACGTTCCGTTCGCGGGCGACCCGTTCGCGCTGTGGCAGGAGCTCCGGCGCCGGAGCCCCGCGCCGTACGCGACGTTCCTCGACCTGCCGGAGGGCGCGATCGTGTCGTCCTCGCCCGAGCGGTTCCTCGCGCTCGATGCCGCGCGCGTCGCAGAGAGCCGCCCCATCAAGGGCACGCGCCCGCGCGGCGACACGCCCGACGCGGACGCGCGGCTCGCCGCCGACCTCGCGACGTCGGCCAAGGATCGCGCCGAGAACGCGATGATCGTCGATCTGGTCCGCAACGACCTCGGCCGCGTCTGCCGCTTCGGGACCGTCGAGGCGCCCGAGCTCTTCGCGGTCGAGCGCTACGCCACGCTGCACCAGCTCGTCTCCACGGTGCGCGGGGAGCTCGAGGATGGTCACGATGCGGTGGATCTGGTGCGCGCGTGCTTCCCGCCCGGGTCGATGACGGGCGCGCCGAAGATCGAGGCGATGAGCATCCTCGAGCGCCTCGAGCCCACCGAGCGCGGCGTCTACGCTGGCGCCCTCGGCTTCTTCGATGGGGGAGGCACGATGGATCTCAGCGTCGTCATCCGCACGATCGTGGTGAAGGACGGCGTCGCGCATCTCCACGTCGGCGGCGCGATCGTGGCCGACTCGGATCCCGAGTCCGAGCACGAGGAGACGATGCACAAGGCGCGAGCGCCGCTCGCCGCGCTCGCCGCGAGCCGCTCATGACCACCGTGGTCATCGACAACTACGACTCGTTCACCTGGAACCTCGTGCAGCTCGTGGGCGCGCTCGGCGGGCGTCCGGTGGTCTACCGCAACGACGCCATCGACCTCGAAGGCGTGCGCGCGCTGCGTCCCTCCCGCGTCATCTTCTCGCCGGGCCCTGGCCACCCGGCGCAGCCGGAGCGCGTCGGCGTGTGTCGCGCGATCCTCGACGAGCTAGGCCGTGACGTACCGATCCTCGGCGTGTGTCTGGGCCACCAGCTGATCGTCTCGGCGTACGGCGGAAGCGTGATTCGTGCGCCCGAGGTGATGCATGGCAAGACGAGCTACGTCCATCACGAGGGCGTGGGGATCCTCGCCGGTCTGCCGCGCCCCTTCGAGGCCATGCGTTACCACTCGCTCGTCGCCGATCCCGCGCGGATCCCCGCCTGCCTCGAGGTCACGGCCCGCTGTAAGGACGGTACGGTGATGGCCGTTCGTCACCGGCAGTACCCTGTGCACGGCGTCCAGTTCCACCCGGAGTCGATCGGCACGGCCTCGGGCAAGGCGCTCGTCGCTCAGTTTCTCGGAGATCTCTCATGAACGCCCACGCTCTTCGGTACTCGCTTCTCGCCGCGTTCGTCGTGATCGCGCTCGCGGCGTGCGGAGGAGCGGCCTCTCCTGCCAGGGCCCCGGAGGGCCTGGCCGAGCCCGAGCCGACGACGGTCGAGGAGGCCCAGCAGCAGATCGCGAGGGCTCAGTCCCGGCTCGCAGGCGGCGCCAGCAAGGCGGCAGACCCGCCGGCCGCGGCAAGCGAAGCGGCGCCCTCGCTCGAGCCGGCGCCGGCTACGCCGTCGTCGGAGCCGGGCGCCCGTCCCGACTCCATGACCAAGCAAGGCGCCGGCAATGGCCCTTGCCCGAGCTCGTGCCGCGCGCTTGTCTCGATGCGCCGCGCGGTGACCGCGCTCTGTCGCATGACCGGCGTTGCCGACGCCCGCTGCGTCGATGCGAAGCGCACGCTGACGGGCAACGAAGGACGTGTGACGCCTTGCAACTGCTGACGACCGCGGCGTGAACGAACGGCTCCAACGCAGCACACGGACGCGCGAATGCCCCAGGCCGGTGCGCGCACGGCCCTTGCTTGGGTCAAGAAGCTGATGCGGTTGCACGAGCCTTTGGTGTTCACGATCGTGGCGTTCGCGGCCGCCTGCGGCGGTTCGCAAGCCCAGCCCACCACGCCGCGCTCGCGCGTGGCGCAGGACCTGGGTTGCTCGACCGAGGCGACGAGCGTGCAGGAAATCGCGCACGTCCCCGGCGAAGCCGGGGCGCGGTGGCAGGTGCGTGGGTGTGGGCAGAAGGCCGTCTACGTGTGCACGCTGCCGGTCCGCGACTGCTGGCGCGAGGGCGAGATCGCGCCCGACGACGTTACGACGACGAGGTGATCAGGTCGCGCGACGACATCGGCGACTGATCGGAGCGGGCGCGGGCCCAGCGCTGGATGGTCCGGCGGTCGATACCGAGCGCAGCCGCGGTGTGAACCTTGTTGCCGCCGAAACGGCGGAGCGCGTAGTCGACGTACACGCGCTGGAACTTGTGCATCGGCACGAGCCCCTCGGCCGACTCGAGGAGCGCGTCGAGGGCCTCTGGCGTCGCCTCCTTGGGGAGGGGCGTCGAGCGGCGCTGGACCACGCCGCTGCTCGGCGTCGCGAGCGCGGAAGGCATCGACGAGGGACGCGCAACGCGGCGCTTCAGGTCGACGACCGCGAGCAGCTGGCCGATCTGCGCCGAGACCAGCTCGACGGATCCACCGAGCGCGATGCTCGCACCGAGCTTCGCTGCCTTGACGGCGAGCTCCGTGTTGTCAGTGTGAACGAGGATGCTGCTCGACAGCACCGCGCGGCCGACGAGGTCGAGGACCTCCTCGTTGGTGAAGCCGGCAGCGGAGATGACGACGACGTCGGCGATCTCGAGCCCTTCCTCTGCCGCGGCGCGCGTGGAGACGCGCTGCACCGAGCAGTCCTGATCACGAAGTGCGCTGTAGAGACCGAGTCCCTTGTCGCCTTCGACGAGCAGTGCATTGAAACGGGCCTGAATCGCGTTGCCGATGTTCACGAACGTATCGCTCCTCACTCCTCCGGCTGCTCGAGCAATCCGAGCACCTGTCGAGGCGTGACGGGCTCTTCAGCAGCGGACATGCCAGGCCGCCTCGTGACAAAAACGCCCACGATTTCGCGCGGCGCACCTCCGCGCTCATGAGGTTTTTCGCCTCTTCGCCGCACCCTGCTGGGGCGCTTTGACACAATGCCGCAGATGACGCGGACCAACGCTCCGCAGCGACATGGCGGTGCGGTAGGGTATCTTCATGAAAGTCGCGACGAAATTCGCGCTGGCCTTCCTCGCGTGCGGCGTCTTGAGCGTTCTCGTCTACTCGTCCGTGGCCGCCAGCCGCGAGGCGCAGTCGGTCGAGCAGACCGTGGCCGAGGACCTCGTGTCGCTCGGCCACACGCTCAGCGTCGCGATCCTCGCCGTCTGGGAGCGCGACGGTGAGGCGCGCGCTCACGAGCTGGTCCGCTACACCGATCGCGACGAGCGCATCGAGGCGCGCTGGACCTGGCTCGACGGCGAGAGCGATCCCGCGATCGCCCCGCGCGCCGTCTCCGACGTCGTGAGTGCTGTCCGCCTCGGCGAGACGCGCACCTGGGTCGGGGCGAACAGAAGCGGCGACCGCGTCGTCTACGTGTACCTGCCCCTCCTCCGAAAGGGACAGAGACCCGCCGCCCTGGAGCTGTCACGTCCGCTCCCGCATCGGTCGCACGTGTTCTGGACGGAGGTGCGCGAGCAGCTCGTCGCGTCCACGGTGGTCGCCGCGTTCGCCACGTTCCTCGCGGTCGTGCTCACCACCTGGATCGTCTCGCGGCCCCTGGCCGAAGTCGCAGAGCAGGCGCGGCGCATCGGCGCCGGCGACCTCTCACGACGGCTCGCGGTCCAGGGCTCCGACGAGGTCTCGTCGCTCGTCCAGGATCTCAACGCGATGTGCGATCAGCTACGAGACGCACGGACGCGCGCCGACGACGAGGGCGCGAAGCGGCTCGCCGCGCTCGAGCAGCTGCGTCACGCCGATCGGCTACGCACCGTCGGCACCCTCGCCTCGGGCATCGCGCACGAGCTCGGCACGCCGCTGGCGGTCATCGCCATGCGCGCGAAGATGATCGCCTCGGGCGAAGTGCCGATGGAAGAGGCGCCGCAGAGCTGCACGATCATCGCCGCGCAGGCGAACCGCGTGACGCTCATCGTCCGCCATCTCCTCGACTTCGCGAGGCGCCGCACCCCGAACCGCGCGAGAGCGGAGCTGCGCGGCCTCTCGGAGCGCGCCGCGACGCTGCTCGCGGGGCTCGCCAAGAAGTCGAACGTCAACGTCATCGTCGAGCGGGAAGGCGAGCCCGTTCACGCCAACGTGGACGCCGCGCAGATCGAGCAGGCGATCACGAACCTCGTGATCAACGCGGTCCACGCGATGCCGAAGGGCGGCAACGTGACCGTTGCAACACGCAACACCCGCGCAGCGCCGCCGTCCGAGCCGGACCTCGAGCGCGACTGCGCAGTGATCGAGATCCGCGATGAGGGCGAAGGCATCGCAGAGGAGCATCTGGGGCGCATCTTCGAGCCGTTTTTCACGACGAAGGGCGTCGGCGAGGGCACCGGCCTCGGCCTCAGCGTGACCCACGGCATCATCGAGGATCACGAGGGCTGGATGACCGCGTCCAGCGTGGCCGGCAAGGGCAGCATCTTCACGCTCTACTTACCCGGCTGAGGCCGTCGCGCCGGGGGGGATCCCGCACTAGACTTCCGAGCATGTCGTCCGTCGCTTCCCTCGCCTCGCCGTCCACCACCGATAAGCGCCAGCGCATCCTCGTCGTCGACGACGAGCCCGAGATGGCGACCGTGATCGAACAGGCGCTGACCCGCCGCGGCTACGAAGTAACGCAGCTTCAGAGCGCCGACGCCGCGTGGGAGCTGCTCGAGCGCGAGGACTTCGACGTCGTCGTGACCGACATCAACATGAAGGGCATGAATGGCGTCGAGCTCACCGAGCGCAGCGCCCGGAACCGCCACGACGTTCCGGTGATCGTCATCACCGCGTTCGGCTCGCTCGAGACCGCGACCGCGGTCCTCCGCGCCGGCGCCTACGACTTCATCACGAAGCCGTTCGAGATCGACCAGCTCGTGGTCGGCGTCGAGCGAGCGATCCAGAACCGCCGCCTGCGCCAGGAGGTGAAGCGCCTCCGCGCCGAGGTCGGGCGCTCGAAGCCCACGTCCGAGCTGATGGGCGACAGCTCCGCGATGCAGAAGGTTCACGAGACCATCGCGCGCGTCGCCGAGACGGACGCGACCATCCTCATCACCGGCGAGAGCGGCACCGGGAAGGAGCTCGTCGCCCGCGCGCTCCACAAGCGCAGCAAGCGCGGCGAGGGCCCCTTCATCGCCATCAACTGCGCGGCCATGCCGGAGTCGCTGCTGGAGAGCGAGCTCTTCGGCCATGTCCGCGGCGCCTTCACCGACGCGAAGGGTGCCAAGAAGGGCCTGTTTCTCGATGCGAGCGGCGGCACCCTCTTCCTCGACGAGATCGGGGAGATGCCGCAGGGAATGCAGGCGAAACTGCTGCGTGCCCTCGAGGAGCGCACCGTGCGCGCGGTGGGCGCCAGCACCGAGACCCCGTTCGATGCGCGGATCATCGCCGCCACGAACCGAGACCTCGAGTCTCTCGTGGAGGCCGGCCGGTTCCGCGAGGACCTCTATTATCGAATCAACGTCGTCCATCTCGCGCTCCCGCCGCTGCGGGCCCGCGGCGGTGACGTCCTGGCGCTCGCGCAGCAGTTCATCACCCGGTACGCGGAGCCGATGGGCAAGAAGGTGCGCGGCTTCTCGAGCGCGGTGGGCGAGCGCCTCCTCGCCTACGCGTGGCCGGGCAACGTGCGCGAGCTCCAGAACTGCGTGGAGCGGGCCCTGGCGCTCGCCCGGTTCGACGAGGTGACGGTCGAGGATCTGCCGCCGAAGGTGCGCGACTACAAGCCGTCGTTCGTGGTCGTCGCCACGGAGGACCCGACGGACCTCGTGACGATGGAGGAGGTCGAGCGGCGCTACATCGACCGCGTGATGGAAGCGGTCGGCCAGAACAAGACGCAGGCCGCGAAGGTCCTCGGCTTCGACCGCACGACGCTCTACCGGAAGCTCGAACGCTACAAGCTGGGCGGCGCCACGCCGACCGGCAAGCAAGACTGAGCTCGTATTCCGATATCCAAATAGGGGAAGGGGCGAGCAGGTTCGCTCTCCACACCCGCGCTGGTCTCCCGTCGTGTGCCCCGGTCGGCACCGGAGGTGAGCGGCGCCTCGAACCGGCGTTTTGACGGGCATATCGTGCGACACGAGCCCAACGCGACGCGTTGAGACGCGATTGCAACTCACACCAGTGGACTCATCGCTCAAGCGCTGACGCTTCCGGCGCCCGCGTTACAGCCTGACACTCATTTTCGGTGCTAATTGTGATTTTCGCAATTTCGATAAGCGGCCGCCGTAAAAAGGTTACGTGGCCCTGCTTCGTACCGTTGATCGAAGGCGGAACGGCGCGCTCCTCGGAGTCGCTGGAGCCCTGCTTCTCTCGGTCGTCGGGGCGCCCGACGCCCACGCCTACGTCGTGAAGAAGACGTCGCGCGGTGCGCTCGTTCATTGGGATACGCCCACGGTTGACTACACGTTCGATCCCTCGATTGGCGAGAACGTGCCAGACGCGGTGAGCGCCACGAGCCACGCGTTGCTCAGCTGGAGCGGCACCGTCGGCGCCCCCGAGCTGCAGGGCCACGAGGCCACGACCGCCGTGACGCCTCCGAAGTCGCCCGGCTTCGACCAGAAGAACGGCGTCTTCTTCATGCCGAACGGCTACGCGCCGGCCGGCAAGGCCCTCGCGGTCACGGTCCTCACGTACGACAACGCCTCCGGCCGGATCCTCGACGCCGACATCATCGTCAACGGCATCTACAAGTTCGCCGTGCTCGAGGACGTCTCGGGCGCCGCGCACGCCCTCGAGGATCCGAGCGGCCCGCACCCCACGAACACCGATGGCATCGCCCACCAGGACGAGGCCACCAGCATCGACACCGTCTACGACCTCCACCACGTCGTGGCCCACGAGCTCGGTCACTCGCTCGGCATGAACGACGAGATGCAGCGCAAGGACGCGCTGATGTACCGCTACTCGGCGCCCAACGACGCGACGCTGCGGGCGCCCGCCTCCGACGACATCGCCGGGCTGGCGGAGCTGTACAGCACGAAGCTCGAGGCGAGCGGCAACGGCTGCGGCACCGCCACGGTCGCGCCGAAGAAGCCCTCGCTCGCCGCCTCGCACTTCGCGATGGCCGCGACGCTCGGCTTCCTCTTCTTCCTCGTCCTGCGCGGCCGCAGCGACCGGCGCGCCCGCCTCGCTTTCGTGGCCGCCGCCGCCGTCGCCGCGTACGCGATGCTCCCGACCATCTCGAAGACCGACGGGGGGGGCGGCGTTGCTCGCGCCAGCGACCTCGCGCCCGGCCACGCACGCGCCAAGGTGCTCGGCACGTCGACCTCGATGGAAGCTGGCCTCCTCAAGACCACCTACCAGCTCGCGACCACCGTCTGCCGCGCTGCCAGCTGCCCGAAGCTCGGCGAGGGCTCGGCCTGGGGCGGCACCGCCGGCGACATCCGCCAGGAGGTGGGCGGCCAGCTCGCGCCGCGCAGCGGCGACGATGTCGACGTCTCGTTCACGGCGCTGCCCAGCGCACTGGCGCCGCTCTCCTTGCCGCTCGGCGCGGCGCACGAGGCGTCCGCCCCCGTGCGCGTGATCACGCTCGCGAACGGCTCGTTCAACTGAAGTAGGCTCTCGGGCGCTGCGAGCTCGACGTGAAGCTGTCGTCTGCACGAGCGCGCCCTCCGTCAGACGGGAAGCGGATCTGCGGCGGCCATGCCCGCCGACGGGCGCCACGATCCGCGGCCCGGCAGCACGCGCTTCAGCACCATCATCGTGTTCTGATCGAGAGTCACCCGGGCGCCGGCCTCGTGCTCGCCCTCGTGGATCATCGCGGCGTGACGCGTGTCGATGCAGAGCGCCCAGCGCGTTCCCCAGTCCCTGGTCGGCAGCGCGAAGGTGATCGGCGTGCGGGAGCCGTTCACGAGCAGCAGGAACGACTCGTCGATCACGGCCTCGCCGGCGGCATCGCGCCAGTCGAGCGCGTCGCCCGAGAGGAGCAGCGCGATGGCGCAGCTGTCCGGCTTCGACCAGTCGAGAGGCAGCATCTCGCGCCCCGTCGGGTGGAACCAGACGATGTCCTTGAGCTCGCTGTCGTCGACGCGTTGTCCCTTGAAGAAGCCAGGCCTCCGGAAGACGGGATGACGTCGGCGGAAGGCAAAGAGCGCCTGATTGAAGGCGAGCAGCGCGCTCCGCTCCTCGTCGAGGTCCCAGTCGATCCAGGAGACTGGGTTGTCCTGGACGAACGCGTTGTTGTTTCCGCCCTGCGTCTTGCCCAGCTCGTCGCCGCTCGCGATCATCGGCACGCCCTGCGAGAGCGCGAGAAGGACGAGGAAGTTTCGCTGCTGGCGGAGGCGCAGCGCACGGATTGCCGGGTCCGAGGTCTCGCCCTCGACCCCGCAGTTCCACGAAGCATTCTGGTCCATCCCGTCGCGGTCGCCCTCGCCGTTTGCCGCGTTGCGCTTCTTCTCGTAAGAGACGAGGTCGCGCAGTGTGAAGCCGTCGTGGGCGGTGACGAAGTTGATGCTCGCGTGCGGGTGCCGGCCGTCGTCCTCGTAGAGGTCGCTCGAGCCCGTGAGGCGGTAGCCCATCTCGGCGATGGTCCAGGTCTGGCCGGTCCAGAAGTTCCGCACCGCGTCGCGGTAGCGTCCGTTCCACTCCGTCCACAGCACCGGGAAGTTACCGACCTGGTAGCCGCCATCCCCGAGATCCCACGGCTCGGCGATGAGCTTCACGTTCGAGAGGATGGGGTCCTGATGGATGATGTCGAAGAACGCGCTCATCTTGTCGACGGCGCCGGATTCCCGCGCGAGCGTGGAGGCGAGGTCGAAGCGGAACCCGTCGACGTGCATCTCGGTGACCCAGTAGCGCAGGCTGTCCATGACCAGCTTGAGCGACTGCGCATGCAGCATGTTCAGGCTGTTGCCGCAGCCGGTGTAGTCGTCGTAGCGCGCGCGGTCGTCGGCGCGGAGCCGGTAGTACGTCGCGTTGTCGAGTCCGCGCAGGCTCACGGTGGGGCCGAGCTGGTCGCCCTCGCCGGTGTGGTTGTAGACGACGTCGAGCACCACCTCGATGCCGGCGCGATGCAGCGCCTTCACCATCGCCTTGAACTCGGTGACCTGCGCGCCGGGCTTCGTCGCGAAGCGCTGCTCGGGCGCGAGGAACGCGAGGGTCGAGTACCCCCAGTAGTTGGTCATGCCGCGCGCAGAGACGCTCCACTCGTCCATGTGCTCGTGGATGGGGAGGAGCTCGACGGACGTGATGCCGAGGAGGCGCAGGTGCTGGATGATCGCAGGATGCGCGAGCCCGAGGTACGTGCCGCGGATCGCCTCGGGCACGTCAGGGTGAGTCGCCGTGAGGCCCTTCACGTGGGTCTCGTAGAGCACGGTGTCGGCCCAGGGGACGCGCGGATGCCGGTCGCCCTCCCAGTCGAAGCGCGAATCGGTGACGATGCTCTTCGGCACGCCTGGGGCGCTGTCGCGCGTGTCGGCGATGCTCTCGTCGAGGGCGGCGGCGGTGCCCGCGAGCCCCTTTTGCGGCGCGCCGACGTACGCGAAGACGGCCGCCTGGTAGTCGACGCGGCCCTCGATGGCGAGCGCGTAGGGATCGACGAGCAGCTTGTGCTCGTTGAACCGCAGGCCGCTCTTCGGATCGTAAGGCCCCTTCGCGCGGAAGCCGTAGCGCTGGCCGGGTCGCACACCGGGCACGTAGCAGTGCCAGACGTGCGCGCTCTTCTCGCGCAGCGAGAGGCGCGTCTCCACGCCCTGCGCGTCGAAGAGGCAGAGATCCATTCCGGCGGCGTGCTCCGAGAAGACCGCGAAGTTCACGCCTTCGCCGTCGTACGTCGCGCCGAGCGGCGCGTGCCGTCCCGGCCTCACGGTGAGGGCCATGCCTGTTACCTTACCGTTACAGACGGCCGGACTGCGCGACGAGCGTGCGGATCGCCTCGAAGCGCGCCGTGACCGCAGGGTCTTCGCGCAGCTCTTCGATCGGACGCGGCAGGCGCCAGGTCCAGTTCTGGTCGTTCACGGTTCCGGGCGTGTTGATACGCGACGGGTCACCGAGCAGCTCGTTGACGAGCACCAGGGTCAGCTCGGAGCGCGCGGAGAAGAGCAGCTTCAGCAGCGCGAGCTCGAGGGCCTCCTGCGGGAGATCGTGAGGAATGGAGTCGAGCGCGGCGAGCCGCTCGCGCTCCCACGGCTCGAGGTCGTGCCACCACGAGGTGATGGGCGCAGTGTCGTGCGTGCTCCACGTCGCGACCGACAGCTCCGGAAAGCCGCGCGGATCCCGTGGCATGAACTGCTCGTCCTTCTCCCAGGGGAGCACCTTGTAGCCAGGGAGGCCGAGGCGCGTCATCGTCTCGCGCACGAAGGGCGGGATGACGCCCAGATCCTCGGCGATGACGGCGCCCGGACCGGCCGCTTCGAGCAGCGCGGTGAGCACCTTCTCGCCGCGCGCGAGCTGCGCCTTTTCCGACTTCGGCACGAACGTGCCGGCCTCGCCCGCCTTTGTCACCCACTGGCGGAAGAAGCCGACGAGATGGTCGATGCGAAACCGATCGAAGAGCGCGGCCGCGTGCTGGGCGCGGGTGCGCAGCCACCGGAGGTCGTCCTCGTCCATCGCTGCCCAGTCGTAGACGGGCAGACCCCAGCTCTGGCCGTCCTTCGCGAAGTCGTCCGGCGGCGCGCCCAGCGCCACGTCGGTGCGGAACTGGTGCTGGTGCGCCCAGACGTCCGCGCTCTCACTGCCGACGATGAACGGCATGTCACCCATCAAGAGCACGCCGAGCTTCTTCAGCTCGACCCGCGCCGCATGCCACTGCTCGTGCGCGATCCACTGGAGGTACATCTGCTCGATCACGCGGGTACCGATGCCGCCGTCGTCGCGGCGGGCCTTGGCGAGGGCGAGGATCTTGGGCGAGCGGTCACGCTCCTCGTGCGGCCAGGTCTTCCACCCGTAGCCGTCGTGCGAGGCGCGCAGCGCGATGTAGAGGGCATGATCGCGCAGCCACTCGCCTTCCCGATCGACGAACGCGAAGAAAGCCTTCGCGCGATCGCCGGCCGGATCCGCGACCAGCTCGTGCTCGCGGAAGCGGTGGAAGGCCTCGTGGAACAAGCGGCGCTTCAGCGCGCGCACCGTGGCGTAGTCGACCGTGGCCGACTGACGCGCCTTCGCGAGCTCCGCCAGGCCCTCCTCACCGAGGCGCTTCGCGATGGCCGCAGCGTCGAGGTCGGGAATGGCCTCGACGTCGATGTAGATGGGATCGATCGCGAACGCAGAGAGCGCGCCGTAGGGGCTCGTCTCCCCCTGGGAGAGCTCCTGGGTGGGCAGTACCTGGAGGAGGCGCTGGCCGGCGCCCAGCAGCCAGGACGCGCAGGTCGGCAGGTCGGTGATCTGGCCGATGCCCCAGTCGTTCCGCGTACGGAGCGAGAAGAGCGGGATGGTGGCTCCCGAGACCTTGGACATTGAAACTCGTCCTTCGCATAGGGCGTGCCCACGCGCAAGGACTCCCGTGACTCACGCTTGAGGTACGATGAAGGCGCGGGAACTTCTGCCCGTCTACGGCACACTGTCCACCGTGCGCTGGGCACTCGCAGGAACGCTGGGGATCTCGCTCCTCGCGCACGGCGCGGTGGCGGCCTATCTGCTCGTCCCGCGGCAGAGCGCCCAGGCGCCGGTGGTCGATCCGGCACCGCAGAACGCCGGCGAGACCTTCGAGCTCCCCGCCCCCGACTCGGCCGAGGTCCCGCCCGCGAACGCCGCGCCCGCGCCGGACACGAACGCGGCCGCCGCGCCCGTCGTGTTTCCCGACGCGCCGGCGCGGCCCGTGCCGCCCCCCCGGGCGAAAGCCGCAGCGAGGCCGTCGCACGAGGGGCGCCCCTCCGCGGGCCGCGCTGGCCCGGCCAGGACCGACGGCGCGCCTGGATCCACCGGTTCGTCCGCGCTGTTCGGGGCGGTCGGCGATCGTTCGGCGACCGACCTCTCGCGCGCGTTCACCCGCGACTTCCCGCAGGCCGCGAGCGGCGACACGATCTGGCGGACCGCGCCGCTCGGCGGCGCCGGCGAGGCGACGGTGACGCTGACGCTCGACGATACGGGGCACATCGCCGACGTCCAGGTGAGCGGCAGCCCGAGCGGCCCGCTCGCGCAGGGGATCCGCCGCACGATGACGCTCATCAAGGGCCGCCCGTTCGTCGCCGAGCACAAGGTCACGAAGCTCCGGATCGTCGCCACCATCAGCGCCGACTCCGTTCACGACGGCCTGCACGGCGACGTCTTCGCGATCGGCGGCAGCTTCGCGGAAGGCGAAGGCTCCGCCTTCTTCGCCCTCAACGTGGGCCGCCGCATCGATCTCCGCGTCCGCGGTCAATGAGCGGGCGCGGGCGGGACGCGAGCGAGGCGACTAGCGCGAGGCGGCGGGGGCGTTGCCGCCGCGCTGCATGATCACGAGGCCGCCCTGGCGGTACGTGATGCCGTAATCGATCGGGACGAGCTGGAGAGCCTCCTCGGAGGGCTCCCACAAGAGCACGTGATCGTAGAGCGGCGTCGCGTCGTGCCAGAACTCCGCCCAGCGCGCGCGGTACTCGCCGCGGCAGTCGTTCGTCACGACGCGCGTGGACTCGCAGAAGTTCGCCGACGAGATCATGGTGGCCGCGAAGTTCTCGAGGACGAGATCGTTGAAGCGCACCGGCGGCGGCGTCGAGTACATGACCGGAAACGAGCGCGAGTGCGCGAAGAGCAGCGGCGCGCTCGTGTACCGGTCGGTCACGTAGAAGCCCCACGCGTGAAGGAGGCTGCGCGTGTTGTCGCTCGCGCCCTTGTGGCGGAAGACGAGCGGGAGGAGCTTCGCGCCCTCGGGAACGGTGGCGACGCCGGCGGTGAAGCGCTCGCGGTCGCTCTCGAGGCGGAGAAAATCCGTGCCCATGCCGGCGCTGTAGAGCGCGGCGGACAGGCCGAGCACGGCGAAGATGCGCTTCGGTAGGTGGTCGGGGACGCGCAGCAGCGCCGCTACCCAGAGGAACGGGATGAGCCGCGAGTTGACGTGGTACCAGTTGGTGACGCGGTACGGCGCCAGGCAGAAGAGCAGCCCGAGCACGACCACCGCGAGCGGCGAGAAGAACATCGGCGACTCGCGACGGCGGCCGAAGCCGTAGTACGCGAGGAGCAGGCACGGGACGATGCTGGTGATGGAGAGCTTCGTGAAGCCCCAGAACCACTCCGCCCAGAGGTTGTAGGCGAGCTCCCAGGGCGGGACCATCTTGCCGTGGGCCACGACCGTCGACATCGAGCCGACGTTGTCGCGGAGCTGCTCGAACACGGACATCCCGACGAGCGCCATCACCGGCAGGAGCGGCAGCGCCATCGACCGCAGCGCGCCGACGCGCTCGCGCCAGCTGGGACGCCGTGCTGCCTCGATGAGCACGAGGAGGTGCACGACCAGCAACGGGAAGACGTGCGCGTACCAGGTGACGGCACCGAGCGCAGTGACGAGCAGCGCATTCGTCGCCGACGGCGTGCGACGCTGCCGATCGATCGCCAGGAGCAGGCCGAGCGACAGGGGCACGGACAGGGCGAAGTCCAGCATCCCCATCGAGACGAACCAGTTGTGGACCATTGGCCACACGAACATGCTCGCGACGAGCATGCGGTTGCGGCTCCCCGTGAGCGCCAGCACGAAGCGCGGGAGCACGAACGCGTTCGCGGCGAGCACGAGGAGCGCGAACAGCCGCGCCGCGAGCTTGATCCCGGCGATCTTGCCCACGACGTAGAGCCACGCGAAGAGCGCGGCGTTCGTCTTGAAGAAGCCGTTGAAGACGAACTCCGGGTAGCGCCCCGGGTTGTCGATGACGGTCGCGGCCGCGAGATGGTTCGGGAGATCCTGGTAGGGAGGGACCTCCGTGAGGGCGAGCGGCCAGGCGCCGAGCACGAACAGCGCGGCGCTCACCAGGAGCGCGAGATGATTGTCCGTGAACGTCCACCCACGGCTCAGCTCGCGCACCAGGCCGCCCGACACCGTCACGACCCCCGACCCGGTGGGCACGGGCGAGGACGCCTCGATCGTGGCGCCATCGCGCGCTGCGATGAGGTCACTGGCGACGGCGTCGGAGTTCGGCATCAAGAAGGCTCAGGTCGGGGCGCGTCGGAGCGCGTCATGGACGCAGACGGCGAAGTCCACCAAGAAGCAAAACGGGGCCCAGCGAGCAACCCACGGAAAAGCTTGCGAATGGACCCTAACCCGACGCCGGATAGGTGTCCACCGACCACAAAAAGGGGCCAGGCATGACACCGGGATCAGACCCTGCGTCGCAGCTCGACCCCCGCGAAGATGCGGGGTCCCGTCGCACCGGCTCAGTCGAGGTAAGTGCCCGTCAGTGAACGGCATACATAGTGAAAGGGGTTGTGCCAGCCCCGATGTCCCACGCCTCGACCCCCTCCGATGTAGTGGTGAATGCCACCAGAACCTACAAGGTAGGTTGTTCGGACTGGATCGTTCGCTCGTGCGTCTGGGTCCCGGCTGCGGCCCTGGTGCTCTCCTCGATCACGGGGTGCGCGGCCGAGACCACACCCGACGCGACCGTGACGGCGCGCGTGACGACGGGATCTTCCGATCCCAGCATCTTCGGCGGCTCCAAGGACGACGGTGACGAGGCGGTCCCCGGCGTCGTCGCGCTCCGCGTCGGCACGGGCGGCACGTTCGAGCTCTGCTCCGGCGCGCTGGTCGCCCCGAACGTCGTCCTCACCGCACGCCACTGCGTCACGAGGAACATCACGACCTCCGTCTCGTGCGACGAGAACGGCAAGAGCGCGAACGGCGAGCACGTCGCCGGCAACGAGGACCCGAGCACCATCGGCGTCTACGTCGGCGCTTCGCCGAGCTTCGCGCGCCGCCCCGTCGCGCTCGCGAAGGCCGTCGTCGCTCCGAGCGGTCCGTATCTTTGCGACTCGGACATCGCGCTCATCGTCCTCGACACGGCCATCACGGCCGTCGCCCCGCTTCCTCTCCGCGTCCACTCGCCGGCACGCGTGGGCGAGACGGTGCGCTCGGTCGGTTACGGCCAGAACGACAGCGCGCTGCCCATCGGCACGCGCTTTCACAAGGCTGGCGTCGAGGTCCTCGCGCAGGGCAAGGCGGTCTCGCCCAGCAAGACCCCGCTCGGCACGCACGAGTTCGAGGTCGGCAAGTCGATCTGCCAGGGTGACTCCGGCGGGCCGGCGATCAGCGAGCAGACCGGCGCCGTGCTTGGTGTGGTCTCGCGCGGCGGCAACTGCGACGAGGACTTCGGGCACATCTACACGACCACCGCGGGCTTCGAATCGCTCTTCAGCCAGGCCTTCGCGCTGGCGGGTGCGTCGCCGGTGCTCGAGGCGGGCGACGTCGTCATCCCGCAGCTTAAGACCGCGGCGACCGACCCGGCGCTCGGGGACGAGAGCAGCGGCGCCGCCTCCTGCGCGACGGCCCGTACCCGCGCCAAGAATCTCGATCAGAGCTCGGCCGGCCTCGTTCTCCTGGTCGCAGCGCTGGGCGCGTTCGGCCTCCGCCGCCGCCGCGCGGTTTGCTAGCCTCGCAGCCATGCGGCTCGCGAGCGTGCGTCTCCACCACGTGGGTGTGTTCGAGGACACGACCGTGCACTTCGCAGACGACGCCGCCGACACGCGTACGCCGCGCGCAGCGACCGTGCTCTACGGCGGAGACGGCATCGGCAAGACGACGTTGCTCACCGCGCTCGCCGTCACGCGCCCGGGCTGCGCGCTGCCGCCCGCGCCGCTGCCGCGTACGGCAGGCCAGACCGCGCTCGAAGGCCCGGCGTTCGTCGTCACGGAATGGCTCCTCGGCACCGACGATCCCGAGCGGCCGCATCCGCTCGTCGTCGCCAGCCCGACCGCGGTGTTGGCAGACGAGGAGGCGGACGCAGCCTCGGCGCGGCGCCGTGAGCAGGCGCTGTTCGACCGCCGCGCGCAGGCCGAGGGAGGCTTCGTGTTCGTGTGCTTCTCGGGCGCGCGCTGGTTCAGCCGCACCGCGAACATGCTCTCCACGCCCCAGCGCACGATCCTCCGCTACGACGTGCGCGCGCCGGCGACGTTCGACGATCCCACCCGCGCCGACCTCACCCGCGAGACGAAGCAGGTGCTCTCCTACGCCGGCATCGCACGGGCGCTCGCGGCCGACCGCGCCGCGCACGCGCACCTCGCGCGCTTCGACCTCGCGGTGCGCGAGGTGGTCGACGTGATGCTCGCGCCGTTCGGCTTCACCTACGCCGGCGTGAGCCCGGCCTCGCTCGAGCCGGAAGCGATCGGCGCCGCGGGCCAGGTCGTGGCGTTCGATGCGCTGCCGCGCCCGGCTCGGCATCTGGTGGCGTTCGGCGCGCTCACGCTGCGTGCTCTGGTGGCCGCGTACCCGCGTCACGAGGATCCGCGCCGCGCGGAGGGCGTGGTGGCGATCGACGACGTCGAGAGCCAGCAGGATCCTGCGCTCCTGCGAATCCTCGTGCCGCTGCTCCGCCGCGCGCTCCCGAACGTGCAGTGGATCCTGACGACGTCCTCGACGCAGCTCGCGATGGCGTGCGCGCCGGGCGAGGTCATCGCGCTGCGCCGCGAGGGCGCGAAGGGAATCGAAGTGGGAGAAGGAGTCCTCCACTAGCGACGGGGGGTCAGTGCGCGTCGCCCCAGTGCTGGCCGTGTCCGACGTCCACCACGAGCGGCACGTCCAGCGAGAACGCCCCCTCCATCGCCTCCTTGATCCGCTGCTCGGCCTTCGCGACCCCCGCGTCCGGCACCTCGAAGACGAGCTCGTCGTGCACGGTGAGGATCATGCGCGCGCCCGGCACCACCTCGCCTTCTCCTAGCGCGATCATCGCCAGCTTCATGATGTCCGCGGCCGTGCCCTGGATCGGCGTGTTCTTCGCGACCCGCTCGGCCTCGGCGCGCAGGCCGCGGTTCGTCGAGGCGAGGTTCGGGACGAAGCGACGCCGCCCGAGAATGGTCCGCACCGTCTGATCGGCGCGCGCGCCGTCGAGGCCCTGGTTCATGAAGTTGCGCACGCCCACGAAGCGCTCGAAGTACGCCGCCATGAAGTTGCGCGCCTCCTCCCGCGTGATGCCCTGCTCGCGCGCCAGTCGCGCCTCGCCCATGCCGTAGATCAGGCCGAAGTTGATGGCCTTCGCGCGCCGCCGCATGTCGGGCGTGACGTCGGCCCGGGGTACCTCGAAGATCAGCGAGGCCGTGTGCTCGTGGACGTCGAGCCGGTCGCGGAACGCGATGATGAGCTGCTCGTCCTTCGCGAGGTGCGCGAGCACGCGCAGCTCGATCTGCGAGTAGTCGGCGCTGACGATCTGGAATCCGGGCGGCGCCACGAACGCCGAGCGCACGAGCCGCCCCACCTCCTTGCGGATGGGGATGTTCTGGAGGTTGGGGTCGGTCGACGAGAGCCGACCCGTCGCCGCCACCGCCTGCTCGAACCGCGTGTGGATGCGGCCGGTGTCGGGATTGACGGCGCGCGGCAGCGCATCGAGGTACGTGCCCTTCAGCTTATCGAGCTCGCGGAACTCGAGGATCACGCCGGGCAGCGGATGCTTGTCGCCGATCTCGTCGAGCACGGCGGCGTCGGTGGAGCGGCCACCCTTGAGGGTGCGCTTGATGACCGGGAGCTTCAGCTCGTCGAAGAGGATGGTCTCGAGCTGATCGCGCGAGCGGATGGCGAACGCTCGGCCGGCGAGCTCCTGGGCCTTCGCCTCGAGCACGTTGCATTCGAGCTCCACCTTCGCGGAGATGCTGGCGAGCTTGCTCGTGTCCACGAGCACCCCCTTCCGCTCCATGGAGGCGAGCACGCGCGAGAGCGGCAGCTCGAGCCCTTCGTAGAGCTTCGTGAGGCCGTCGGTCGCGATGCGCCGGTCGAGGCGCTCGGCCAGCGCGAGAGAGAGCTCCGCTTGGGGCGCGGCGAAGGTGGTCGCGCGCTCCACTTCGAGCTGGTCGAACTGCACGCGGTCGGCCTTGCGACCGCTCCCCTCGTCGAAGAGCGGCAGCTCGGTGCCGAGCTCGCGGCGTACGAGATCCTTCGCGTCGTTCGGGGCCTCGGGGTCGATCAGGTACGCGGCGAGCATCGGATCGGAGATGCCGCCGGCGAGCTTCACCCCGTGGCGGAAGAGCACGTTCTCCGCGCGCTTCAGGTCGTAAGCGACCTTGCGGACCGCCGGATCCTCGAAGACCGGCGCGAGGAGGGCACGCACCTGCTCCCAGGCGAGCTGCTTGGGGACGCCGAGGTAGCGGTGCCCGATCGGCACGTACACGCCTTCGCCCTCCGCGACCGAGAGCCCGAGCCCGAGGATCTCGGTACGCATCGGATCGGGGCTCGTCGTCACCACGTGCACCGCGAGGACCTTCGTGGCACGGGCGCGTGCCATCACTGCCTCGAGCGCGGCCTCCTCGATCACGTGCACGTAGGTCCGCGGGATGCTCTTCGCGGGCGGCGCATCGGTCCCGCGCGCCGCGGCAGCCACCATCGCGACGGCGCGCCCCGCCCCCTTGTCGCCCACCACCGGGCGCTGCCCCGACTCGAGTCGCGCCTGCGCGGCCGTCATCTGATCGAGCAGCCGCGTGAACTCGAGCTCCATGAAGAGCTGCCGCAGCTTCTCCACGTTTGCGCCGCCGTAACGCAGGCTCTCTTTGTTCCAGCCGACGTCGATGTCACGCTTCAGCGTGACGAGCACCTGCGAGATCCGCGCGTCGGTCTCGTGCTTCTCGAGCGCCTCCTTCAGCTTCGGGCGCTTGATGTTCGCGAGGTTCGCGTAGATGCCCTCGATGGTCCCGTACACCTTCAGGAGGTCGGAGGCCGTCTTCGGACCGACGCTCGGGACGCCCGGGATGTTGTCGGACGTGTCCCCGGTGAGCGCGAGGAGATCGCGGAGCTGGCTCGGCGGGATGCCGAACTTCGTCTCCACCTCGGGCGCGCCGTACGTCTTCTCACGCATCGAGTCCCACATGAGCACGCGGTCGTCCCCGTCGTTGACGAGCTGCATGAGGTCCTTGTCGGCGCTCACGATCACGACGCGCACGTTCTCGGCGAGCGCGCGCTCGACGACCGCCGCGATGAGGTCGTCGGCCTCGATGCTCTCCTGCTGGTAGATCGGGATCTCGTAGGCCCGCGCGAACTCCGCGGCGCGCTTCATCTGATGCGAGAGGTCCTCGGGGGCGGCCTGGCGCGTCGCCTTGTAGCGGGCGTCGATCTCCTTGCGGAAGCTCGGGCCGCGGCTGTCCATGGCCACCGCCAGCATGGTAGGGCGACGGTCATTCACGACCTTCTGGATCATGTTCACGGTGCCCATCACCGCGTGCGTGACCTCGCCCTTCGAGTTCGAGAGGGGCGGCAGCGCGTGGTAGGAGCGATAGACGTACCCCGAGAGGTCGATCAGGTAGAGGACGTTCTCGCTGCCAGGCGGCGGCAGGACGCTCGCCGGCGCCGGTCGTTCAGGGGCCGCAACGGCTGAGGTCGTGGGCTCGGTCACGTCGGATGCCGCAGACTTCGCCAACTTGGAGGGGGCCCTGGAACGAGGGGGAGGCACGGCGCACACCGTAGGAGGAGGAACAAAGTCGGGCAACCTCGGTTTCCCTTTCCCCGGTCGAGCGGTAGTCTTTCAACCAACCGCTCGGCCCGTGCGTCCCATGGACCCACGCCTCCTTCCCTTCTCGAGTCACCCCCCCAAATGACCGTCCTTGAAGCCGAAGTCCCGCCGTCGACCGGCCTCGTCGGCGGCAAGTATCAGCTGGTGAAGCTGATCGGGCGTGGCGGCATGGGCTCGGTCTGGGAGGCGCGGCACTGCAACCTGGGGACGGCGGTTGCCATCAAGTTCATCGAGGCCGAGTACGCGAACAGCGCCGAGGCCCGGAGCCGCTTCGACAAGGAAGCGAAGGCGGCGGCGACCATCCAGTCGAAGCACGCGATTCAGATCTTCGACAACGGCGTCACCGACGAGGGCAAGCCGTACATCGTCATGGAGCTGCTCCAGGGCGAGCCGCTCGACAAGCGCATCGATCGCCTCGGCCAGCTCACGCTCCAGGACACGGCGCGCATCATCCAACAGGTCTCGCGCGGCCTCTCGAAGGCGCACGAGCGCGGCATCATCCACCGCGACCTGAAGCCCGAGAACGTCTTCATCGTCCACAACAACGACGACGACGACGAGGTGGCCAAGGTCCTCGACTTCGGCATCGCCAAGATCCAGAGCAGCCCGCACAGCCCGGGCATCACCTCGAGCACGAAGACCGGCGCGGTCCTCGGCACGCCGTTCTACATGTCCCCGGAGCAGGCGCGTGGCCTCCGCAACGTCGATCACCGGACGGACGTGTGGTCGCTCGGCGTCATCGCGTTCAAGTGCGTGACCGGCAAGCTCCCGTTCGACGGCGAGTCGGTGGGCGATCTGCTCGTGAAGATCTGCACCGCGCCCATTCCCCTGCCATCGCACTCCGTTCCCGGCCTGCCGCAGGCGTTCGACAGCTGGTTCATGCGCGCGCTCGAGCGTGAGCCGGATCGTCGCTTCGCGAACGTGACCGAGCTCGCGGAGCACCTCGCCTTCGCCGCCGGCATCGGCACGCGCGGCCCCACGTCGAGCCAGGCGTACGGCGGACCGCAGGGGCACCGTCCCGTCTCGGCCACGATGGCCGCGTCGTCGACGCCGACGCCCGACCCGATGGCCGCGGGCCACGCGAGCTACCCCTCGCGCACGCCCAACCCCGCCGGCATGACGGCCGCCCCGTTCACGTCGTCGCAGCCGGTCCCCGGCGTCGCCGGCGGCCGTGGCAAGTGGCTCGTCGGCGCGGCCCTCACCGGCCTGCTCCTCGCCGGCGGCGCAACCGCGGCCGCGGTGAAGATCCGGAACAAGAGCAGCACGGCGACCAACAGCGTGGGCGTCACGCAGCTCCCGCCGCTCACCGAGAAGTCCGCCGCGCAGACGCCGCCCCCCGCGGAGACGGCCGCCGCGCCGCCGAGCGTCGCACCGGTCGTGCCGCTGAGCGTCGAGCCCGCGACCGCCCCGGCCGACGCGAAGGCCCCCCCGCTCGCGGGCAGGCCGGTCAAGCCCGCGAAGCCGGTCGCTGGCAAGCCGCCTGCGGCCGCGGGTGGAACGACGGTCGCGGCCGCCGCGCCGCCCTTGCCGCCGCTCGGCGGAGGCCCTGCGCCCGCGCCGCAACCGGTCACCGTCGCTACGCCGCTCACCACTGCGACGCCCGCCGCAACGCCGCCCAAGAAGCCGAAGAAGGACGACCCCGGTTACTGACCGTCGTGCGACTAGGCTAGGCTCTCGCTCGTCCTTGGAGCGAGCCATGAAGACCCGTCTTTTCCTTTGCACCCTTGCGGCTCTGGTCGCGCTGCTCTTCACCACGTCGAGCGCCCGCGCGCAGATGTCTGATACCGAGAAGAAGGCCGCTGCCCGCGCCGCCTACCAGGAGGGCGTGAAGCTCCAGGACGACGGCAAGGCCGGAGAGGCGCTCGTTCGCTTCGAGTCCGCCCAGAAGCTCTTCGACGCGCCGACGCACCTCCTCCATATCGCAGAGTGCCAGGCGCTCACGGGCCGCCTCGTCGAGAGCTCCGAGACCTACGAGACGCTCGCGCGCAAGACCCTCGCCCCCGGCGCGCCCGACGCGTTCGTGCAGGCGCAGCAGCAGGGACAGGCCGAGCTCGGTGCGCTCCGCCCGCGCATCCCCACGCTGCGCATCACGACCCGTCCTGGCCAGCAGCAGCTCACGAACCTGAGCATCAACGTCAACGGGGTCGTGATGCCCATCGAGCTGATCGGGATCGCGCGGCCGCTGAACCCGGGCACCTATCGCTTCACCGCGCAGGCCGCGGGCTACGCGACAGCCGCGTACGTCGACGTCCCGCTCGGCGAAAAGGAGCAGAAGAGCCAGGAGCTCGTGCTCGTAGGCGGCGCCGCGGGCGCGGCCGTGGTCGTGCCGCCGCCGGTCGCGGGTCAGCCGCTGCCGGCGCCGTACACCGCGCCCGACACGAACAAGCCGCCGAAGAAGAACCTCATCGCATCGACGTCCACCGGCTTCCTCTTCGGCATCCGGGGCGGCGGCTCGGTGCCGGGTGGCGACCGCAAGAAGGGCGCGTCGATCAGCGACGTCGGAGCCGCGGGCGGCGCGTTCGGCATCGACGCCTACGTGCGTCTCGTGAAGATGCTCCTGCTCGGCGCCACGTTCGAGTACACGGCGCTCGGCGGATCGGAAAGCGCGGCGGCGCAGGTGCAGTCCGGTCGCACATTCAGCGCCTCGGCCCACTCGACGTACCTCGGCGTGAACCTCGGGATCATCCCGAGCGTCGATCACGTCTCGTTCATCGGCGACCTCGGGCTCGGCTCGCGCACGCTCGCCTCGAGCGGCAACGGCTCGGGCATCGCCGCGCTCGACGGCGATCGCTCGTACAGCGGGCTCGAGTTCCAGATCGGCGTCGGCCTCTCCATCCCCGCGGGCCCGATCCGTATCGTCCCGCGCGCAAACCTCGGCGTCGGCACGTTCAGCTCGCAGAAGGACGCGAACGGCGACTCGGGCAGCATCCCGACCCTCGAGAAGTCGGGCCACACCTTCTTTTTCATCGGTCTCGCCGCGTACTACAGCCTCGATATCGGCCAGAAGACCGAGTGAGCGCCCGGCGCTGAGCGCACACCGGCCCCACTGAGGGACAAGCCGGTACAACGAATTACAAGTCGATGACAAAGCGCCGCGGTCCGGGTGCTTAGCTCCAGCGCATGCAAGTCGTGTTGTGTTCCGCGTACTTCGCCGTGCTCCTGCTGCTCGCGATGTATGGGCTCCACCGGTCGCACCTGGTCCTCACCTGCCTCCGCTACGCGAAGAAGCTCCGCGCCCTGCGCGAGGGCGCGCCCCGGCTGCCGCTCGAGACGGACCCGGCGTCGCTCCCGCACGTCACCATCCAGCTGCCGCTCTACAACGAGGCCACGGTTGTCGCGCGCCTGCTCGAGCAGACGGCGAAGATGGCGTACCCGCGCGAGAAGCTCGAGATCCAGGTGCTCGACGACTCGACCGACGAGAGCCGCCAGATGGCGCGCGCCAAGGTCATGGAGCTCCGCGACGCACCGCCTGCGATCGGCGAGAGCGACGGCGCTCCGGCCGCGAGCTGGAACGGCGAGCTCGACATGGTCTACATCCACCGCGTCAACCGCACCGGCTACAAGGCCGGCGCGCTCGACGAAGGCCTCAAGGTCGCGAAGGGCGAGCTCATCGCCATCTTCGACGCCGACTTCGTCCCCGGCGACACGTTCCTGCGTGATCTCGTCCCGCACTTCGTCGGCGCGCAGAACGAGAAGGTCGGCATGGTCCAGGCTCGCTGGGGCCACATGAACCGCGACGTCTCGTGGCTCACGCGCGTGCAGGCGCTCATGCTCGACGGTCACCACCTCGTCGAGAACCGCGCGCGCTCCGCGGCGGGCTGGCTCTTCAACTTCTCCGGCACGGGCGGCATGTGGCGCGCGAAGGCCATCGGCGAGAGCGGCGGCTGGCAGCACGACACGCTCACCGAGGACCTCGATCTCTCCTACCGCGCGCAGATGGCGGGCTGGACGTTCGTGTACCGCGAGAACGTGGTCACCCCCGCCGAGCTCCCCGAGGACGTGAGCGCCTTCCGCGCGCAGCAGTTCCGCTGGGCGAAGGGGACCGTGCAGACTGCACGGAAGCTGATGAAGCGCGTGATGACGTCGGACCTCACGCTCAGCCAGCGTGTGGAGGCCTTCTTCCACATGACGCCGCACTTCGCGTACCCGCTGATGGTCCTCCTCAGCGTGCTGCTCCTCCCGGCGCTCATCCTCATGCCGGCGACGAACACCGGCACGATGCTCCTCGTCGACCTCCCGCTCTGCATCGGCACCACGGGCTCGCTCCTCGCGTTCTACGCGATGGCCGAGGCTGCGCAGGGCCGTGGTCGCTGGCAGGCCGTCCGCACGCTCCCGGCGCTGCTCGCGCTCGGCGCGGGCCTCGCGCCGCACCTCTCGAAGGCGGTCCTCGAGGGCCTGCGCTCGATGTCGGGTGAGTTCGTGCGCACGCCGAAGCACGGCGAGATGCACTCCAACCGCTACCGTGCGCGCGCCGACATCCCCACGGCGGAGGTCGTCCTTTGCCTGCTCTCGCTCGGCAGCGTCATCGCGTCGCTCGAGACCGGCCACTGGTTCGCGACGCCCTTTGCGATGCTCTTCACCATCGGCTACGGCTACGTCGCCGCGCTCGTCGGCATGGAGCAGCTCGCGCGCCGCAAGGCCAGCCGTATGCTCCCCGCGGGCGCGCAGCTCGACAGCATTCCTCCGTCGGCTCCCGTCCCCGTCCCCGCCGACTCCCAGGCGGAGCTGGCAGCCTGACACAGCTACCTAAAAACCTCGTCAAAACGCGGAGCTAGCGCGAGTAGCATTAAGCCACTTTCCGCTAGCTCGCGTTCTATAAGCCGTTTACTATCCGATACCTGCGAGCGTTGGCGGGGGCCACGGATGTCGCCTCCCACCATTTGACCGGAACCTTTCGGGGGTGAGAGACGATCATGACGAAGGCGGAGATCGTCCAGGCGCTTTACACGAGGGTGGGTGGCTTCTCGAAGAAGGAGTCGGCGGACATCGTCGACCTCGTGTTCGAGATGATGAAGGAGACCCTCGGGCGCGGGGAAAAGATAAAGATCAGCGGGTTCGGCAACTTCGTCCTGCGCGACAAGCGCCAGCGTCCGGGGCGCAATCCCCAGACCGGCGATCCGATCAAGATCAGCGAGCGCCGGGTGCTCACCTTCAAGGCGAGCCAGATCCTCAAGCAAGCGCTGAACGCGAAGGAAAAAGAGAAGAACGGCAGCACGCCGCACGCGAACGGCGTCAGCGTGAGCACGGCCTCCTCGCTCGGATTGTCCACAGGGGCTGCCGGCGGCGGAATCAACGTCCCGCTTGCTGCCGCTGCCAGTGAGGCGCCGAAGGAGTAGGCTGGCGGCGCCGTGGTCAGCCTGCCCTCGAAGCTGTTCTTCCGCATCGGTGAGGTGGCGGGACTCGTCGGTGTCGAGCCGCACGTGCTCCGCTACTGGGAGCGCGAGTTCCGCAGCATCCGTCCGACCAAGAGCGCGAAGGGCCAGCGCGTGTACTCGCGCAAGGATGTCGAGAACCTGCTGCGCGTGCGTGATCTCCTCTACCGCGACGGCTTCACCATCGCGGGCGCCAAGAAGCGCCTCGCGAACGGCGCCGCGCAAGCGCACCCCGAAAGCGCGCCCGCCAGCGCGACGGCGTCTGCGCTCGCGCTGGCGCTCACGAGCGACGACGAGCCGTCCGCGCTCCTCGAGGACGAGGAAGAAGAGCTACCCAGCGGCCCGATCAGCGCGAACGAGCGGGTCGTGGATTCACGCGCGAAGCTCGCCGCCTTGCGCGTCGAGGTCGAGGGCTTCCTCGAGGAGCTCGAGGATCGCGCCGAGCAGGGCGAGCCGGCGTAGATGAGCCCGTCGGTGGCCGCCGAGCCGCCGGCCGGATGGCTCACCGCAGAGCTCGCTCGTCCGCCATTCGCGTCCGGCTCGACCGCGGCCGTCACGCAGTGGACCGCCTGGCGAGCGCCCGCGGGCGGCGGCGAGGCGCTGCTCCTCGCCTGCGTCGCGACGCCGGTCCCGGGTTGGGTCGAGGACATGCGTCCGGCGGTGGAAGCGCGCGTGAAAGGGCTCGCCGGCGCGTCCGCCGATCGCCTCGCGGGCGGAGACGCGGCGGCTCACACCCGTACGTTCGTCGGGTGGACGGCAGGCGACGTCGTGACTTGCTTCGCCACCTGCGCGGCGCCAAAGGCAACTGCGCACGGCGCGCGCGCCTGCGATGCGAGCGTGGACGCCGCGCGCTTCGAGGGAAGCGCGGCGCCGCCCTCCCCCGGCCTCGCGCTGGGCGCGCTGACCTGGGCCGTTCATCACCCCGCAACGACCGTGCTGTGGGGCGGGGTCTTCGTCTTCTTGCTCGCGGTGGTCGCCGTGCTCACCCGACGAAGGCCACGTTCGCGGATCTAGGTCATTTCCTCGGTAGCCACCCGGGCTCTTGGTTGTGTTAGAAGCTCGCCCCACATGGTCTTCCGCCGCCACCGCTTTCTTGGCGTCGTCGCGTCCGCCTTCTCGTGCGGCGCACTTGCCCTCGTTTCGTCCACGGCAAGCGCGCAGCAGGCCGACCCGCCCGCGCCCGCAGCTGCGACGGCCGGGGGCTCCGGCGCGCAGCCGTCGAGCGGCGCGGCGCGCACCGGCGACCCCAAGGACAACCTCATTCCCTCGGACGGCGCGACCGGCACCGCGCCGAGCGGCGCGCCCGCCGTCGACCCCGCGGGGGATCAGGCCAAGCTGCTCCAGCAGGGCAGCGAGCGCCCCACCAACGACGGCACCATCGGCGCGCGTCCCTCGGAGGTCTACAGCGAGGACTGGTGGGCGCACACGCGTCCGATCCTCGAGCTCCACGGCTACTTCCGCACGCGCGCGGAGCTGTACCACAACTTCTCGCTCGGTCGCCCGGGCGACGTGGGCGGCTCGCAGAACCTCTGGGCGCAGCCGCTCGACAACAGCTACACGCTGCCGAACGGCACCGCGCGCCAGGTGCTGCTCTGCGGAAGCGACGGCAAGGGCGAGTGCAAGGACAAGTCCCAGGCGAGCGCGAACCTCCGCCTCCGCCTGAACCCCGAGATCCACGTCTCCGACAACCTCCGCGTCATGGCGCAGGTCGACCTGCTCGACAACCTCGTGCTCGGCTCGACGCCGGACTCGTACGCCATCAAGCCGAGCGCGAGCGGCTACAAGGCCGCGGGCTACAACGGCTACGCGCCGCTCGGCGCGTTCTCCACCACGCAGAGCCCGCCCGTCGCGGGCGTGAACGGCTACCGCAACTCGATCGACGTGCAGCGCGCGTGGGCCGAGTACCTGACGCCGCTCGGCCAGATCCGCTTCGGCCGCATGCCCAGCCACTGGGGTCTCGGCATGCTCGTGAACTCGGGTGACGGCATCGATCACGACTACCAGTCGAACGCCGACCGCATCATGTTCGTCTCGGGCATCAAGTCCATGGACCTCTACTTCGGTGGAGCCTGGGACTTCGTGTCGTCCGGCGCGACGAACGCGTCGCCCTACGACGTCTACGGCGGTCAGCCGTACAACACGTCGAACCGCTCGAACGTGAGCCAGTGGGTGGCCTTCGCCGCGCGCCGCACGAACCCCGAGCTGCAGCGCCTCAAGCTCGCGCGCAACGACGTCGTGCTCAACGGCGGTATCTATGCGGTCTACCGCAAGCAGGAGATCGACGTGCAGGCGGGCGAGACCCCGCTCACCACCGACACCTCCAACAGCTCGACGAACAACAACGGCTACGAGCGCCGAGGCGCCGAGGCGTTCATCCCCGACGTCTGGGTGCAGTTCCTCTGGAACAAGCTCCGGTTCGAGGCCGAGGCGGCGACCATCTGGGGCTCGATCGAGAACTCGCCCGCGCGCAACAGCGTGAGCGATCCGGTGAAGCTCCGCTCCTGGGGCCTCGCGACGCAGGCGGAGCTCCGCGCGGTCGAGGACAAGCTCCGCGTGCAGTTCGGCGCCGGCTGGGCGAGCGGCGATCAGAACGTCGAGGGCCTGAATCCGGGCCCGAGCGGCCTCCAGACGCGGCTCTCCGAGGGCGCGATCTCCTCGTTCCGGTTTCACCCCTCGTACCAGATCGACTACATCTTCTTCCGCAAGATCATGACGCGCGTGCAGAACGCGTACTACTTCCGGCCGAGCGTCGAATACGACTTCATCCGGAACCCGAACGGCCAGAAGCTGGGCGGCGGCGCGGCGATCATCTGGAGCCGCGCGAGCGAATTCGTGCAAACGCCCGGGAACAAGCGGGATCTCGGCGTCGAGCTCGACCTCCAAGTGTACTACCAGTCCAAGGATGGCAACCTGAACGACGACCCGACCAAGCTGGGCGGCTTCTACTCGGCGATCCAGTACGGCGTCTTCTTCCCGCTCGGCGGCCTCGATTACCTCCCCGGTGAGTCCTCCTCGCCGGCGACGCCCGCGGGCGTCAGCTTCGACCTCTCGACCGCCCAGACGGTCCGCCTCATCATGGGGGTCCTGTTCTAGTGGGGCACCGTATCGGCCCCATCGCGTACGGCGCCCGTTTTCGCTAGCGTGAGGTCCATGCGGGGCGTTCCTCGGAGGTCGGCGAT
>JAYTHX010000288.1:0-4235 GCA_043732195.1 Polyangiaceae bacterium
AGCGCCGCGCCCGTGCCGGGGCCGATGACGGCGAGCTTCGCCTTGCCGAACACCCGGGCATCCCTGCCCTGCCGCCTGATCTCGGCCCACAAGGACTCCACGCCGTTGGCGCTCGTGAGGACCACCCAGTCGTAGCGCTCGCCCAGCGCCGACACGGCATCGATCATGACCGACGGATCGCTCGGCGGACAGATCTCGATCGTGGGCACGACCACGGGATCCGCGCCGCGCTCGCGGAGGAGCGCGGCGGCGCTTCCCGCCTGCTCGCGCGCTCGCGTGATGAGCACGCGCTTGCCGAACAGGGGCTGCTTCGCGAGCCACGACAGCGCCGGCACCGGCAGCGCGCGATCGCCGACCACGAGGACGATGCGCGCCGCGAGCGAGCGCGGGAGCTGCGGGATGCGGCCGAGCGTGGTCTCGGTGATCCGCTGCGAGGGTCGCGAGACGTTCTCCACGAGCGAAGCAGGCTCCGCCGGCCCGCGCCCGTAGAAGACCAGCGAACGAGCGACCTCGGCGACGGTGTCCGCGTCGCAGACGATCGCGAGCGTGTCGGTGGCGGTGGCGAGCTTCTGCCAGTCGTGGAGGTTCTCGTGACCGCTCGTCACGCTCACCGCGGCGACGCTCGGCGAGGCGTCGCTCGAACGCGTAAGCGGGATGCCGGCGAACGCACCGATGGCGATGAGCGGGCCGATGCCGGGCACCATCTCGAGCGGCACGCCGTGGCGTGACACCGCCGTGCCCTCGGCGTCGCCCCAGCCGAAGAGCAGCGGGTCGCCCCACGTGAGCCGGACCGCGCTCCTCCCCTGCTTCGCCTCGGCGGCGAGCAGCGAGGCGATGCGCTCGGTGGTCATCGCCGGCTCGACGCGCTGGCGCAGCGTGCCCTCGCGGAGGCGCGCGAGGACGTCGGGATGCACGTCGGCGTCGTGGATGACGTAGTCGGCGGCGGCGAGGACCTCGGCCGCGCGCACCGTGATGAGGCGCGGATCTCCGCACCCTGCACCGACGAACGTGACCTTGCCCCCCATCCGTTCGCTGCTTCTCTCTGCTACTGCGACGGCGCGCAGGTCGAGACGCCGGCGCCCACCACCCGCGAGGGCAGCGTGCCGACGTTGTTCACGGAGTTGTCGGCGGGACGCCAGCGCGTCACGTCGGAGCCGCCCCCGCTCGGCGACGTGAACATGTAGAAGTCGCCGCCCCAGAAGGCGAACGCCCAGCCGGCCCCCTGATCGACGGTGGGGAACGGTGTCTCCGCGACGACGCGCGCGTTGTTGGTGTTGATCTCGCCGATGTACGAGGGCGGGCCGTTGTCGATCCCTTTCGTGTAGAATGCAAACAATCGACCGTCGCCGGTCCCGGTGAGCTCGGCGCGGTTGATGTTGGGCACGAACGCGCCGACCCGGGTGAGCGCAAAGGAGGTGGTGTCGATCCGACCGAGCCCCGGCGAGGTGGGGTTGTTCTGGTCGGCGGTGCCGGCGACGAAGAGGCTCTCGATGGGGCCAGCCGCGTTCGTCGCGTAGCCCATACCGAACGCCGTGAAGCCCTGCTGGTTCGGCTGGTAGGGCGTGCTCACGCAAGCGCCGGTGGCGGTGCTCACGCGATAGAGGCGGTCGTCGGTGAAGAGGACCTGCGCGACGCCGCGCCGGTCGACGGCCATCGAGAACGGCGTCGCGGGGTCACCGTTGGGCCCCGGCCCGGCGGGGCACGCGATGTTGGAGATGAACGTGAACGTGCCGTCGGGCGGGTAGAACGAATAGAGCTCGTTGGTCCCGGTGACGACGTAGATGAGCGTCGCCTCGGCGTCCGGGCAGTCGAGCCGGCTCGCGTCGCGCGGCATGGCGTCGATGAGCGGCGGCGCGTCGAACATCGCTCCGTCGACGAACGTGCCCCCGTCGCGCGGGACGCGCCCGCCGTCAGGCAGGAGGATGAACCCGTCGTCGTCGGCGGCCTCACCGAACAGCCCGGTGCGGCTCCCGCAGGCGACGAGCAGCGCTGCGAGCCCGACGCGCGCCATCACTCCGAGCGGACCACGTCGTGACTTGCGCGGCGGCTTCATGGGCGCCGGGAGGATAGCGCGAGCGCGCGCCGCGCTGAACCCGAAAGGACTCGGTTCGCCGCTTCGAAGATCCGGCGAATCTCCGCCTTGACCGCCGACGACGGCTGGTAGAAGCGGTACGTCGTGTGGCTCGCGAGGCCATTGCGGCCTGCGAAAAAGTCCGAGATCTGCGCGCGCAGGCTGCTCTTCATGTGCGCGCCTGCGAACGCCGCGTGGACGTGGCGCACCTGGGACGACGGCCAGCCGTCGTGGCCTGGGTTGCGGAAGAAAGCCGCGAAGCCGAGCGCGTCGAGGCGCGCGATGAGCGTGCGCGCCCGCGAGTCGCTCAGGCCGCGGACGCTGATGTCCGTCGCCGCCGAAAAGCGATGGTCGCTCGCGACGCCTGCGCGATGCGCGCGGCGCTGACCTCCGCGCAGCGTCGCGTTGCCTACTGATTGCTCGTGAAGCTGAGGGGGATATCGAGCGACGTCGTGTAGTTCATGCCGCCAGCCGGAGCGAACTTCGCCGCCTTGAGCGCGTCGCTCACGCACTTCACGACCGCGGGCGAGAAGCCGGTGAGCATCTTCGGTGTCACCGCCGCGACCGTGCCGTCCTTGTCGATCTTCGCGGAGAGCGTGACCGAGCCTCCGCTCTTCGGCTCCTTCTTCAGCGCGTCGTTGAAGCACGCGTTGAACTTGGGGCGGATGCCCTGGATGACCGCGTCCGGCGAGATGACGTTCGGCGTCGTGATCTCGTTCGACACCGCGGTCACCGCCGTGGTCCTCACCTCGGGCTGCGCCGCGGGTGCGGGCGCGGGCGGCTCGGGGGTGGCGGCTGCGACGGGCGCGGGCGGACGCTCGGCAGCTGCAGGCGCAGACGCGCTCACCGGAGCGGCGGGCGGAGGCTCGGCGGGCTTGCTCGGCCCACAGGCGATCATGGAAAAGAACGCCGACGAAACGAGGACCGACGCGCGAGAGCTCATGGCGCGGCAGCGTACACCGTCCGGCCTGCGCTAGGCTGCTCCCGGATGACGCTCCAGGCCCGCATCGATTTCGTGCGGGCCCACACCGCGGTCACCACCGTGCCCTTCGTCCCCGAGGTGCGGCTCCACACGGCGACCGAGCTCACGCCGCTGTGGCGCGCGACGCAGGAGTGGCTCGGAACGTTCGGGCTCGAGGTCCCGTTCTGGTGCGTGCCGTGGGCCGGCGGGCAAGCGCTCGCGCGCTGGGTGCTCGATCACCCCGAGGAGGTCCGCGGGCAGCGCGTGATCGACTTCGGAGCGGGCAGCGGTCTCGTCGCGCTCGCGTGCGCGTACGCCGGCGCGGCGTCGGTCCGCGCGGTGGACATCGATCCCTTCGCCGAGGCCGCGTGCCTCGTGAATGCCCAGGAAAACGGGCTTTCCATCGATGTATCCATGGGTGACATCGTCGGATCGGCGGTCGTCGCCGACGTCCTCTTCGCCGGCGACGTCTGGTACGAGCGCGCGCCGGCCGCGCGCTTCGAGGCGTGGCTCGGTGCGATCGCGAGGCAGGGCGTGCGCGTCGTCACCGGCGATCCCGCGCGCTCCTACGTGCCCGCGGGCCTGCTCGAGCTCGCGCGCTACGACGTGCCCACGACCGCGGATCTCGAGTCCGCGACGATGCGCTCGACGCGCGTGCTGACGTTCCTGCCGCACGCATGAGCGCGCGCAGCGGCGCGCCGCGCACACGGCCGCTCCATGTGCGCCACTTCGTACGGTGACGAACGCAGCATCGGCAGGCATTCTCTCGGCACATGAGGATCCGAACCCTCCTCGCGACGTTCGCCGTCGCCTCCTCGCTCGCCGCGCTCGCGTGCGGCGCCTCCAGTGACGACGCCGCTCCGGGCGACGAGCTCGTGCCGGAGGCCGACCCGAACGCGACGCCGCCCACCACGCAGGGCAGCACGCAGGGCAGCACGCCGGACGCGGCCACCGGCGACGCCGCGACCACGTCCGACGGCGGCGGCGCCGACGGCAGCGTCCCCACCGTGCCGAAGGGCTCCTGCGGGACCACGAACCCCGCGAAGGGCTTCCTCGTGAGCGTGAGCGTGAAGGTCGGCGCCGCGACGCGCACGTACGCGCTCACCGTGCCGAGCGGCTACGACGGCACGAAGCTCTACCCGATCGTGATCGGGTTTCACGGCGACGGCGGCAACGGCGCGGGCTATCGCGCCTCGCTCCCGA
>JAYTHX010000289.1:0-13299 GCA_043732195.1 Polyangiaceae bacterium
GCGAGGCCCTTCTTCGACTGCACCTTGACGAGCGCGGCCGTCAGCGTGGTCTTGCCGTGGTCGATGTGACCGATGGTGCCGACGTTGACGTGGGGCTTGTTGCGCTGAAATTTTTCTTTCGCCATTTCGGACTCTCCACTTTCGGGACTGGTGCTGAGCCCACCTCGGGGCTTGAACCCGAGACCTCTTCCTTACCAAGGAAGTGCTCTACCACTGAGCTAGGTGGGCAGGTGTGTACCGGGGATCGGGGGGGGGCGTTCTAGTGAGGTGATGCGGAGGCGATGTTACTTCGAGCGGGAGACCGGGTTCGAACCGGCGACGTTCAGCTTGGAAGGCTGACGCTCTACCAACTGAGCTACTCCCGCGTGGGCGTCGTCGTCGCGTCGTCGATTCGAACCTGTCTGTGAAGCGCAGAGAAAAGAGAAAGAGAGTGGAGGGTGTTGGATTTGAACCAACGAAGGCATAGCCGGCAGATTTACAGTCTGCTCCCTTTGGCCACTCGGGCAACCCTCCGGGATTCCAAGAAAAAGTATTCCAAAAAAATAAGTTCAGCGCAGACCAGAAGGAAAGAGAAGCAGAGACAGAAACCTCGGTCTCGAGCTAGCGAGCGGACTTGAACCGCTAACCGCCTGTTTACAAAACAGGTGCTCTACCGATTGAGCTACGCCAGCATTTCCCAGACATCTCTGCCGGGGCAATCAGGGGCGCGGAGGTTAGCTGAGAAGCCACGCCCACGCAAGCAAGGAGGGAGCCAGCTCCATCCTGTAGTGAAGTAAGCGCCTGGCCCGTCGCACTGACGGCGGCGCGCGTCAAGGGAGGTTCGCGCGGCGGGTCGGGGGCGGGCGGAAAGAAGCGTGAACGCGACCGAGATTCGCGCGGCGCCGATCGGGCGGCCGGCGCGGACCGTGAAGGATCTTCACCATCCGGGCGGGGGGAGCTAGCCCCCGGCGCTCCCTCGCCGGCACCGCGTCCATTGCCGCCATCGTCCGTGGGCGCCGTGGGCGCCAGCCCTCCCCCGCGCCACCCGCGGGGGGCCGCGCCGCGAGCGAGGCTACTTCTTTCCCTTCGCCAGGTCTTCGGCCGCCTTCTTCTTCATGATCTCGAGCGCCTTCTGGAGCTCCTCCTCCGAGAAGGGGAACTTCGCGATCATCGCCTTCTCCTCTTCCAGCGCCTTGTCCATCTCGGCCTTGAGGGTCTCGGCGCGCCTCATCCAGGCCGCGCCCACGCCCGTCTTCTCGCCGAGCGCCAGCGTGCGCTTCATCATCTCGTTGCCCTTCTCGAGGAGCACGCGGTAGCGGACGTGCATGATCCCGTAGAAGAGCTGCTTGTCGTGCTCCGTCTTCGCCTTGTCGGTCGGCGGGATCATCATCAGGTCGTGGTGGAGCGTCCGGTACATCTCGCCGACGCGGTAGCCGCTCATCGCCGCCCACTGCGGATCCACCGATCGGATCGCGTCCGCGTAGGACGACTGCGCGTCGAGCAGGAAGGCGCAGCGCATCTCGAGCTTCGTCACGAAGTCGGCGCCCGGCGGGTTCAGCGAGATCTTCTCCGAGCGAAACTTCCTGACCTCGCCGTTCGCGTACTTGATCATCGCCGCCGCCACCGGCAGCTGGCCCGTGGCGCCGTAGCGCGTCTCGTCCATCAGCTCGAGGCCTTGCTGGACCGCGCGGGTCGCCTGCGTGTCGTCGCCCGCCTGGATCTTGGAGAGGCCCCGAGCGCCGAGGCCGAGCATCTTCTCCGCGGGGTCGAGGTCCTTGCGCGCGAGGATCATCTCGGCCACCTCACCCAGCGCGGGCCAGTCCTCGAGATGCGCATCGAGCGACACCTCGCGCACGAGCGCGTTACGCGCGTTCGGATCGCTCGGGAAGCGCCGCACCACCTCGCGATAGCGAGCGCGCGCCTTCTCGCGATCGCCGAGCCCCTCGTACGCGAGCGCGAGATCGTAGAGTACCTGGGGATCGTTCGCGGCCGCCGCGTCGCCCGCGAGGACGGCCTCGAACGCGTCGACCGCCTCCTGCCACTGCTGCGCGAGCAACGCCTTCTCGCCCTTCGCGAGCAGCTCCTTCGCCGTTCCCTCGACCCGCGTGCCGAGGATCTGGTTCGACGCCGCGACGTTGCTGGGGGGTGGCAGCGCCGGTGGAGGCGGCGCCGTGCCACACCCTGCGACGACTCCCACGAACACCACGCTCCCAAGTAGCCGAGAGATCATGCTGCGAGGATAGACCCCGCCGCCGAACGCTTGTTTCGACAAACCGCAGACCTTGAAGAGACGGCCGCGTCTCTGGCGGGAATGAGCCGCGCTGCTAGCACGTAAGACCTCAGGACATCGCCAACTGCACGGAGGGTTCATGAACCTGTCGCGTCTGAGTGCACATGATCTCGAGACCCAGGCCAACGCGCTGGAGCACCAGCTGAAGAAACTGGCGCACCGTCCGAGACCGACACCGTCCGAGCAGAAGCTCGCGACCGAGCTCAAGAAGATGCGACTGGCGATGAAGGACCGTCTCGGCCAGGTGAGACGCGAGACCTGATCAGCGCTTCGCGGCGAGCCCCGCGTAGCCTTCGGAGTAGACGACGGCATCGAGCTCGCCGAGGGCGTCGTTCGTGCGCGATCGCCAGTCGACGGGCAGCGTGCCCGGCGAGGCGTCGTCGTGCGCGCGCGCGATGGCGAGCCAGTGGCGCGCGTCGGTCCGATGGCCGATGCGAAGATCCGTCATGCCCCGGAGGTAGGCGTACTGCGCCTGCTCGGGCGTCGTGAGGTGACCCACGTCGGGCTCGAGCGCGCGAAGCAGCCCTAGCGTCTGCTCGTACTCGTTCTTCTCGAGGGCGTCCTGGCTGCGCACGAGCGCATCGCGATACGTCGTGCAACCCGCGCACAGCACCGCGATCGCGACCCACCTCGTCATGAGCGCATTCTCGCACGATCGATCGCTGCGTTCGAGAGGAGAGGTTGGAGAGAGGCGCTCTGCGCCTTTCTCAGACCCGACGACGACGACGCCGGCGAACCGCGATGACGGTGGCCGCGCCGATGACGGCGAGCGCGCCCGTGCTGCCGCCGCCGTCACCGACCACGTCGCAGCCGCAGCGCGACTTCGAGGGGACCGGATCCGACGGCAGTGTTGCGCCGCCGCTCGTGCTGTTCGCGGTGGCCGGGCCGAGGTCCGCAGGGTCGCAGTCCCAGCCGCCCACCTTGCGCAGCGCGCAGCGCTCGATCGTCGAACCGTCAGGGCGCATCGCCACCATCTGGATCGCGGACGCCGTCGCCGTCGCGTCGATGAAGTGATGCACCGATTCGTAGTGGCGCGAGGTCGGCCCCGCCTTCTTCACGCGATACACGGGTGCGCCACCGCCGCCCGACACGAGATACGAGAGGCCGTCCGAGACGCCGCGCTCGTAGATGTGATCGTGCCCCGAGATCACGAGATCGACCTTGTGCGCGCGGAATAGCGCCGGGATCCCTGCGTCGAGCAGGTGCGCGTTGCCGCCGTGCGGCCCGCTCGACCACGGCCCGTGGTGGACGACCACGATGCGCCACACGAGCCCGGTCTCCGCATCCGCATCGGTGAGCGCCTTCTCGAGCCACGCGCGCGCGGGGCCGCTCGCATAGTCGACCATCCCGTTGACCAGGAAAAAGCGCGCGTTCGCCCAGCGGTACGTGCCGCTCAGCTGCTCGAGCGAGAACGGCGCGCTGCCGGCGTCGGCCGGGAGCGGCACCGCCACGAGCGACGACGACGCGGGCCTGGCCACCGCGACCGGCAGCTCGGCGGGCCCGAAATACCTGAGGTACTGCGCGCCGGCGCCGTCGGTGAGCTCGTGGTTGCCGACCGACGAGAAGACACAGCGCTCGCGGAGCAGCGGCGCCTCGATGTCGAAGAACGTCTGCCAGTGCTGCGCAGAGCCGCCCTTTTCCACGAAATCCCCGGTGTGGACGAGAAACGCGGAGGGCACGACCGCCATCGCGCGCACGACCGCGGCGTGGGCGGCGTCGTCGCTGCGGTTGTCGCCGTAGATGAGGAAGCGCACCGGCGCGCTGCTGTCCTCCCGCGGCGCCGTCGTGAGCGCGCCGTACTTGGCCGTGCCCCGGACGCGGACCGCGAACGGGTAGCGGGTCCCGGGCTCGAGGTTCTGGACGAGGATCGCGTGCAGCGCCTTGACCTCCCGGCTCTCGACGACGCTGCCCACGCCGGAATCGGCGGTCCCGGTCGCCGCCGCCATCCCGATCTCCAAGGTCACGGGGGCGGGCGGGTCGACCTCGACCTGCACCACGGCGGACGTGGACGTCACGTGCTGCATCCACGGACCCTTCACGATGGGGCCGTTCGGTCCACCCGCGCCGGCCCTTCCGGCGGCCGAGAGCATCACGACAAGGACAAAAGCAGCGAAGAACAGGCGTTTCATGATGAGCTTACAAGTGCGCACACGGTCCGCGGGGTGATGCCCGGCGAAGGCACGTGATCCCTATCAGAAGCCTCGTCTCCACGCCGTTTCTGCGCTGTCGCTCGATTGACCCAGTTCGGCCCGCAGACTAGGGTTTTCCTAGGATGTCGCAGGCCCCGTCGTCGCCCCCGATCCGGCCTGCTCCGCCTTCCGGGCCGCTTCCGCCTGCGGGGCAGAGCGGCGCGATCCCCGTCGCCGCGCCGATCGGCACCCCCATCGGACCGGTCGCCGACGCGTTCGCGATGGACGGCATGCCGAGCCGCTTCGGCAAGTACACGCTGATCCGCAAGCTCGCCACCGGCGGCATGGCCGAGCTGTTCCTGGCGATCCAGAAGAGCGTCGCCGGCTTCGAGAAGCTGCTCGTCATCAAGCGGATCCTTCCGTCGATGAACCAGGATCGCGCGTTCATCGAGATGCTGCTGCACGAGGCGCGCATCGCCGCGACGCTCTCGCATCCGAACATCGTCCAGATCTTCGACGTCGGTCAGTTCGACGGCCAGTACTTCATCGCCATGGAGCACGTCCACGGCGAGGACCTGCGCTCCATCGTTCGCCAGATGAAGAAGAAGTCGGTGTTCGAGTTCCCGCTCGAGCACGCGCTCGCGATCGTGCTCGGCATGTGCGCCGGCCTCTCGTACGCCCACGAGAAGCACGAGCTCGACGGCTCGGAGCTGAACATCGTCCATCGCGACATCTCCCCCCAGAACGTCGTCGTGACGTTCACGGGTGACGTGAAGATCGTCGACTTCGGCATCGCCAAGTCCGACAGCCGGGTCGGCGAGTCGACGAAGAGCGGCAAGCTCAAAGGCAAGGTCCCGTACATGTCGCCCGAGCAGGCGCGTGGCGAGAGCATCGACGCCCGGAGCGACGTCTTCGCAACCGGCGTCATGCTGTTCGAGCTGACGACCGGCAAGCGCCTCTTCAAGGGCGCGAGCGAGTACGAGACCCTCCGCCTCATCTGCGAGCGCGAATACCCCCGCCCGAGCGACGTCCGGCCCGACTACCCGCCGGGCCTCGAGCCGATCGTGATGAAGGCCCTCGCGAAGGACGCGAACCAGCGCTACCAGAGCGCGCGCGAGATGCAGTCCGACCTCGAGTCGTTCGTGCGTAGCCACCAGATCGCGGTCTCGCACATCGCGCTCAACCAGTTCATGCAGTCCTTGTTCGAGGACAAGCTGGCGGCGCAGAAGGAAGCGCTCCTCCAGGGCAAGCAGCTCGCCGACATCATCGAGATGCAGCACGCGATGACCGCCGCTCACGAGAGCGACGTCGATGCGAGCGGCCGCCACCTGGTCAGCAGCACGAACAGCATGCCTGCCGCGGCCCGCACCGTGACCGACATGAGCGTCGAGCGGCACCGCAGCAAGAGCGGCCTGGTCCTCGGCGTCGTCGCCGGTGTGCTGGCCCTCGGCGCGATCGGCGGCGGGGTCGGCTACCTGCTCGTGAAGAAGAAGGGCCTCGAGAACGACGCCGCGCGCGCCGCGGCGCCCGTCGCCACGCCGGTCGTGAAGGGCGCGATCGCCTTCGAGAGCGAGCCTGCGGGCGCGTCGATCTGGATCAACGGCGACCTGCGCGCCGAGGTCACGCCCGCCACGATCAGCGCGCTGCCCACCGGCGTCCTGCTCGACGTGAAGCTCACGCTCGACGGCTTCGAACAGGTGCGCGAGCAGCTCACGCTCAAGCCCGACGAGCCGGCGAAGGTCCACTCCTCCCTGAAGAAGGGCTCGGTGGTCGTCGAGCTCAAGGTCACGCCCGAGAACGCGACCCCGGCCTTCTCGCTCGACGGCAAGCCGGTCACCGGTCCGCGCCTCGAGGGCGTGACGTCGGGGATCTCGCACAAGCTCGTGATCACCGCGCCCGGCTACGTCGAGCAGTCGGTGGGCTTCAGCGGCAACGCGATGGAGACCAAGCGTCTCGACGTGGCGCTGGAGAAGGCCCCGGAGATCCGCCACGTCCCGATCAAGAACGGCGGCGCGGCGTCCCTCACGACGGCCGTGGCCCCCGTGGGCGCAGGCAAGCTGAACGTCGGCGCCGCGGGCGGCTGGTGCAACGTCACGGTCGACGGCGCAGCGCGCGGCGCGACGCCCGTCGCTGGCGTCGAGCTCTCCGCAGGCCCGCATCGCATCACCTGCACGACCGCCGACGGCAAGGCGCAGGCGGCGACCGTCGTGGTCCCGGCCGACGGCACCGCGCGCTACCGCTTCACGCTGTGAGCCCGCGCGGCTACTGATCGATGGGCGTGCCCGGCTCGATGCCGTTGCACAGCCCGCCGTCGCCGAAGCGCAACGAGAACTGGAACTGCGCGCGCACGTAGTCGCCGAACGAGCCGGTGCTCGCGCCCGAGGGCAGCCGGTACACGCCTGGGTAGGTCTGCGCGACGTCGCCGAGGCGGAGGGCATCGAGCTCCTCCATCGTGATGGTCTGGTCGCCATTGCCGAAGCGATCGGCATCAGCAAACGGGCCGAAGCGGAGCTTGGCCACCGGCGCGATCACGTCGCGGAAGAACGCCTCGGTCGCGAACGCGACGAAGATGGCATCGCGCGCCTCGGGGCGGATCTTCGCGCCGCGCGTGCCGTCACGACAGCCGCCGAACGCGGTCGCGGTGCGCGTGGCGTCGAAGCGGAGCGACAGGTGCATCGTGCGCGCCGGCTCCGCCGTGGTTTCGTCGGCCGGATGCGTGGCCGTCGCCTCGAGCTGCGCAATGGCGGGAACGCCCGAGGCCAGCCCGACCAGATCGGCGAACGTCGCGCCTTCGCCGACGGTCGTGCGATCGTCGGGAGCGCCGAGCCGCAGGCCGACGTCGGGACACGCGCCGGGCTTGAGGCCGTTGAACGCCTGCACCAGCGTGCCCTCCACGCCCTCGAAGACCACGTTCGTGGCCGCGCCGCGGCCGCGGTAGGAGCACTGGTCGCTGTTCTGGAGATTGACGATGGTCATGGTCCGGAAGGCGAGCACGTAGCGATCGATGTGGAGGGTCCAGCCGTCCGCCACGTCGTTTTCGGTGAAGACGCGCGGCGAGCCTCGCCCGGTGACCGTGAACTGGGCGGAGCCGAGCGGCAGCGCCTCGTCGGCCGGAACGCAGGCCGTCACTGCGAGCAGCGCGAGCGCGGGGAGCACGGACCAGGATCGCATCAGAATCCTCCTTCGAGGCCGAGGCTCGGCACGGTGACGGGACCGAACGTTCGCGGAACGCAGCCCGGGGCCTTGCGCGTGACGCCGGGCAGCGGGAGCTCGGTCCCGCACTTGTAGCCGGTCGTCTCGGTGGAGAGCGTCGCGTTGAGCGCCTCGAGGATCACCGAGATGTAGCCGCGGCTACCGACGGTCCAGCGCTTCTCGAAGCGCGCGTCGATGCGCACGAAGTCGGGCGCACGCTCGGGCGGCGCGCCCACGATCTGCCCGGGGTACGCGGGCGGCTCGGGATACGTGGGCCCGCCGCTGTAGAAGACGAAGCGCGAGCCGGCACGCCATCCGCGCCCGAGGTCGACGCTGAGCGCGGCGTTGAGCACGTGCGGGCGATCATACGAGGAGAGATAGGTCCGGTTCTCGGCCGTCCGCTCGGAGCGCGAGAGGGTGTACGCGAGGAGCCCGCCGATGCGGCGCGTCAGCTTGCGGCGGACGCCGATCTCGAGCCCGTACGCCGTGCCCTTGGTCTTGCCGAGCAGCGAATCGCTCTTCTCGATGTCGATCAGCTGGACCTGCGCGGTGCCGAGCGCGTCGTTCAGATCGTAGAACGCCTGGTGGAAGACGGTCGCGGTGCCCGAGACGTCGGACGGAAGATCGATCTCCACGCCCGCGCTGGTCTGCGCCGAGCGCTGCAGGCCGCCCTCGAGCCGCGCGACGCTCACCGCGGGGAGCGCGATGGGCGTGGACGGCGGCTGGGTCACCAGTCCGTAGGCATGGACGATCCGCACCTTGTCGCTCACGAAGAAGCGCGCCGCGATGCGCGGGTCGACGCCCACCGCGCGCGCCTTGTCCGAGCCGTACACGTCGAGGCGGACGCCCGGCGTGACCTCGACGTGCTTGTCGAGTTCGAGCACCGCGTCGGCGCGCACGCCGGTCGCGAAGTCGGTGCGCGCCGCGAAGATGCGCCGCTGGCGAGCCACGACGTCGTCGTCGTCGGCGAAGAGCGGCAGCGCGTCGGCCTGGTACTGATCGACGACGAGGTCGGCGCCGGCCCGCACCGTGACGTTCTTCGAGACCGGCTGCTCGATCTCGAGGCGCGTGGCGAGCATCAGGTCCTCGGCAGCGCGCCGCGCCTCGACGCGCGTGCGATCGAAGCCGAGCGTCCCGGCGACGCGCATGCGCCCTCCCCCGCCCAGCGCGTGATCCCAGCGCAGGTCGAGGCGGTGGAACTCCGACGCGAACAGCACGATCTCGATCTCCTGCGGGACGTCGTTGGGCCGCGGCTTGTTGCCGACCGCGGCCTCCAGCGTGTCGCGGTCGGGCGTGGCGCGCTGGGTGGCGCGGTCGTACGCGCCGAACGCGAGCAGCGAGATCACGTCGCGGTCGGTGACCGCGTAGCTGACGCGCGCCTGGTAGTCCCGATAGTCGAGCGAGGTGCTCGAATCGAGGAGCGAGAACAGCGCCGACGTGTACGAGTAGCGCCCGCCTGCGAGCGCCGTGCCCCGCCCGTTCGCGAAGGGGGCTTCGACCAGGCCGCCCGCGTCGATGATGCGCAGCTGCCCCTCGCCGTGCGCGCGCTCGGCGGGCGCCGCGGCGATCGAGTCGACGACGCCTCCTGCCCAGCGCCCCAGCGCCGCGGGATAGCCGCCCTTGTGGATGTCGGTGCGCGCGACGAGCGCCGGCTGGATGACCGAGGGACCGAGCCCGAAATGAAAGAGATACGGAACGCGGACGCCGTCGAAGTAGTAGCCCACGTTCCCAGGAGGCGCGCCGCGCACGTAGAAGTAGGGCAAGCCGCTGACGATCGGCGTCACGCCCGTTGCCACCTCGAGCGCGCGGAACGGATCGCCGAACGCGCCCGGGAGCTGTCGCACCTCGGTGCGCGCGAGCGACTCGGTGATCGGCGCGCCCACCGCGCCCTTGCCCCCGCGCACCACCACGACGCCCGGAGGAGGCGGCGGCGGCGGCGGCGGCGGCGGCGGCGGCGCGGCCTTCGCGAAGTCGATGCGAAAGCGAATGGTCACCGCGATGGGGACCCCGTCGCGCGTCGCCGGGACGAAGCGGGCCGCGCCCACCGCCTCGATGGCGCGCGACGCGAACGGCTCGACGCCTTCCATAACGCGTGCACCTTGCACGTTTCCCTCGGCCGCTACGGTCACCGCCACCACCACGGACGCGTTGCCCTCGGCGCCGTCGGGATACGCCGCCTGCACCGGTGCGAGAAGCCGCGGCGGGACGATGGTCGCCTGCGCCGTGGGCGGATCGTCGGCGAGCGCGACGCGGGAGACCGCGCTCGATGCACCGAGGAGCGCGACGGCGGCGAGCGTTCTTACGGACCTCGCCCCGAGCACGCGGCGAGTCTAGATCAATCCGGGTCGGTCGCCCCGGTATCGATGCTGGGCACCGAGGGATCGGCGACCTCGCCTCCGGCGTCGGACAAGGACCAAGCTGCGTTCTTCGCCTCCACGGCCGCTGCCGCGGGCGGCGCGTGACGGATCGGGACGAGGACGGCCATCACCGGCGGCTCGTCGGGACGGACGGCGGTGGGGATGACGACCGCGGTGTCCACCGGGGCTCCGTCGCTCGTGACCACGTGCGACGCGAGCGCGGCGCCCGCTTCGTTCGACGTGGCCACCGCGCCCCGCGCGGCGAGCCCGCCGAAGATCGCCGCCACCACCAGCACGCCACCGCTCGCAAGCAGCGCGTACTTGCGACGCCGCTCGCCCTGCCGCGCCGCCGCGAGCACCTCGAACGACAGCGGGGGCGTCGACGTACCGGACTCCTCGCTGCGGCGACGATCGAACACGCGCGTGACGCGCCTCGCCGCCGCTCGCGCGTTCGGGATGTGCTGGGTCAACGCCATCGCCAGGTGCGCAACGCTCGGGTAACGCTGCGCCGGGTCGAGCGAGAGGCAGCGCGCCACCACGGCGTCTATCGCGGCGGGAACGCTCGAGCGGAGCTGCGAGGGCTTCGGCGTCGGCGATCGCATCACCCGCACGAAGAGCTTCGGCAGCGCATCGTGGCCGAACGGCGTTCGGCCGGTGAGCAGCTCGTAGAGGATCGCGCCGAGCGCCCAGATGTCGGAACGACAATCGAGCAAGGCCGACCCCTCCATCTGTTCCGGCGGCATGTAGCTCGGCGTGCCGAGTACGGTGCCCGGGTCGGTGAGCGCCGCGAGCCCGTGGCTGTGCGACATCCGTGAGATCCCGAAGTCGAGGACCTTGATGCACGGCGAGCCGTCGGCGCACGTCGTGAGGAACAGGTTCGCCGGCTTGAGATCGCGATGGACGATCCCGAGGGCGTGCGCCTCGGCGAGCGGCTCACACGCTTGCAGAATGCACTCGATCGCCATGCGGATGGGCAGCGGACCACGCTGCTTCACGAGCTCCGAGAGATCCGTGCCCGACAGATACTCCATGACCAGGTACGGGACGGCGGGGACGCCGGGCGAGGCCTCGAGCTGACCGATGTCGTGGACGCGCACCGCGTGCTCACTGCGGATCCTGGAGACGGCGCGCGCCTCTCGCCTCAGTCGCTGCACGTAACCGGGCAGGAGGAGCGCCTGGGCGGAGAGGACCTTGAGCGCGACGGGCTGGTCCAGCTCGAGATGGGTCGCGCGGTAGACGACGCTCATGCCGCCGCGGCCGAGGACCGCGTCGAGGCGATACTTGCCGCCGACGACGTCGCCCGGCGCGAGACGGGCAGCGTCGCCATCAAGGTCGGCATTCTCGTCTGGGTGCATCGCCATCTACTCCGAAAGTCGTGAGAACACGATGCGAGGACCGTGCCCTGGCTCGTCCTTAGAGATCTGCCCGCAACCTCACGCGGGACGTGGCGCGCATGCGACCCGCGGGGCAGTGCGCCACGCCACGCTGCCTCGCTGCGGCATGCAGGGTGCACTACGTCGCTCCGATGGACCTACGGCGCGCTGCTCGAACCCTCCACGAGCACCGCAGCGCGCCGTGGCTCCTCGGTCTGCGGCTCGCCTTCCTCGCGACCGCGGGGATGTTCCTCCTCTACCTGCTGGTCGCGAACGTCATCCTGCGCACGCATCTCCTGCGGGGCTGGCTGGGCGCGCATCCTCAGGAGCTGTTTGTCGAGTACCGCGCGGCGTGGTCGCTTTATCCCGGCCACGTCGAGGTGCGTGACCTCGCGATCCGCCATCAGGACAAGAACATCCAGCTGCACCTCGGTCTCGAGCGCGCGAAGCTGCACCTGAGCCTCTGGGCCCTGACGCAGCGCACGCTCCTCGTCGATCACCTCGACGTTCAGGGCGGAACGTTTCGGCTGACCCACAAGTCCGTGTCGCCGGAGGGTAACGAGGGCCGCATCCGCGCCTTCCCCAGCATCGAGGGCTTCACCGAGCCATTCCTCCCCCACGCGAGTCCCGGTGGCGCTCACCCGTGGACCGTCGAGATCGACGCCATCACCGCCACGATGCGCGAGGTCTGGACGATGGAGTATCGCTACCGCGGGGATGCCGACGTCACCGGCGCGTTCCGCGTGCGACCGCACCACGAGATCTACGTCGCGCCCTCGGTGATGGTCACGCACGGCGGCCTCCTCTCGCTCGGTGATCGCGAGCTGATCCGCGGCGGTGAAGGGCGCGTCGAAGCGACGCTCGACAGCTTCGATCCGAGCGTACTGCACGGCATCGCCATTGTCCGGCAGCTGAGCGGCGGCGTGCAGCAGACCGGCGAGCTCGCGTCGCTGGCGAGCGTCGCGGACACCTATTTTCCGGGGGCGAACGTGCATCTCGACCAGGGCACGGGCCCCCTCGAGATCACGACGCGCCTCGACCACGGCGTCTTCCAACCGGGCGGGCGGGTCACGTACCGGTCCGGTGATGCCGTCGTGCAGGTGGGGAGCGTGAAGGTCGCGGGCGATCTCGACACCGTGACGCGCGTGGAAGGACCGAGCGAGCACCCGGTGGTGAGCGTGGAGGCGACGATGGCCAAGGGCGTCGCGTTCCCCGCCGGCAGCTCCGCCGAGGGCCACGCCCTCGACCTCCGGGACGTGCGCTCCTCGGTGACGTTCGATCGCGCCGACATCGTCGCGATCGGCGAGACCAAGGTGACCCGCGCCGCGACGTCGACGAAGTCGGCGCACGTCGCCGACCTCCACGCATGGCAGCCGATCGCCCCCGAGGGCTGGACCTTCGACGGCGGTGCGCTGACCGTCGCCGCGCAGGCTACGTACGATGGCGGTCATCTCGACGGGCGCGTCGACGCGCGGCTGGCCGGCGCCGCCCTGGGCATGAGCGCGTTCGGCATCAAGGCGAGCGGCAAGGCGGCGTCCGCGATCACGAGCGAGGACGTGAGCAAGGACTTCCTCTTCCGGGGCCTCGCCGCCGACCTCGACGGGATCGCCGTGCGGCTCCTGCGCGGTCGTACCGAAGGGCTGTGGATGCGTGCGCGCACCAAGACGATGCGCGTGTCGACGGACGGCTCCGCCGACGCGGAGATCGCGGTGGAGTCGGGCCCCGGCGCTGGCATCGTCGAGCTCTTCTCACGCCTTGCGCACGTGCCCGACGTCGCCGCGGACGCCACCAGCGGCACGGAGCTCCGTGCGCTCCTGCATTTCCGCGCGCGACCCGGCGATCTGGCGCTGACCGTGAAGGAGGCGAAGAACGGCGCGCTCGAGGGACGCGGACGTATCCGCAAGACGACCGCTGCGGGCGCGACCGGCGCCTTCCTCGTGAGCGTCGGCCCGCTCCACGCTGGCATCGAAATCTTGCCG
>JAYTHX010000290.1:0-13286 GCA_043732195.1 Polyangiaceae bacterium
GGCGGAGGCGCTTCCGCAGGCGCCGCGGAGCCGGGCGAGCGAGGGAGCGCGACGGACGCAGACGTGCAGCTCCTGAACCAGGGTCGCATTCGGAACGACAGCATCTGGGGAATCACGGCGGCGTTCGAGACGCACGCCGCGCTGGTCCAGACCCAACCTGACGACTCGCGCAGTCGCCCGAGCAAGCTTTATAACTACGTGTTCGTCGCTCCCGCGATTTATCCGTCGGCGTACGACCAGATTCGCCTGAGCGTCCCTGGCTACCAGTTCTTCACGGCCGATCAGGGCGAGTCCGGTACGCGGCTCGGCGACCTCGCGCTCAGCTACACGCGGTACATCCCGATCGCGACGGAAGCCGCCGCCGCGCCGTCCACGCCGCCTCTGAAGGGCGTGCTCATCGGGCTCGAGGCCCTCACCACCGCGCCCACGTCGTTCATCAGCCAGAAGCGGGGAATCATCACCGTCCCGCGGCTGCGGCTCTTCGCGGAGAAGGCGTTCCTCGACCGCGACCTCACGGTCTCGCTGAGCGCCGCCGCCGAGCATTACTTCGCCGCCTACCGCACCGCCCCGGGCGGCGCGCCGAACCCCAGCAACCGCGCGGTCGCCGAGGCGACGGCGGACTACCGCTTTCCGTTCTATCACCCGGTGTCCGTGGGGCTGCTCGCGACCACCTCGTACGTCTACTTCTACGAGGTCGAGACATCGAGCGCGCTCCCGCTCGGGGTCTCGAAGGACAGACAATTCAGCGCGCAGCCGGTGCAGCAGGGCTACGGCGCCGAGGTGCACGCTCGCTATCAGTTTCCGACGTTCAGCGGGATCCGCTCGTGGGCGTCGGTGGCCTACAGCCTCGGCGACAACGCCGTGCTCCACGACGGCGTCCAGCACATCTACTTCGCGTACTACCGCCGCTCCTCGGAAGCGTACGCCACATTGACCGCCCGCTTCTGACCCTCGACCGAGAGACACCATGAATTACCACTGGAAGCGTACGCTTCTCACCTTCGCTATCTTCGCCACGCCGATCCTCAGCACGAGCTGCGACGACGGACCTTCGCAGGTCGATCGGAACGCGGCTGTGAACACGAGCGACAACGGGCCGTATGTCGACTCGACGCCGAGCCAGAAGCTCGGCTCGGCGACGGGCGGCACCAACGCATCGCAGATCTGCGGGCCCGAGAAGCGGCGCAAGGTCTGGGAGTCCGTGCTCCAGCAACCGATCGTCCCGTTCCGGGGCGCGGGCGGCCTCGACGCGAGCGCCAACCTCGCGTTCACCGGCGTCACGATCGACCAGCTCGAGTCCGGCAAGCCGGCCTACACGCAGACGGCCCCCGCCGCCGGCCTTCCGCCGCCGGCGCTCGGCTGGTGCCAGGGCGACGACGGAGGCGCGGGCCTCACGTTCTATGGGGAGCAAGGCGAGCTCATGATCCGGTGGAGCTCGACGACGCGCCTCATCACGAGCGTCCAGGCCAACTCCGGCTACCGCGGGACGCTGAGCTTCAAGCACCCGAAGGCAAACGAGCAGTACACGGTGTCGTTGCAGTCGAAGCCGATCGACGTGAACGGCCAAGCGCTGCACTGGAACTGGCGAAACCCCGCCCTGCGGGCCGCGAACGCCACCAAGATCTACAACGCGATGATGCTCGCGTTCGCGCCCGACCGCCTCCCGAAGGATACGAACGGCGCCCCGAAGGAGTCCGCGAACTGCGTCGCGGACGGCGGCTGCATCGCCACCATCCTCTCGAACGTGACGGGGGCGATCGCCATCTCGCCGCTCGGGTTCATCCAGATCTACTTCGACCTCGGCGTCGACGACCCGATCGGAAAGGACATCCCCACCCGCATCACCATGCCGGTCCAGAAGGACTTCGCCTACGCGAGCCTCCCGGTCACCGTGAAGCTGCCCGGAACGGTGGATGGCCTGGGCCCCGTCAGCACCGGCGTCGTGGGGAACAAGACCTGCGTGGTCAAGCCCGGCATCAGCTACGGCGCTTTCGTCAGCAACTGCATCCGCGTGACAGGGGCTGCGGGGACGGACGACGGCGAAGAGAAGAAATTCCTCGCCGGCGTCACGCATGGACCCGAGCAGTACCGCGTGGACGTGGTCGGGATTGACCCGTTCTTTTTGAGCAAGCGGGTCCAGGACAGCGTCGAGCCAATCACCATCACGGACAAGGACCTGCCCGAGCCGAACGACGTGATGAACCGCCTCACCTTCGACCAGCAGGTCAAGGGCCGCATCCTCAACGACTACACCGGCGAGAACCCGACCGGAACACGCGACAATCACTCTTCCGGTCTCGTCAACCTCACGTACGCCATCCTCGTGCAGCAGGCGATCGACGCGGCAGACACGACGCCGCGTACGAAGCATCTGATTGGCGACCCGAGCTGCCAGCTCAACCCCGACGGCAGCAGCGCCATACCGGCCGCCGCCGGCTGCACCGGAATGGAAGGTTTCGTCACCACCGCAGCGCCGGCAAGCCTCGCCGGCCTCACGAGCTACCCCGCAGGGCCGCTCGCCAACGTCGCGCTCGGCGTGACGAAGAACGGACAGTCGGTGCTCGCCATCACGACGTCCACGGGGCTCAAGCCGGCGAACAGCCAGCTCGCGAGCTTCCTCGACGATCCGACCTCGTACCCCGATAGCTTGAACGACGACGTCCAGGTCGTGACCTGGGCCGGCTCGGCGCGGCGCGTCATCAAGGTCCTCGGCAAGGGCAACCGCTTGAACGTCCCGCCCGCCTTCCGCGAGCCCCGCGCCTACGCGGCCCTGTGGATGCAGGCGCTCACGCAGTACATGATCGCCCGCGGCAACGTGGGCCCGAACGTGACGATGCAGGACGTGCTCGACGCGGGTCCGACCGGCGCCGCCGCGCACCACATCGACCCCAACTACTTCTTCTTCGACACAGAGGCGGCGAGTCGCCAGCAGTTCGACACCGCCGAGTACGTCCAGCGCGACTTCGCCACGATCGCGCAGCCGTGGGTCGACTTCCGCATCGTCGTCGACGCGACCGGAGGCATCCTCAATCAGTTCACGTTCGACATTGCGCCACTGAAGGGCGAGCGCGCCCTCCTCACGGCGGTCGGCGATCTGGCGAAGCCGATCGGCTCGGACGGAACGATGCTCCTCACCAACATGTTCGGCAACAACACGCTGTCGTCAGGCTGGCACGAGCCGGTCAGCACGGCCGGCGCGTACAAGACCGCCTACGACTGCGCGGCCGCCGACCTGAGCCCGGCGACCGGCCCGAACGACGGCGCGCATGCCGCCGAGCTGAACGCCTTCGCTACCCTGTGCGGCGGAGACAACTTCCCGCCCGTCGACGCAAAGGGAGAGTTCGCGCGAAACGTGTCCAATCGGCCGCTCCTCGAGCCCTACCCGGGCGCGTTCCCGAAGACGTCGTCTATCCTCAACATCGGGCGCAACGTCGGCTCGCTGGGGACCGACGTGTTCACGGTGATGAAGAGGGACGCGTACATCGAGCAAGCGAAGGTCCAGTTCGCGAGGTTCGTGATCCCGTTCAACCCGGCGTCAGGTCCGGGCGCCCCCGCGATTCAGGCCGTCGGTTACAGCACGCCGAACAACAACACGGGCTTCATCATCCCGATCAACGCCTCACGCGACCGCTTGGTCCGGACGGAAGACTTCTTCACCACCGGCGTGGCGCTGAGCAACACCATCCAGACGATCCCGGCGCTCGATGCCCCCGGCAAGGTGCGCTTCGCCTCGGTCGACACGAACGATTTCCTCGGCGAGGCGTTCGTTTGCAAGGTCGATGGTGAGCTCCTGACCGTCCGCATGTTCACGCCTTCGGAGCTGGTGCTCAACTACCTCGTCCGTCATCCGAGCGCGTACACGGCGTGCAACATCATCGTCGACTACTGGGACTTCGGCACCGTGCTCGCGCGCGTCACGTCGATCACCAACGGCGTCATCGTGAACTTCACCCGCCCTGCGGGCGTCACCGCAAATGCGAACAACAGCGCGGTCGGCGACGTCGACCTCTTCGCCACTGGTCAGTAAAGAACATGAAGCCCTTCATCTCGCTCGCCCTCAAGCTCGCCCTCGCCGGCGGCGTCTTCGTCAGCTCCGTCGGCCTCGGCGGTTGCGTCAGCTCTCGCGATACACGCAACGGCGTCTTCGATGAGAACCAGTACATCAAGAAATCGTTCCTCATTCCGCACCCGGACGACAAGAACGATCCCGGCTGGATCATGCAAGGCACGATCGAGCAGGTGTCCACACCGAACCCGCTCGCGGCCATCGGGCTCTACCCCGGCAGCTACAACTCGCAGATCTTCAAGTTCAACATCACGTCGGACAAGCTGCAGACCATCTCGCAGCGCGGCGACTGGGCAAAGCCGGACATCGCGCGCGCCGACGCCGTCGTCAACGCCTGGCCGGTCACGAACGTCGACCTCAAGTTCCGCGTCAACCTCGATGGCGAGACCACCAATTTCTACGAGGAGAACCTCGAGCAGCCGTGGGGGCAGCGTGAGTGGGTCAAGATGCAGGTCGCCAAGAACGACCTCAGCGACTTCGCCGCTATCGACCCGAGCTTCCTCACCGACGCTCTCAAGCACTGCGTCGATCTCGGAAACACGAGCTCGTCGCTGGTGCCCAATAGCTTCCGCGTCGACTACGAGAACAACTACCTGACCTGGAAGGTTGCCGTGACCATGCCGCTGACGACGGACGACGCCGTCTGCCGCGCGGGCTTCACGAAGGACATGTCGCTCACCGATCGGGTGAGCGTTACCGCGGTCGTCATGTACTCGATCAAGCGACTCGACCCGCTACCCGCGGCCGACGCGGCGAACCGCTACGTGCCGCTCGAGCTCGGCGAGAAGGACCCCATCCGCCGCAAGTATGGCTTCTTCGAGAACGTCTCCGGCCAGTACACGCCGCGCGACATCGCGACCGGCGACAACGATCCCGACCTGACGACGAACAGCGGTCTCCTCGGCGCCCGCCAGCTCGTCACGCGCTTCGATCCCAACAAAGACATCGTCTACTACTTCGAGCCGGGTATCCCTGACGAACGCAAGCTGGTCTTCACGGGGCCGGACGGCGTCGCGGCGCAGACGAACGCGCTCTTCGAGAGCGTGGGAGTGAAGGCGCGGCTCTTCTTCAAGGAAGCGGACGCCGACCTGAAGGAGGGCGAGCCGATTCGCGAGCTCGGCGACATTCGCTACAGCTTCGTCCGCTACATGCGCGACCCCGGCATCCACGCGGGCTTCCTCGGCGTGGGCGCGGGCATCGAGGACCCTCGCACCGGCGAGCGGCTCAAAGCCACCGTCATCATCTACGAGGACCAGGGACCGAAGGCGCTCGCCTTCCAGTACGACGGCCTCCTCCAGACCCTTGGAGCCAGCCCCGGCCTGACCTCGCTCGACGACGCCGGCAACGCCACCGACAACCCGTGGCCGGCCCTGCCCCTCCCGTGCAAGGACGGCGACGTCGCCACGGCGGACGCATACGCGCAGAAGGGCGACTCGATCCTCAAGCGACGCCACAACCAGACGACGCTCTTCGACAAGATGCAGACGTACCTGAACCGCCCGGCGGCCCAGTACGGTCCGCTCAACCCGAGCGACTTCGTGAAGGCGCCGGATCCGAAGTTCCGTGAACTCTACAACGAGGTGCTCCCGCACTTCGTCTTTGGCGACCCCTTCGCGAACAACTTCGTCACCCCCGAAGGCGGGCAAGGCGTGTTCGGGCCGACGCCCGCCCAGCTCTGGGAGATGCGGAAGAAGGAAGTCGAGTTCGAGAAGGTGCTCGGCGACATCGATCGCGGGCTCGTTCCCTATGCCGATCACGAGGGACAGATCGGCATCGTTGCCGCCGCTGAGTTCTCGAACCGGCTGAAGGAGCTCACGCACAATCACCAGATGCTCGACTACACCGAGCAGGTCCTCTTCAAGAAGCACATGGACCTGCCGTCGCCGTTCCCGCTCTTGCAGGCGTACACGCGCGGGTCGCGCCGCTGCGTCGGCGGTCAGTGGGAGACCCCCACGCAGTGGATGCGCCGCTACACCGGCGACTACCTCACGCGCGCGATGTGGCACGAGTTCGGGCACAACCTCGGCCTCCGCCACAACTTCATGGGCTCGGTCGACGAGCGCAATTTCCCCCGCTACACGGACGCCTCCGGTGAGCACTACGGAATGCTCAGCTCGTCGGTCATGGAGTACGAGAACCGCTTCATGGACTCGGCCTACAAGCCGGGCTGGGGTCCGTACGACAAGGCTGCCCTCGCGTGGGTCTACACCAACGACAAGCGCACGGGCGCCAGCGCCTCCGGGCTCGGCTCCTTCAGCGTGAGCGGGCAGGTCAACAAGGACGGACCGTGGAAGGACCCCCTCGGGTTCCGGCCCGACGGGAGCGAGATCAACTACTACTTCTGCACGGACGAGCACGTCACGCGCACGCCGCTCTGCCAGCGCACGGACTATGGAGTCACGCCGGCGCAGATCACGTCGTCGCAAATCGACCAGTACGACTGGCAGTACCAGTTCTCGAACCAGCGTTCGTTCTACAAGTACCGGAGCTTTGCGAGCTACGGATCCAACGTCGCGAGCACGATGACGAACCTGCGGCGCTTCATCCCGTTCGCCGCCGAGTTCTCGGGCGTCGGCGATCTCATCCGCCGCCGCAAGATCGCGCCGCCCCCCGGCGTGCCCTTCGCGACCTTCCTCGACTCCCTCCAGAACCAGCTCATCGACTCGATCACCAGCGGCACGACGCTCACGGCGGCTTTCCACAAGGCGGTCATCCAGCAGGCCTCCGGTGAGCGGCCGTTCTCCACGTCCGTCGACCCGACCTTCGGCGACGTGAATGTACAGGGCATCATCATCGACAAGGTGTTCGCAGCGCAAGGCTGGCTCGGGCTGAGCCCCGTGCTCGATCAGAACCCGAACACGACCGGCCGCTACAGCGCGCCGTACACGGAGGGGATCTCGGAGCTTTACCAGACGGTCGCGGCGGACACGCTCGATACCGTCCTGGGCGGCGGTTACGACACGTATCCCTGGCTCATCCAGTCCAACATTGCCCTCTTCGCGCAGGACTCGCACTCGCCGAACTTCAATATCGCTTATGCCTCCTATCGCGAATGGACGGCGGTGCAGTACTTCCCGCGCGAGGACCAGTTCGTCGAGTTCTTCCAGTCGAAGGCGAAGGCGGCGGGCTTCAAGGGAACGAATCCCACCACCGGCGTCGCGGTCGACTGCAGCAACGCGGCGGTCGCGGCAGGCCAGCCGTGCACCTACGACCCGCGCGAGTTCGACGACACGCTCCAGACGCTGACGCTGCCCGACGGGCACACGTGGGTCTGGATGTACATTCGCGATCGCAACGCATGGGTAACTTCGGAGCGTGACCGCAACCCGATCACGTTCCGGCGGATCCGCGACTACACGACCGTGGCGGCGCAAGGCCGTGACGGCACCGATCTCTACGCGCTCGAGCGCCCGGTAAAGTTCTACGTCGACGCGTTCCTGCAGTACCGCTGAACCTGTTTCGTCACTTCACGACGAACAGGTCGAGGCTCACGCCGCCCGCTACGGCGGCGGAGCCTGCGGGAACGGAGATGGTCTCGAAGGCCCTGCTTGCGCACAAGGCAACGGCGGGGCGGAGAGTGGTCTCCTCGACACGCACGCGCTCGACGCCGCCTTTCTCGGTCACGAGGAAGGTCACGTTCAGCGCGCCGGCGATCGCCGCGGGCAGCGGGGTCTTCCGCAAATCGTCTGCGTAACACTCCATGACCGCGGGAATCTTCGAGCGGACGGCCGCCGCGACGTACTTCTCGCGGCTGTCCTGAACGCGAACGAATCGGAGAAAGACGTTGGGCCCGGGCCGCGCGTCGATCGGCGAAGCGAGGGCCTCGAGCAGGCTGCAGACATGGACCTCGTGGTCGGCGAGGAGCTGCCGAAGGTCGGCGAGCGCCGCCTCGAGCGGGACCGCGAGGAGTGGCGCGAGCGCCGCGTCGACGCCCAGGTCTTTCACGTTGGCACGCGCCCAGTCCGCGACGACCTGCAGGCGGGTGGCCCGCGGCGCCCGCTCCACGGCGACCGGGTTCATCTCGCGGCACACCTTGTCGAGGCCGATTTGTCGCGCGTTTCGCCGTGCCAGGGCGCCATACCCCTCGACGGCCGGGCACGGAGTCACGCTCGCTTGCGTCGCGTATGCCGAGAGGGCATTCGCCGCTGCGGTCGCTGTCGAACGGTGAAGCTGCTCGACGAGGGCCCGACCTTCGTCGGTGCGGGTGTGCCCCTTCATCCAATCTTCGACGCGATCACGGTTCCGCTCCAGCGGGACGGCGGCTGACGCCTCGGCGTTGCAGAAGCCCCCAACCTCTGTCGCTCGCCGCTTTTGATCGCGCCAGTTCCATCCGGCGAGCAAGCCGCCGGCCGTGATGCCGCCAAGGGTAAAGACGAGGATGCGCTGCGTTCGCTTCATCTACCGATTGGAGGTTAGACCGAGCGACAGTTTTTTGGCGAGACAATGCCTTTTGCGGTTGGCGCTGGGCGTCGACTGTTGGACACTTCTGCCCATGAAACGGGTGGAGCACGCGATTGCGATGACGGTCTTCGGTCTTTCCTTTCCGGGCGTCGCGTTTGCGCAAGGAACGCCGCCGGAGACCGAACGCGGCCCGGGTGAGCCCGTCGCGCCGATCGCCGACCGACGCGACGACGACGCGCATGGCAAAGAGCCGACGCCCGAGCGATGGCGCGTGACGCTGGATGCCGTCCTCGGCTTCGGCGCGACGCCGGTCGTCACGCAGAGAGTGACCGGCCCGCTCCTGAGGCAGGAGAGCCGCGCGCTCGGCAGCTCACGCTTCGCGACACAATCGCTGAACCTCGCGCTCTCCTACGAAGTGGTTCGCGACCTCAAGGTCTACGCAATGCTCCCGCTCGGGACGGGCGGGCTTCACGCGGACGACTCCCGCGGCGGTAGCATCGTCGGCAACATCTCGCTCGGCGCGCAGATCGGCCGCCACATCCGAAAAGACGTGGAGCTCGTGGGGGCCCTCGAGGTCGCGCTCCCGACGGCGAACGGCGACGCGCTGCCGACCGCCGACGAGCTCGCGACGTCGGGACATATCGACCAGTCGGCATACGATCGCTTCTCGGTGCAGAAGGCGATCTCGGCGTCGCGCGGGCGTGAGGACACGGCCTCGTACGCGCCGAAGCACCTTGGCCTCGTGCCGAAGGTGGGCGCGGTCTGGACGGGCATCGATCGTCTGGAGCTCGAGGGGTTCGCGACGTACTCGTCGCTTCACGCCACGGGGACCAGCAGCTCGTACGAGGGCTCGTTCGTGATCGGGGCGCGCGGCTCGTATCACCTCCACAAGCACGTGGACGGTACACTGCGGCTGTGGACCAACATTCCGACCGCCGGCGGCGACTCCGCCATCGCGGCTGCCGAGCCGCAGCTGCGCGGGCACTTCGGGTCGGTGATGCCCATCTTCGGCGTGATCCTGCCGATCGCGGGCGAGCTCACCGATCCGTACGCGGTCGGGGTTCGCCTGGCGGTCGCCGGAACGTTCTGACGGCCCAGTCGTAGCTTGGCACTGCAGGATTCCGACCTCACTGCAGCGCGTTGCACAAACGGTGGGCGCGCGTAGCGCGTCGGTGCACTCTGCGCTACCACAGGCGGCGCTCCGGGCTATGCGCTCGGGACCGCGGAGGCTCGATGGCTCGCAGGCTCGTTTGCTCGCTCGTTCCCGTCGTTACAACGCTCATCATCGCCTGCTCCGGCAGCAGTGGTGATGGCACGGGCTCGCCGGCCGATCCCAACGGCAGCTCGGGCTCGAGCGGCTCGAGCGGCTCGAGCGGGACGAGCGGCAGCTCGGGCTCGAGCGGGACGAGCGGCAGCTCGGGCTCGAGCGGGACGTCGGGCAGCAGCGGCACGTCCGGTAGCAGTGGGACTTCCGGCAGCAGCGGATCCTCCGGAGGCGATGGAGGCTCCAAGGGGGCGATCACGATCTTCACCATCGTGATGGAGAACCACGACTACGCGGAGATCGTCGGCTCGCCGGACGCGCCCTACATCAACTCGCTGATTGCGTCTTACGGGCTCGCGACCAACTACATGGACTCGGGCGTCCACCCATCGCTGCCGAACTACCTGACGATGATAAGCGGGGCGCCGCAGTTTGGCGGGGGCAGCGATCCGCTTCCCCAGGCGGCACCGTTCCCCGTGACCCAGCAGAACCTCGGCACGCAGCTCGAGGCCGCCAAGATCCCGTGGAGGTCGTACCAGGAGAGCATGGGCACCGCGTGCAAGCTGTCGAACGGAACGCCGTACGCCCCAAAGCACGACCCGTTCCTCTACTTCACGGACATGCAAGCGACCGCTCTCTGCGTGGCCAAGAATGTCGACTACGGAAGCTTCGCGGCGGATCTCGCAGCGGGGACGTACCGTTACATGTGGATCACCCCCAACCTCACGAGCGACGGACACGACCCGCAGACGGCGCCATTGACCGGCACGAAGAACTCGGACGCGTGGGCGGCGATCGAGATCCCGAAGATCCTCGCCAGCACCGCGTACAAGAACGGCGGCGTGCTGTTCCTGACGTGGGATGAGGCGGAGGGCCGCGCGGGCCACTCGAAGGACCAGATTCCCATGATCGTGATCTCACCGAACATCAAGAGCCCCGGTTTCACCTCGGGCAAGCCGTACAGCCACAAGAGTTATCTGGCGACCGTCGAGGACCTCCTCGGCCTGCCGCGGCTCGCGACGGTCACGAGCGAGCCGACCATGACCGAGTTTCTCAAGTAACGACTACAGACGAGGCTTGCGCCTGCTTTCCTCTTCGATCCTGGCGCGCCGCCCGGACCCGAAGCTGGTGAAGGTGGCCGACGGAGTAGCGGACAACTGGACCTCGTCGGACGCGCTGCCGTCCGGCGAAGAGGCCGTCGATTTCTTCCACGCAGGCGAGCATCTCCACGCCGCGATCGCCACGGTGTACGGCGACGGCACGCACGAGACGCAGTTCCGCGACGCAACGCTCCGCGACACGCTGCGCGACGAAGAAAGTGGGATCGACAAGATCATCCGCGCGCTCGAGCACCGTAGCGACCGCCAGCCGCGAGCCTACCGATCGAGTCCCTGGGGACGAGCTCGATCAGCGCGTGCGCCGGGGGCGTCGCCTTCGGCTTGATCCATCGCGGCGCGGCGGTCGCACTCCGACGCGCGAGATTCACCTTCCAGGCGTTGAGCGAGCGGCCGTCGATGCCATGCGCCCGCGCCCACTCGCCCGCGCTGCGGCCCGCAAGCTTGGCTGCGCGTAGGCATCGGCCTGCCTCGGTCTCGTCGTCGATCTTCCGTGCGCTCGCCACTGGCAACCTCCGCGTCGCGCCCGAGTCTGCACGCCGCGACCGCGGGAATCATCCCGGCGTCGCTGATGGGTCACGTCGTTGCCGATGTGGACGCACGTGTCGACGTTGGCGAGGAGCCATTGCTCGTGATGCCGTAGACGCTCGCACCGATCTGTTGCGGGGTGTCGCCGTCCTTGTAGAGTTGCGTGCACCACGAAGCGATGACGATGCGCGGCTTGTAGCGCCGGACCGCGCCGACGGCGTCTTGGCACTCGACGTCGGGCGGCGGATCCGTAGTCGGCCGCCTCATCTTCGCGTAGTTGGTGGAGAGAATGAAATGGTAGGCTTCATCAGCGTCGAAGCTGGAAGCGGCGGATAATTGACGTGGCGCGCGTTGTACGAATTGCGCTCGCACTGGAACCGCCGACCGTGGTGGCTCATCGCCACGAAATTGACCCAACAGAAGGAGCCTTCAAAATGAAGCCCACACTCATGTCGTCGTTTACTTCTCCGCGCACGTGCTCCTACGCTTTCGTGCTTTCGATGCTCGCGTGCAGCACGCCCAACGATCCGGGACAAGAGAATGCCGATCCCGCCACGAAAACCGCGAGCGCGCTCACCACACCGCAGCCGGGCGTCATCTACTTTGACTCCTTCGCGGGCACGACGACCGATGACAAGATCAAAGCGCTCAATAGTTGGGCGCTATCCGCGACGGCTTCCGGCTCGAGACCTGCGGTGGTTTTCGAAGCGAGTATTTACGAACACACGACTCCCATCGAATTGCGATCGGGTCTCACGCTCATTGGTGGTCGTCGAAGTGCTGCGCGGGAGTACGGCACAGGCACCGTGCTTAGCTACAAGGGCGCATCTGGTACCTCGCAATTCAACTTCGTTACCAATGTGCAGGGATATCCGTCCGACGGCTCGCCGCGCGACATCAGCTTTCAGTCGATCCAATTCTCTGGAGGAGCCAGCGTTGATCACATGCCCAAGAATGATCCGAGCGGCGGCAGCTACTCGGGAAAGACTCTCTGGTACGTGAACTGGAACAACTGCGGATTCGTCGGATTCAATACCGTATGGTGGGGCTGGGGCGATGGGGTCACCATCAACGGCATCACGCATGTGCAAGGGGTTGCGGATACTGCGTTCTACGTGAGCGGCGCGGAAAACCATCTCTTTGACGGCTACTCATTCATCGACAATTCAAGCGCTGCGTGGGCTTCTTCGGGCAAACCCTTCTTGCGCACAAAAATGGAGAAGTCCTCGATCGGTCGCATCATGTTTTCAGCGCGCGGCAACTCCTATCAAGTGAGCGTTGAAGGCGGACAGAACCTCGTCATCGACGGCGCCGCGTTCGACGCACCAGGCTCTGCTCCTACATCAGGCAAACAGATTTCAATCTCTGGCGGATCCGGCATTCGCATCACCAACGGAAGTTTCAAAGGCGCGATGGCCAATCCACAGTCGGCGACGGGAGGATCGGCCGCGAATCGCGCGCTCATCCACATCACTGGTGGATCTCAGATCGTCATCGATGGAAATAACTTCCTCCCCAGCACACCGATCGTATGGGTCGGGCCAAACGTCGCCGCGAATCAGGTGAAGTTCGGACTCAACGGATATCCGACCAACGGGTCTCCCGTGATCGAGCAATCAAGGGCTGGGCAGATTGTCAGCATCGATCCAACTGTCTCGGTCACCGTATCGCCTTGACCGTACGCTTCTCAGGCTCGACGCGCATGCCGGACGCCGACTCGAAGAACGGCACGGCATGCTGCGGGCGTCGATGCTCCCGCAGCGCTACGCACGCGCGCGTGAAGGACCGCGCAGATCGGCAGCCCCGCCACGGCTGACCATTGGTTCCATCTCAGCTCGGCACCACGCGGTGACGTCGGTCTGATTATTGCATAATACACTTTATGCTTTCCATCACGCCGTCGAAGCGCTCT
>JAYTHX010000291.1:0-4213 GCA_043732195.1 Polyangiaceae bacterium
AGAAACCACACGATGGTCGCGACGCGCAGCCCCGTCCGCCGCGAGCTCGGGCCCCTCGGCGAGAGCAGGAGGAGCGGAACGGCGATGAGGCCGAGCCACATGAACGGGCTCATGCCGAAGAAGCCGAAGCCGGGGTCGACGGCCAGCGCGCGAACGTGCTCCCACGTCGGCCAGAGGATGCCCCACAGCCCGCGCTTGTGCTCCGCCGCGAACTGCGCGGTCTCGAGCATCTGGTGGCCGGGCGTGAACGGATTGCCGTAGGCCTTCCAGTGGAAGTACATCACCGGCGGGATGTTCACCGCGCCGCCCAGCGCGAACGAGAGCACGCGCGTGGGCGTGAGCGAGCGCTGCCCGAGGAGCTGGGTCTGGAGGCGGCGGTACCGCGGCGAGACCCGCGCGAGCAGGAACACCACCGCGAGGCGCAGCGCCGCGAACGGCCGCCAGAAGACGAACGTCGCGAACGTCGACAGCACGATGGTCAGGAACAGCGACTGGTACTCGAACGCGACGCACGCGCTGATGCAGAAGCCCGCCAGGAACGCGCGCGATTTGCGCATCGTTCGGAGGTCGCCGCGGGAGCGCCGCCACTCGCGCTCCGTCATCGCGAAGCCGAGGAACGCGAGCGACGCATACTGCGAGTGGCTCGCGAACATGTGCACGTACGCGAGGTAGTTCGTGCCCAGCGCCGCCGCCGCCACCGCGGTGTAGCGCGCCAGCGGATCGCGCGCGAAGGCGCGCAGGTACTTCTCGAACCACAGGAGAAACAGGAAGCACGGCAGCCCGGAGGTCGAGATGCGCAGCGCCCACGTGCTCATGCGGAGCCACCACAGGCGCTCCTCGAGCGTCGACGTCGTCGCGGTCGGGTAGTGCTTGCCCAGCAGCGGCGCGACGATCTTCGAGAACACGAAGTACCCGGGCACCCCCGCGTAGACGACGCCCGGCCCCTTCACCATGAAGTAGTGCGGGACGTGGTCCTCCTTGGAGGGCACGCGGGCCATGTCGTTGACCCAGCCCCAGAGCTGCACCTGCTCGTCGATGGAGAACGTGTGGTTTTCGACGATCGAGACCGCGGTGAACACGCGCACGAACTCGTTCGGGTTGTTGATGGCCCGCAGGTACGGGAACACGCAGAGCATCGGCAGGAAGACGAGAAAAAAGAAGAGCCGATACGGCCCGCGCAGGTGTCGCGCGCGTGTGCGTGTCATGCCGCGCTCAGGTCTGGTCGCGATTCTTCGCGGCGGTGGGGAGCGGCGGGGGGTTGTTCGACACCGCCTTCGAGAGCGCGAGGTCGTTCGGGATCGCGGCCGGCGCGGCGCCCGGCGCCGGCGGAGGCGCCCCGGCCGGCGGGCGATCGGTGGTGCGCTTCACCTCGCCCGTCGACGCGAAATCGCCCGTCGTGAGCCGCTTGCGCAGCGAGCGGTGCCGGATGCGCTCGCCCACGACGTAGAGCGGGCGCATCTTCACCTGCTCGTAGATGCGGCCGATGTACTCGCCCAGCAGCCCCGTCATGAGCAGCTGCACGCTGAAGAGGAACGACACGAGCACGACGGTCGTGGTCCAGCCGGGCGTCGTCCAGCCCAGCAGGTGCGTGAGCACGGCGATGACCCCGTAGAGCACGCTGAGCGTCCCCACCACCGCGCCCACGTAGGTCGTGAGGCGCAGCGGCAGGATGCTGAACGACATGATGCCGTCGAACGCGAAGGCGAGCATCTTCTTCAGCGGGTACTTCGTCTCGCCCGCGGCGCGCGCGTCGCGATCGTAGTCGACGGCGGTCTGCTTGAACCCGAGCCAGGAGACGAGCCCGCGCACGAAGAGGTGCGTCTCGCGCAGCTCGCGCATCGCCACCACCACGCGCCGGCTCATGAGGCGGAAGTCGCCCGTGTCGAGCGGGACCTCGATGGGGATCATCGCCGCGAACAGCCGGTAGAACAGCTTCGCCGTGAAGAGCTTGAAGGGCGTCTCGCCGGCGCGCGTGCGGCGGCGGCCGTAGACGACGTCGAAGCCCTCGCGCCACTTCGCGACCATCTCGAGGATGACCTCGGGCGGATCCTGGAGATCGGCGTCCATCACGACGACCGCCTTGCCGCGCGCCGCATCCATGCCCGCGGTGATCGCGCGCTGGTGCCCGAAGTTGCGCGAGAACGAGACCACGCGGTAGCGGACCTCGCGGTCCACCATCATGCGCAGGAGGTCGAGGGACTTGTCCTTCGAGCCGTCGTCGACGAAGACCACCTCGCACGAGAGCTCCCCGAGCTTCGCGAGCAAGGCCTGGACCCGCTCGTCCAGCTGGGGAAGGACGGCCTCCTCGTTGAAGATCGGGATGACGAGCGAGACCTCGGGGCGCGGCATCGGCGCCCCCTTTCTAGCGTCATTTCAACGGCGCGCCGAGATCCTTCGCTGCGCGCTGCGTCACGGACGCCGGGGCCCGCTGCTTCCACGCCCAGGCGTCACCGACGATCAGCCGGAGGTCGGCACGCCGGGCCCGCCAGCCCAGCACATTTGCCGCACGCTCCACCTTCGCGACGAGCGCCGCCGGATCGCCCGCCCGGGGCGGCGCATCGACGGTCGCGATGGTCCGCCCGGTGACCGCGCGCGCCGCCTCCACGATCTCGCGGACGCTGTGCCCGTGCCCGGTCCCGAGGTTGAACGCCCCGCACTCGCCGCCGCGCAGGAGGTGCTGCACCGCCGCGAGATGCGCCTCGCCCAGATCCGTGACGTGCACGTAGTCGCGGACGCACGTGCCGTCGGGCGTGGGCCACGACGTGCCGTACATCGCGATCGACGCGCGCTCCCCGCTCGCCACCTCGAGCACGAGGGGGATGAGGTGCGTCTCGGGCTCGTGACGCTCGCCGAGGCCCGCCTCGTGCTCGGCGCCCGCCGCGTTGAAGTAGCGCAGCGCCGCCCAGCGGAGGCCATGCGCGCGCCCGTAGCCCGCGAGCGCCTGCTCGATGGCGAGCTTCGTCTCACCGTAAGGGCTGAGCGGGCGCTTCGGGTGGTCCTCGTCGATCGGCACCTCGTCGGGCGCGCCGTACACCGCCGCGGTCGACGACTGCACGAACGCCTTCACGGTGCCCGAAGCGAGCACGGCATCGAGGAGCGCGAGCGTCGCGATCACGTTGCCGTGCCAGTACAGGCGCGGCTCGGCCACCGACTGCTCGACGCGGCTCTTCGCGGCGAAGTGGAACACCGCCTCGATGCGCTGATCGCGGATGAGCGCCGCGACCTCGGCGGTGTCGGCCACGTCCCCCAGCACGAACGGGACGCCGGGCGGCACCGCGTCGCGATGGCCGGTCGACATGTCGTCGAGCACGACGGGCTCGTGCCCGACGTCGAGGAGCGTCTTGACCATATGCGAGCCGACGTACCCGGCGCCGCCCGTGACCAGCGCCCTCATGCGCCGGTCTTCGGGGCGAGCGCCATGAGGTGGTACTGCACGCGGTCGTTGCCGGGGCTCGACGGCGTGCTCTCGCCGTGGAGCACCTCGAGTCCTGCGCGGCGCGCGATGGCGGCGTAGGCGTCGGGATGGCGGCAGTGGCGCCCGCGGTCCATCATCGCCAGCACGTTGTTGAAGAGCATCCCGGGCAGGAACACGATGTCGCTCGTCACGATGCGCACGAGGCGCGGCGAGCCGGCGGCGAGGCGCAGGACCCCCTCCCCCTCCTCGTTCGTGAGGTGATGGAGCACGCCGGCGAGCACCACGCCCGTCGGCGCGAGGTCGACGACGTCGCGCGCGTGGAGGTGGCGGCACTCGAAGCGGACGTTGGGGCGATTGCCGTAGCGCGCGCGCGCCGCGTCGATGGCGATGGGATCGGTATCGATGCCGAGGTAGCCGTCGAGGTCGGTGAGGTGCTTGAGCGCGTCGCCGGTGCCGCAACCCACGTCGAGCACGACCTTGCGCGCCTCGCCCTCGAGCAGGTCGTAGAGCGGTCGCATGTCGATGCCGCCGACGACGCGCGGACGCACCTGGTCGTAGACGAAAGGATGTCCCAGAAGCTTGCGATAGAGACCCGTCATGGCGCGCTCAGTCTAGCGCGGACGAAAACGCAGCTTGACAGGGTCGCGCACGAAAAGTACATCGCGGGTCCCTCGACGGGGCAATAGCTCAATTGGTAGAGCAGTGGACTCTTAATCCATTGGTTTCGGGTTCAAGTCCCGGTTGCCCCACTACCCGTCTCTCTCGCGTGTCTCGCTGCGATTGACCGATTCGCTCTGG
>JAYTHX010000292.1:0-13233 GCA_043732195.1 Polyangiaceae bacterium
AGCGCGCTCACCGCGCAGCGGATCGCGCAGCTCGTCGTGAAGACCAACCAGTTCAACACCACCACGCGCCGCGTCTCGGAGGCCGAGCTCGCGGCCATCCACGAGCGCGAGGCCGGCCTCGGCGTCACCTGGCTGCGCCTCAGCGATCGCTACGGCGACATGGGGCTCATCGCGGTCGCGGTCCTCACGAAGAGCGGGAGCGACGCGGTGGTCCATAGCTTCGTCCTCAGCTGTCGGGCCGCGAACCGCGCCATCGAGCAGACGCTCCTCGCCCATCTCGCGCAGCAGGCGCGCGCGGTCGGGTGCACGCGCCTGGTCGGCGAATTCATCTCCACGCCCAAGAACGGACCGGTCGTGGATCTCTATCCACGGCTCGGCTTCGCCTCCGACGGCGAGGCCGAGGGCGGCGTCACCCGCTACGTCTACGACCTCGCGAACGACGATCTCGTCATCCCGCAGTTCATCCGCGTGACGCTCACTCCTGCCCGCGACGGCGACGGATCACGTTCTTCACCTGCGTGACGAGGTCCATCGCGAGGGGGCGCGCGACCACGAACGCCGCGCCGACGTAGACCGCGCCCCCCGCGATCACCTCGAGGATCAGCGAGAACCAGCTGGGCCCGATGCCCACCGCGGCGAGGCCGATGCGCGTGCCGTAGACGCCCGCCGCCATCGCCGCCGAGGCGATCACGACGGGCAGGACGGCGCCGAGCAGCGAGACCATCTTCACGCCGTCCAGCAGCTGCACGATCAGGAGGCACAGGAACGTGTCGAGGACGAACGTGGCGCCGACGCCCGCGCACGTCCAGAGCGGCCCGTACGGCGCGAACACCATGATGCACGCGAGCAGGATGCCGACCTTCGCCACCGAGAGGATCATGAGCGGCCGGCGCCGGTGCTGGGCCTGCATGAACGCCACGAGCGGCGAGGCCATCGTGCGCGCGACGGAGAGGATGCTCAGGATGGCGAGCATGGGCGCGACCTCGCGCCAGCGGGCGTCGAAGAACACGTTGACCACGGTCGCGGAGATGGCGCCGAGCCCGACGGCGAGCGGGAAGATGACGAGGCCCATGAGCCCGGTGGCGCGCTTCAGCGCGGGCTCGCGGCGCTCGGGCTCGAGCTTCGCGAACGACGGAAAGAGCACGTCCGCGACCTGCTCGCCGACCGCGCCCGTCGGCGTGTCCGCGAGGTTGTAGGCCAGGTTGTAGATGCCGTGCTGGCGCGGCCCGAAGTAGCGCGAGACGAGCAGGTTGTCCCATTTGTACGCCGCCAGCTCGCACAGGCCGGAGATGGCGCCAGGCGCGCAATACAGGGTCATCTCGCGGATGATCGACCAGCGGAGCGGCTTGCGCGGCCCGTACTCCTTCCAGCTCGCCGCGCGCATCGTCATGGCCGTCAGGATCAAGGCGCGCGCCAGGTTGCCGACGACGATGCCCATCCCGCCGATGAACGGCGCGGTGGCGAGCGAGAGCGCGGTGTACGCGAGCTCGCCGAAGGAGCGCGCGATCGAGAGCGGCCGGAACTTGAGGTCGCGGACGAGCGTGCGCTCGGGGATGTAGCTCACGCGCTCGATCAGCGCGGCGAGCGCGAATCCCGGGACGTACTTGCCCATGTTCGGCGAGTCGAAGAAGTGGCCGAGCTGGTCACGCAGCGCGATCACCACCGCGACCGCCACGAAGCCGAGCGCGATGTGCACGACGTTCGCGTTGAACGCCTCGTCGGGGTTCGCGTTCTTCGCGATGAGGTAGTTCCCGTAGCGCAGCTGCGTGAACATCATCGCGGTGAGGACGCACACCGAGGCGGCGGCGACCTCACCGAGATCTTGCGGGGCGACGAAGCGCGTGATGAGGAGCGTGCCGACGAGCCCCGCAAGCCGCGTCACGACGGTGGTGGCGACGTTCCAGGCCGCGCCGCGTACGGCTCCTTCGGCGACCGAGGACACAGCCCTCGGATATCATCGATTGCGACCGACGTTGCGCCTCATCGCGCAAGGGTGTCGCAGGACGCGACAGCGCGCGGGGTCGCCGTGACGGGCCGGGCGGCGCGGGCTAGAGTTCGAGCGTGAAGGTAGCAAGCGTCTTGGTCATGGCGGCAGCCGCGCTCGCGGTCGCGTGCGGCGGCGGCGGGAACAGCGCCGCTGGTCCGGCGCCTCCGGCGCCTGGCGTCTCGGATGCCGGCGGCGGCGCTGACCCCCAGACCGGCGAGGTCCGCTACCTCTCGCTCGGCGACTCGATCACGCAGGGGATCGGCACCGACAGCTTCGAGACGGCCGCCTTCCCCGCGCGCCTCACCGAGCGGTGGCGCGCCAGGGGCTGCACCGTCGAGCTGAAGAACGTGGGCATCTCGGGCTACACGGCCGGCCAGATCCTCGCGGACGAGGTCCCCGAGATCGCCCCCTTCAAGCCGACGTTCATCACGCTCCAGGTGGGCGCGAACGACATCGCGAACGACGTCTCGATCGAGACGTACCGCGCGAACGTGAAGACCATCCTCGACGCGGCGAAGAAGAGCGGGGCGCGCGTGGTGGTGCTCCCGCAGAACGAGTGGTGGCGCTCGCCGGAAGGTCCGAACTACGGAGGCACGATGGAGAAGCGGGACGCCTACGACGCCGTGCTCATCGAGGAGACGAAGGCGAAGGGCGCGGAGCTGGTCGATCTTCGCGCGCTCTACCGCAGCCATGCCGACAAGAAGCTCTGGGCGGCCGACGGTATCCACCCCACCGACGCCTGCTACGACGAGATGGCCGGCGAGCTCGCGCGCGTGATCCCGTCGCCCTGCGGCAAGTAGCGGGCGCCATCGTGCGTGCCGTGAAGGCTCGGCTGCGCTCGCTGCTCTCGGTGTTGCCTCTGCTCCTGCCCGGCTGCGAGGACAAGGGCGGCCCGCCGCCCCCCGCCCCGCCGATCTCGAACGTGGACGGCGGCGCCGATCCCCTGACCGGCGAGATCCGCTACCTCGCGCTCGGCGACTCGATCAGCCAGGGCAAGGGGTCGCCGGACTTCGAGACCGCGGCGTTCCCGGCGCGGCTCGCCGAGCGCTGGCGCGCCGGCGGTCGCACGGTGGTCCTCGAGAACCTCGGCGTCCCCCACTACACCGCCGCCGACGTCATCGCGCACGAGCTGCCGGAGATCGCGCCGTTCAAACCCACGCTCATCACGCTCCAGGTCGGCTCGAACGACATCGCGACCAAGGTGCCGGTCGCGGCCTACCGCGCCCAGATCCGCACGATCCTGGAGGCGGCCACGCGGAGCGGCGCGCGGGTCGTAGTGCTCGGCCAGAACGAGTGGTGGCGCTCGCCCGAGGGCAAGGGCTACGGCGGCACCGCCGCCAAGCGGGACACCTTCGACGCCGTGCTGTTCGAGGAGACGAAGGCGAAGGGCGGAGAGGTCGTCGACCTCCGGCTCCTCTACCGCCAGCAAGCCTACGCCCGGCTCTGGGCGGAGGACGGCATCCACCCGACCGCGGCCGCCTACGACGCGATGGCGAACGAGCTCAGCCGTGTGATTCCCGCACCCGGTCCTCGCCGCTAACCCCTCGGTCTTCCGCGACAACGTCGGCGCCAAGGGCGCGGCGCTCGCCGCCGGCGGCGACGTGACGCTCACCATCGACCAGAACCTGTTCCTCAAGAACCTCGGCTATTCCGACCACGGCGGCGGCGTGTACGGCTGGGGCGGCGCGATCATCGTCTACAGCAACAGCCTCCAGGAGATCGCGAAGGCCGAGTTCTCCTTTCAACGTCTTCACCGAGAACACGGCCGGCATCGGCGGCGCGGTATTCGTCGACGACGGCGCGGTCGTCACGATGTCTCACGACCTCCTCTACCGGAACCGCGCCTACGCGGTGAACGGCTTCGTGCGCGGCGCGGCCATCTACGTCGACGGCACCGGCTACGCCGGCGGCGGCTCGACCTTCACGGCCGAGTTCCTCACGGTGGTCAACAACGTCTACGACCAGAACGGCGCCGTCAGCAACGCCACCTTCGGCGGCAACGCCTACATCGAGGGCTTCTCGAAGGCCTCGTTCACGAACTCGATCTTCTGGAACAACGGCGACAGCGCGTTCTACGTCGCCGAGGGCGCCAACGAGCTCAGCGTCGCCAACAGCATCGGCGCCGGCAACTGCGTGTCGGGCAACGCCCAGGGCCTCGCCATCGCGAAGCCCGCGAACTGCAAGATCGGCGCGGGCGTCTTCCAGCCCTCGAGCGTCGACTTCGGCGACGAGGCGGCGAACGACTACCACGAGAAGTCGGCCGCCGGCCGCTTCTCCAAGGGCACGTGGATCAAGGACAAGGTCACCAGCGCCGCCATCGACAAGGCCGACCCCACGGCGGCGGTCGACGAGGAGCCGATGCCCAACGGCAACCGCGCGAACCTCGGCTGCTTCTCGCGCACCATCGAGGCGAGCAAGTCGCCCTGAGGCCCGCGCATCAGCCCGCGATCGTCGACTCCACCCACGCGAGGAGCTCGCGGCGTGACGCGAGCTCGTGGAAGTTATGGTCCGCGCCGGCGAAGACCTCGACGCGCAGGCCCTTGCCGGTGAGCTCCCCCAGGCGGGCGCCCAGCTCCCCGAGCACGAGCGCGTGGCCCGGATCGCCCTCGGAGAACACGAGGCTCACGCGCACCCCGCGCGCGAGCAGCGTGGCAAGATCGCCCGCGAGCCCCTGGGGCGCACGGCCGAGGCACGCCTCGAGGCTCTCCTTCGCCGCGGCGAGCCGCGCGCCGACGCGCGCGCGCAGGACGCCTGCGAGGTGGCGGACGTCGGCCTTGCCCGAGAGGAGCTTCTTCCAGCTCTCCGCGCTGCGCATCACCTGCCAGTAGCGCTGCATCTGTTCGAGCTGGTCGACCTTCTCCAGCGCGCTCGCGCCTGCGCTCTCCCCCTCGCCCGGCGCCGCGGCGAGCTCGCGCAGCGCGACCGGGTTGACGAGGACGAGGCCGCCCACGCGCGGATCACCGAGCGCGTTCTGGAACGCCGCGTAGGCCCCCGAGCACAGGCCGAGCAGCCACACCTTCTCTCCGGGCGCAGCGGCGCTCGCGCGCTCGAGGCCGGCGCGCGTGTCGTCGACGAGGCTGGCCGGAAAGCCGTCGTTGCCGTCGCCCTCGGAGCCGTCGACGACGCCGCTCTCGCCGATCGAGGCGACGTCCATCCGGAGGACCGCGTGCCCCTTCGCCGCGAGGCGCCTCGCGATCGCCACGTAGCTGCCGTTGCCCGCAGTGCGGGGCGTTACGCCGCCCGTGAGGAGCAGCACCGGTGCGGCGCCGACCTTCACGCCGGACGCCGGCTCCGTGAGGACGCCGAAGAGGCGCGCTGTCGGTCCGAACGAGAGCACCCGCCAGCGCAGGCCGGAGACAGTCGCCTCGGGCTCGAGCGCGAGGGGGACGACCGCGCCGTCGACCACGCGCGAGCGCGCGAGCGCCCAGTCGCGAATGCCGGCGAGGATCGCGTCGGGCACGCGCGACTTGTGGGGCATCACCAGCATCTCCTTGTGCCCCGCGAGCTGCGTCGCCGTCGTCGGGCAGCCGAGGTGCTCGAAGTGCGCGCGGAAGCGCGCGGCGGGCTTGCGATCATCGCGATGCACGAGCAGCACCTCGGGCCGACCGCGCGGCTCGAGCCGCTCGACGTCGAGCGCGGCGAGCTCGGCGAGCGTGGCGTCCGAGACCCAGTAGCCCGCGCAGACGAGGCCGCCCGGGACACGCTGCGGGGACGAGGACGCGAGGATGCCCAGCTCCCGGCCGTACGCCGTGCCCCCCACGAGCTCCCACAGGACGAGCTGTGAGACCGCGACGTGCGTGGACGCTTCGAGCGCGAACGCCGCGCCGATGCGCACGCCGATGAGCCCGACGCTCTCGACTCCGGGGAGCACCGCGAGCGCCTGGACCGCGCGCTGCACGCTCGCGCACCAGGCCGTGACGCGCCCGGGATCCTCGTCGTCCGCGCCCACCGACTCGCCCGTCCCGTCGTAGTGCAGGCGCAGGACGTGGAACCCGGCAACGGCGAGCTCCTCGGCGCAGCGACGCATGCTGCGGTAGCCCTGGATCAGCTCGAGGTGCAGCGGCGGACAGAGCACGTATGCCACGTCGCGCGCGGGGAGGGTCGGCGCGTGGTGGCTCGCGAAGAGCGCGCGCTCCTGGCGCGCGGGATCGGCCGGCAAGAATCCGTGGGTGACCATGGCGCCTACGGGACGGCGCGCGCGCAGCGGAAGCCGACGGTGTTCGTACGCGTGCCCGGCGTCTCGGAGTTGACCGCGGTGCGGTTCGTGGTGCGCTGGAAGTCGGCGCCCCAGTTGATGGCGCCGCCGCGGATCCCGTGACCGACCGCCGAGGGCTGGAGGTCGGCGCAGTCGACGCAGTCGGTCAGGCGGAACGGGTCGACGAAGTAGTCGAGCACGCGCTCCCAGACGTTGCCGGCCATGTCGGCCTGCCCGAAGCGGGCCTTGCCCGTGGGGTGCGATCCCACGGGCGTGTAGTCCTTGAACGTGCAGGGCGGCGCGCCGGGTTCGGCGATCGAGTCGCCCGACTGGCAGCCGAAGGACACGCGCGACGTGTCGATCGGCACCTCGTCTCCCCCGCCCCAGGGCGCCTCGAGCTGGAGGCGGCCTCCGGCGGCGGCGTAGTTCCATTCCGTCTCGGTGGGCAGCCGGCCGACGTCCCACGCGCAGAACGCCATCGCCTCGAACCACGTGACGCAGTTCATGGGGAGCGTGTCGTTGACGCCCGGGCTCGCGCTGTACGCAGCGTAGAGGTCGGGATCGCACTTGATGGCGTCGACGAAAGACTCGCGATCGTCGGTGAGGCCGCCGTTGAAGGTGTTGTTCCAGCCGCTGTTGGGGATGAGCGGGTGGGCGCCGGCGCCGTCGGCGGGCGGGCTCTTCCTCGTGCCCTGTCCCGCGTTCACGAAGGCGCGGAAGCGCCCGACCACGACCTCGTACGTGTCGAGGCGGAACGTGCTCACAGTCGCGGGGAAGAGCGGATCGTTGAGGCGGTTGAACGTGCCGCCGGGAACCTCGGAGGACGCGCAGCAGCTCTCGCCGCCGCAGGTCGCGGTGAGGCCGACGCAGCGCGGCTGCGCGGGCCCAGCGTCGACGAGCGATCCTTCGAGGCCGCTGTCCGGCCGGCCGGCGGGCTCGTCGCGCGACTCGCAGCCCTCGGTGTAAGGACAGCCCGTGAGCAGCAGGACCCCCGTCAGCCCGACGATCCTCGCGAGCGCAAACGACGCTCTGGCTCCGGGGCGCTTCACGATGGGCACGGGCGGCAGTGTACTACGGCTGGACGACCGCGGCGCAGCCGAGCGGCCTGGTCAGCTGCGCTTGGTAGTCCGCCTTCGTCTGGTACCAGCCCGCGGCGCCGGCGGGGTTCTCCCGCGGGATCGCGATGACCTCGAAATCGGACGGCCTGAGGAAGCCGAGGTCGCGCGGCTCGAGCAGGCCGTCCCACGTCTCGCCGGGGTTCGCGTCCTGATGGACCCGCACGCTCTCCGCGACGAGCGGGATGTTCCCGCCGTCCGCGAGGATCATCCCGTACGTCTGGAGCGCGGTGAGCAGGGCGCGCGCGCCGGGCGTGGGGATGCGCGCGTCGTCCGCGGAGATCGTCTTCTTCAGGCGGAGGCGACCGCCGTACGGGATGCCATTCGCGGACGCGCCGGCGGTGCTGCCGTGGCTCGCGGGGTAGACGACGTTCGGCGTGTTGCGGTCGCCCGCCGAGCCGCGGATGTAGTCGTTGCGGATGATGAAGCGGAGCGCATGGTTGATCGCGCCCTTCTTCGTCTCCCGGTAGCCGATGAGGCCGGGCGTGATGGGGAGGCCCGCGGCGTCGGCGCTGGAGCAGCCGAGGCCGCGGTTCGTGCGCGGGTACGTCTTGTCGAGCTGCCACATCGTGACGAAAGGATCGGCGCTCCAGGAGCGCGCAAGGCGAAAGCCAGGCGCTCTTCGGCGCGCAGCCCCACTAGAAAACGACGACGCTGGCCGGGCTCGCGAAGTAGGTCTGCGGGCCCATCACGCGCCGCGTGGGCGCGATGTTGCCGTTGCCCTTCGCCGGGAACACCACCACGCGATCCTGGAGGTACGACGCGCAGAACAGCTCGCCATCGGCGAGCGAGCACTGATAGAGCTCCGAGATCTCGGTGGCCGGCCCCGCGATCTGCCGGAGCTGGGTGCCGGTCAGCTTGTCGTAGACGATGATGGCGCCCGGCTTGCTGAAGACGAAGAGCTCGTTTCCGGAGACGAGGAGGCCGGTCGGCTCGGAGGTGCTGATGGTGCGCGTCGCCGGCGTGTTGCCGGACGCGGTCTGCGGGTAGACGGTGATGGTCGAGGCGCCGGCGTTCGCGTAGTTCGAGACGTAGAGCTCGCCGCTGTCGACCCAGGTCGCGAGGCAGTTCGCGAGGCCGGTCGCCGGCCCTTCGAGCGCGCGCCGCGGCGCGACGTCCCCCGAGTCGGTCATGTTCCAGACGTTGATGGTCGACGACTTGTCGGCGACGAAGAGCTCGCCGTCCGCGACGGTGAACATGTAGGGGCCGTTCACGCCGGCGCTGAGCGTCGTCGAGGGACCGGTGATCCGGCCCTTGGGGACGACGTCGTCGACGTCGCCGATGCCGAACACGCTGATCGAGTGGATGCCGCCCTCGTTCGCGATGATCACCGAGTCCTTGGTCACCATCACCCCGAGGATCCCGAGGATCTGCGAGCTCGCGTTCTTGCCCTCGCCGGTCAGGATGGTTCGCTTCGGTCGGAGGTCGCCGCTCGAGTCCGCGTCGAAGACGAGCACGTCGCCGCCGTAGTCCGTGACGAACATCTCCTTCTTCGTGGTCACGGTGAGCGTCTTGCTCACGGCCTCGCCGAGGCCGTTCGTGACGGTCAGCGTGTAGGTCGCGCCCTCGGGGCGCACGTCGGGCGTCTTCGTCGGCATCTTGCTCGCGATGGGGCCGACCTTCTGATCGATCACGCCCTTGCCGCCGGTGAAGACGGCGGTGAGCTCGGTCGGGGCGAAGCGAGAGACCACGGACGAAGGGGCGGCGAAGCTGGTGATGACGGGGGTGACGGCGGCCTCGACCTCGGCGGTGGCGGTGACCGAGTCACCGGCGAGGTTCGTGACCGTGAGCGTGTAGACCTTGGTCGCGGGCAGCACGCCGGTCGAGACCGGGACGCCCGACTGGACCGGGCCGATCCCGTTGTCGACGACGCCCACGCCGTCGGTGAAGACCGCCGTGATCAGCGCCGATTGACCGGGCAGGATCACCTTGTCGGGCTTGAAGCTCGCGATCTTCGCGGGCTCGGCGACGTCGATCTCCACCGACTGCCGATCGGTGCCCCCGTTCTCGGCGTTGACGACGGTGAGCGTGAACGTGGTCCTGGTCACGAGCGGCGGCGTGACGATGACCGCGCCGCTCGTCACCTCGCCGATGCCGTTGTCGAGCGATCCAGTGCCGTTGAACAGCGCGGTGAGCGCGGTGGCCGTGCCGCGCGTGACGGTGGGCTTGGCCGCCGTGAAGGCCTTGATGGCGCCCGGCACGTCGTTGTAGCAGGCGGCGGACGCCGTCAGGATGACGACGAGCGCAAGGAGCGCGGGCCAGAGATGCCTCATGGCGCAAGGGTAGAGCGTCGGCGCGCCGCTGCAAACCTCGGCGAGGCGCTCCCCGATGCTGGTCCCGAGGCTACGCGGAGGCGAACGAGCCTTGCGGGCGCTCGGCGGCGCGCGGCCAGTCCGGGCTACGGAGGTAGCGGAGCAGGCCCGCGCCGAAGCCGAGGCCGTGGCAGACGTGGAGGACCGGGAAGATCGACGCCACGACCGGCGCGAGGTGGAGCCCGTGCTTGCGCGCGACGCGGACGCCCTCGACCGTGATCGCCGCGCCGTAGATCCCGAGCGCGAAGGGCAGGAGCGGTTGCCAGGGCGAGGTCACGAGCAGGGCCGTGCCGCCGACCACGAGCAGAAACGGCAGCATCGGGCGCACCGAGAGCAGCCGGCCGTGCTTCAGCAGCGTGCGCGCGCGGCCCTTGCCGTAGCTGAAGTACTGCTTCGCGAGCCCGCGGTACGAGTCGCGCGGGAAGTAGTGCACGACGATGCGCTGGCTCAGATAGACGCGCCCGCCGGCCTCGTGGATCCGCTGGTTCAGCTCGGCGTCCTCGTTGGTTATCGCGTTGGCGTCGAAGCCGCCGACCACCTCGAAGACGGCGCGCGGGAAGGCGCCGGGGAAGACGGTCTCGACCCAGCCTTCCGCGCCGAGGTCCCGGTAGCTCGAGTTGCCGACCGCGAGCTTGCTCTCGAGCGCCGCGCAGACCGCGCGCTGGAACCACGACGTGGCCGCGGGCCGTGCCGGGCCGCCAACGTTCTGCGCGCCGGTCTCCGCGAGCACCTCGACGCACTGGCGGACGAAGTCCTTTGCGTAGCGCGCGTGGACGTCCATGCGCACGACGATGTCGCCCCGGGCAGCGGCGATCATCGCGTTCATGGCGGCGGCCTGGAGGCGCTTCGGGTTGTCGATCACGCGCACGACCCCGGGGCGATCGGCCGCGACGCGCGCGAGGATCGCGCGGGTGCGATCGGTGCTCATGCCGTCGCCGATGAGCACCTCGATCGACTCCGCCGGGTAGTCCTGGTCGAAGACGTCGGCGAGGAACGCCTCGATGTATCGCTCCTCGTTGAAGCACGGCACGGCAATGGTCACGACCGGCCCGTTCGCCATGTCCGGAAGGTATCACGAGGGCGCGACCCTCAGCGCGAGCGGAGCTTCTCGAGCTCACCGAGCACCCTTGCCGAAGGTCGTCAGACCCGGCGGCAGGAAGCCGCTGTCGACCGGGTCCTGAATCGGGTTCGAGGTAACGTGCTCGTAACGGAGCTGGGTCGCGTTTCCCGGACCGTCGCGCGACGTCCGCAGCCGATTGCCGACGTCGAACGTGAACGACGCCGACGCCGTGCCATCGGTCGTCGACGCCACGTTGCCGTACGCGTCGTACGTCAGCGAAACACTCCGACCCAGCGTGTCCGCCACGCCGATCAGGTTGCGCGCGCCCGCGTCGTCGTAGCTGAAGGTCGACGTGACGCCGTGCTCGGTCATCGTCGCCGGCTGTCCGTCGGAGCGCCACGTGAAGCGCATCTCCGTCCGCGTCACGCCGTCGGCGGCGAAGGTCTCCTCCTCGATCCGGCCGAAGATGTCGGTGCGGAACGCGCGCCGCACCCCGCGCGCATCGGTGACAGCGCCGGTCCGCACCGTCGCCCCGCTCGCATCGGACGAGGGCGGCGACGACAGCGCGGCCTCGAACGCGTAATTCTCACCGCCCGGCTTCGACGAGGTCGCGATGACGCCGTTCGCGTCGTAGCCGTAGGTCGTGACGTCGCCGCGCGGGCTGGTCTTCGTGACCATGCGATGACCGTCGTAGGTGAAGCGATGGGTCTCCCCGTCGGGCTCCACCATGCTCACCAGGTCGCCGCTTCCGTCGACCACGAAGCGCGTGAGCCTGTCCTGCGGATCCGCGATGGTCTCGCGCTCGTTGCCCGCGTAACCGAGCACGTAGGCGCCGCCCACCGCGTCGACGACGCGCGCGATCTGACCGCGTGTCCCCGCCGCGTCGACGTACTCCACCGTGAAGTCTCGTTCCCCGGTTCGCTTGCGCTGCTCGAGCAGGCGGCCGCCGGCATCGAAGCGCCACACCGCGGCCGCGGTGGTGTCGGTCAGCTCGGACCCGCCGCCCGGGAGACGCCGCAACGTGCGGGTCAAATCTTCCCGGCTCGCAGACCGCTCCACGTCGACCCGGACCAGGCCCGCGCTCGAGGTGCTGAAGAACGCCGTGCTCGTGATGGCCGCGATGCTCGTCGGTCCGGCTGCCTCGGTGAGCGAGGCGACGATCTCGTCGCGCCCCCCATGGTAGAAGAGGAGCTCGGCCTGGCGCGCGACCGGATCGAACGAGGTCACGCCGTAGCTCGTCATCACGAGCACCACGCCGTCCTCGCCCACCGCGAGCCGCGCCGGCTGGTTGATCGGGTACGCCAGCGCCGGCTGCCGCTCCCCGATCGCGGGCACGTAGCGCGCAACCCCCCTGGGGGGTGCGTCAGGTACGAATTCACCGGATCGCCCATTCGAGGAGCGTCGGTCGACGACGCGATCGACGAGGGCGCTGCGAGCTTCCCGCGCGGCGCGCGGTTTCGCTACACTCTGCCGATGGCAGCCACCAGGAAACGGATGCCCGCGGCGCTCGCGAAGCGCGCCGCAGCCGCGTCGACGGTCAAGCTCGCGCGCACCGTGGCGCAGGCGAAGGCGGACATCGCGCTCATCACGCGGCGCCGCACCGAGATCAGCGAAGCGTTCTACGACATCGGCGAGGCGCTCATCCGGCTGAAGCGCCGTGACGTGGTCGCCGCGATGGGATGCCGGAGCTTCGCGGAGCTCTGCGAAAAGCACGTGGGGCTCTCCTCATCGCAGGCCGATCGCCTGGTCGACATCGTGACGAGCATGACGCGGACCGAGGCACTGTCAGTCGGCGTGACCAAGGCAGCATCGATCGTCGCGCTGGTGCGCGCGACGCCCGCCCACGATACCCCCGCGAGCGCGCTGCGCGATGGCGTGCGCGTACGCGGCAAGCTCGTCGACGTCAAGCAGGCCAGCTCGCGCGCGATTGCCCGCGCGACCTCCCAGGTGCGCAAGGGACGGCTACCGCCCGGCCGCGTGGTCACGCGCGAGGAGCGGGCGGCCGGCGCCGCGCTGCAGCGTGCTCTGCGCGCGGCCGGCGCGAAGGACGCGACGGTGGAGGTGAGAGCCGGGCGCGTCGCCGGCGCGGCGCGGGCCACGATCGTGCTCGCGGTCACGGATCTCGCGCTGCTCGGGCGAGCGGTACGCGCGCGGTGAGCCCCACGCTCGCGGTCCAGCGCTGAGCCGCGCGCGGTCCAGCGCTGGACCCGCCGGGGTCGCTACGACCGAGCCACCTCGTACGAAGCCTTCCTGAACCTTCACCGCGCAGGCATGATCAAGGTCTAGGATGGGCCCACGATGGCGGAGGCCCGGCGTGAGGCGCTGATCGTGGCGTATGCGTTTCCCCCGGTGGGCGGGGCGGGCGTGCAGCGCATGTCGAAGCTCGCGAAGTACCTGCCGCTCCACGGCTTCACGCCGCGCGTGCTCACCGTCGCGAATCCGTCGGTGCCGCTCACCGACGCGTCCCTCGCCCGCGATCTGCCCGCCGATCTCGAGGTGATCCGCGCGCGGTCGCTCGAGCCCGGCTACGCGGCGAAGAAGGTGGCGTGGGAGGCGGCGGCGGA
>JAYTHX010000293.1:0-4209 GCA_043732195.1 Polyangiaceae bacterium
GCTCACCCAGAAGTAGAGCGGCGGGTACACGAACGGGATGAACCGCGCCGACGGCGCCACGTAGAGCTGCTGGCCGTCGCGCAGACGCTCCACGCCGTCGCGAATGGCGCCGGTCATCCATTCGCCGTCGATGGGGTAGCGAAACCGCTGGACCACCACCCAGAGCGAGAGGAGCGCGAGCACGGCGCCGAGCCCGAGCGTCAACGCGCACATCGCCCGAACGGAGCGGTCCGGACTGGGGTCGCTCGCCGCCACGCCGGCTTCTTACCAGACCCGCCGGGAGGGGTCATTCGCGCCCTGCACCGCGGCGGGTCTCCTGCTAAGCTCCGCCCCGTGTTGCCCGAGAAAAAGCAGGTCCTCATCGTCGACGACGAGCCGAACCTGCGGAAGATCCTCGCCGCCCAGCTCTCGCGTGACGGTTACGAGGTCATGCTCGCGGAGGACGGAGAGCAAGGGCTCACCATGCTCCGCGAGAATCACATCGACCTCATCGTCACCGACCTGAAGATGCCAAAGGTCGACGGCATGGAGCTGCTGCGCCAGGCGCTCCGCGAGTCGCCCGATCTCCCGATCGTGATGATCACCGCGCACGGCACCGTGGACACCGCGGTCGAGGCGCTGAAGCTCGGCGCGTTCGACTACCTCACCAAGCCCTTCGACAAGGACGAGGTCCGCCAGGTCGTCGCGAAGGCGCTGAAGACGCGCGCGCTCGCCCAGGAAGAGGCCACCACCAGCGTGCCGTTCGCGCCGCCCGAGGCCGGAGCGCGCTTTGGCATCATCGGCGCCTCCGCCGGGCTCACCGATCTCTACGCGGTGCTCGAGCGCGTCGCCGACAGCCCCACCACCGTGCTCATCACGGGCGAGAGCGGCACCGGCAAGGAGCTCGTCGCGCGCGCGCTGCACGAGCACTCCACCCGCAAGGACAAGCCGTTCATCAAGGTGAATTGCGCTGCCATCCCCAAGGAGCTCATCGAGAGCGAGCTGTTCGGCTACGAGCGCGGCGCCTTCACCGGCGCGGTCTCGAGCAAGCCCGGGCGCTTCGAGCTGGCGAACGGCGGCACGCTCTTCCTCGACGAGGTCGGCGAGATCCCCGTCGAGATGCAGGTCAAGCTTCTGCGCGCGCTCCAGGAGAGCGAGTTCGAGCGCGTCGGCGGCATCAAGACCATCCACGTCGACGTGCGCCTCGTCGCGGCCACGAACCGCGACCTGAAGAAGCTCATCGCCGCGAGCGCGTTCCGCGAAGATCTCTTCTACCGCTTGAACGTCGTCTCCATTCGCCTGCCGGCGCTGCGCGAGCGCGACACCGACATCCCGCTGCTCGTGGAGCACTTCCTCAAGAAGTTCAACGAGCGGCTGAAGAAGCAGGTCACGGGCGTGGAGCCCGAGGCGCTCGAGATCCTCTCGGCGTACACGTGGCCGGGCAACATCCGCGAGCTCGAGAACGTCATGGAGCGCTCGGTGCTGTTCTGCGACGCGCAGAAGCTCCGCGTCGAGGATCTACCCGGCGAGCTGCGCGGGTTCAGCTCCGGCTCGGTGGCGCCGCCGCCCGCCGATCTTTCGACCTCCGGCATGCCGCTCTCGCCCGAGGGCGGCCTGAAGGAGCACGTGAAGGTCGCGATGAGCCGCCTCGAGCGCGACCTCGTGAGCCGCGCCCTCAAGCAGACGAGCGGCAACGTCACGCACGCCGCACGCCTGCTCAAGATCTCGCGCAAGGGCCTCCAGCTCAAGATGAAGGAGCTCGGGCTCCGCGAAGGACTCGGCGAGAAGGGCGAGTGAAGGCGCGGCTCGCTCCCCTGGCGGTCCTGCTGGGCACCGCGCTGACCGCGTCCGGCTGCTCGTCGTGCCGCCATGCGCCGGACCCGAGCGGGAGCGCGAGCGCCGCGAACGGCAGCGCGGCGACGTCGGGAGCCATCGTCATCCGCCCCGCCTCGCAGGCGGGTGACTCGGGCGCGCCGCGCTCCGGCATGGCGTGGATCCCGCCCGGCACGCTGCGCGCGGGGACGCCCGCCGATCGCGTGCCGCGCGTGGCGGACGAGGAGCCCGCCGGCGCGCCTGCCGAGATGGGTGGATTCTACATCGACATGCTCCCGTTCCCGAACGAGCCAGGCGCCATTCCGACGTCGAACGTGACGCGCGAGGAGGCCGAGCAGCTCTGCAGCGGCAAGGGCAAGCGCCTCTGCACCGAGCTCGAATGGGAGCGCGCCTGCAAGGGTCCGGAGAACGCGTCGTACGAGTACGGCGACACCTACCGCGCGTCGGCGTGTGGCACGGGCGTCGCGCCCGAGGAGGCCGCGCATCGTCCGGCCGGCGAGCATGCGCTCTGCAAGAGCGGCTTCGGCGTGGCCGATATGCACGGCGGCGTCTGGGAATGGACCGACAGCCCGTGGGGCCGCGGCGCGAAGGAGCGCTCGCTCGGCGTGCTGCGCGGCGGCAACGCGATGGCGGGCGAGCTCGTGGGGCGCTGCGCGAACGCCATCGGCCGGCCGACGGGCAAGCGCCAGCCCACGATGGGCCTCCGCTGCTGCGCGGGCACGCGCAACGAGGCGCAGGTGCAGCTCACGGTGAAGGGCATCCCGGGCTTCGAGAGCATGGGCACGCCCGAGGATCTGCATGCGGTCTGGGAGCCCGTGCTGCGCCCGGTGCTGGGCACGGCCGCGAATCACTTCACGCGCGCGTGGAAGTGGTCGCCGGTGGCGAACGAGGAGCTCGTGATGATCCTCGGCTGCAACGTGGCGGGCCCACCGACGTGCGCCTTGGCGGTGGGCCGCACGCTGGACGGCGTGGCGGCGCTCGTCAGCTCGGCGGACGTGGGGCATGCGATGGCGCTGCCGGACGTGGCGCGCGTGGGCGATGCGCGGCACCTGCGGATCCGCGGGCTCGACCCGCAAGGGACGTTCGGGAGAGACATCACGTACGTGTACGGGCGCGTGCAGATCAGCAGCGTCAACCGCCCCTGAGCGAGATGCGCTGGGCGGGATGCGCTGGGCGGGATGCTCTGAGGGAGATAACGGGGAACAGGCAACAGGCGACGGGCAAGCTCGAGATCGTTGCTGCTGCCTGTCGCCTGTTCCCGTTATCTCGTCTCGCCCCGTCATCCGTCCGGGTGACGGCCCCACCGCCCAAACATCTTCGGAACCTTTCCCCCGGCGCCCTGTCATTCTCGGCGAGACGACGACGCGGAACCGCTGACAGGCCCTTGAAAAGGCCCTGAGCGCCACGTCGGGCCCTCACCAACCAGGAACCTCTCACGTGCCTCGCGGCGCGCCCGAAAAGCCATGACCACCACCGCCTTCGTCCCCCGGTTCGACCTCTCCAACGTCTTCCTCCCCGCCCGCGTCACGATCGCGGAGAAGACCTCGGCCGACGCGAGCGAGGAGTGCTTCGCGCTCACGAAGAACGGCCCGCCCGTCCCCGCGGACGAGGTCGAGTCGCACGTCGACGCGGTCGAGGTCACGGTGCGCTGGGGTAGCCAGGTGCTCTCCGTCTCCCACCTCGAGCACGGTAAGAGCTTCTTCGTCGGCGAGGGCTCGGACCTCGCTCTCCCCGAGGACATACTCGGCGCGAAGCGCGCGCCGATCGTCCTCGCCCGCGGTGACGGCGCGGTGGTGGTCGTCCCGCCTGGCGCGCGTGCCACGGTATCGATGCGCGGCGTGCCCGAGAGCTTCGCGGGTCCCATCGAGATCTCCCTCGCCCACGGCATGAACGTCGTTCTCGAGGTCGGCGCGGTCCGCGCGGACGGTACGAGCGGCGAGCCCATCACCTTCGAGATCGGCACCGTGCGTGCGGGCAAGGTCGCGCCCGTCGGCTTCCTCGCCGCGCTCGCCGGTGGCGCCACCGGCTTCGTCGGCCTCTCGTTCCTCGGTCATGCGGCGATCGTCGCCTCGCTCGCGCTCTTCATGCCGAAGATGTCGCCGGACGACTCGGATGCGATCGACCGCGACCAGATGATGCTCATGCAGAAGTACCTGAGCGCCTCCGCCGAGCGCGAGACCGAGCAGCTCAAGGAGACCGGCCCCTCCGACTCCACGTCGGGCGGCGGCAGCACCGGCGAGGCGCACAAGGACGAGGCCGGCGCGGCCGGCGGCAGCAAGCCCGTCGCCACCCCCGGCCGCATGTCGGTGAAGGGCAGCGACACGAACGCCGCGCTCTCCCCCAAGGCCGAGCGCGCGCTGGCCGAGAACTTCGGCATGATCGGTCTCCTCGGGAGCG
>JAYTHX010000294.1:0-4209 GCA_043732195.1 Polyangiaceae bacterium
CCGTTGGAGCGCTTGGCCGGCGCTCCGGTGGCAAGACGATCAGGGCCTCGAGGGTCGGTCGCAGGGCCTCGGGCAGGTGGACGCGACGCGACGTGGAGCGACCATCGGCGAGCGTGACGGTGATGGTCAGATCGCGCTCGACCGGCAGGATGTGCGTCTCCGCCGTCGGGTCAGTGAAGCGCTCGTCGATGTCGAGGCACGCGCGCTCAATCACCACGCGCCACGGAGCGGATGGCTCACCATCGATCTTGATCCCCAGCCCGCTACAGCCATCCGTGCCCGCGCGCGCTACGCGCTCCGTCGTCAGTCCGAGACCGACGAGCACCAGCACACTGCACGGGAGTCGGCGCGGGTCCAAAGCGTCAGTCGTCGGTCTCGCCGTCGTCCGTGCCGTCCTCGCAACCGGCAACGTCGGCCGGCGGATTTCGTTCGGGGACCGCCATCGGCTGCGCGGGATCCGCGACCTCGGTGTCCTCGAGGTCGGTACAGGCAGCACCGGTCTTCTGGTCCTTGCCATTCTCGCATTCCCCGTCCGAATGTTGAGAGGCCCCCTCACGGCCCCCCTCGCACGAGGTGGTGGCGTCGTTGGTCACGGAGAAGGTCGACGGCGCGCGGTCGAAGTGGCGGATGGTACCGAGCGCGACGAGAGCCGCCCCCGAAGACACGCGGAACGTCCGGTCGAGATGGCCGTTCGCGCGGGGAAACACCAGCGGCTCCTCCCCTTTCGAGGTCAACGCGAGCAGGCGGTACGAATGCCCCTTTGCGAGCACGAGACGGAACGCGCCGTCGGTCGCGAGCGCGAGGTGGGTTCGTGCGCCCGCTTCGTCGACGGCGTCGAGGCCGGTCGGCACGGCGAGCGCGAACGTCGCACCATCCACCTTGCCCTCCACCGTCGAGGTCGGCGTGCTGGTGGACGACGTGCTCGAGCAAGCGAGCAACGTACAGGCAGTGAGGAAAAGGAGTCCGACGGTCGTTTTCATGAGCGCCTCCGCAAAAATCTGGTGACGAAGAGTGTTGGCCGTTTCGCATGGCGTCCTTCAAAGAAGGAACCCGTATTTCTGCATCCAACGGCGCTGCCACTCAGGTGGTTCGATGTGTGCGGTCGCCGCGGGCATGCTCACGCTACCGCGCCTCGCCCTCGCACCGATCCTCGGTTGACGGCGGCGACGACGACCACCGCCGGGATGCAGAACTTGATCGAGGTGAGGCCCAGCCTCTCTCGGGGTGGTCATCCCTACGCGGCGTAGCCTCGATCACCTCGAGAGTCTCGGCGTCACCCGCATCGTGAACCTCGAGAGATCACCGAGCTCCGCTTTCCGATGAGCGCCTTCGAGCCGGCCGTGAGCGGTACCTCGACGACGAGCAGACCTCGCAGGACATCCTCCTGACGAACTCGCCCGTGCCGGTCGGGCGTGACGCCGTCGAGTTCATGAAGTTCGCGCACGCCAACGTGAACGGCCGAACCGCCGGCCTCTTCTTCCTGGTCGGCCATGCGTCGACCGCCGCGCAGGCGCTCTCGCGCACGAACGCCGTCGACAGCATGGTGACGGAGCGCTTCTGGAGCGGCGGCGCGTTCCACCTCGGCGCGCACCAGGCGGTCAAGCTGACCACGCGCCCCTGCGATCTCCGTCTGGTGCGCGAGCCCCGGCGCGACACCGATGACTACCTGCGCGCCGACCTCGTGGCGGCCGCGCGCGACGGCGTGTGCATGGCGCTGTACGTCCAGCTCCAGGCCGATCCCGTGCGCACGCCGATCGAGAACGCCTCGAAGATCTGGGAGGAGAGCGACTCCCCGCTCGTTCCGGTCGGCAGGATCGTGATGCCGCCGCAGGTCGTCGACTCCGGCGCCACCGCCGCGTGCGACCAGCTCGCATTCTCGCCCTGGCACTCGCTGCCGGCGCACAAGCCCATGGGCCACATCAACCGCGCACGTCGCTTCGTCTACACCGCGAGCCAGCAGCAGCGCGCGAACCGGTGATAGCTTCCTCGTGAGGTCCGTTCGTCTCGAGGTCGTCGATGGCAGCGCGTCAAGGTTCTGGGAGGCGTTCCGGGTGCGCATCGTGAGCGCAGCGCGGGCGGCGACGGGATCGCTCCGCCTGCCGGACGTGAGGCGCAGGCTCGCCGACATCGACGACGCGCTCGACCAGGACTGGCTCTTCACCGTGCTCTCCGCGCTGCGCCCGGGCAATCCGGCGCCCTGACCGCGGCCCGCGCGCGCTGCGAGAGCAAGCGAGGCAAGCTCCACCGCGTCGTCGCGCTCCGTCTCGCGGCCGACGAGCCGTACAGCTCGGCGAACGAGGCCCTCCTCCGCCCGCGCGGGGCTCACCGACGGGGACCTCTGGGTCCGCACCACCGCCTCGCCTGGGCATGGCCGCGCTCAAGAAGAGGAGGAGGAAGAAGTAGCGCTGCCACGCTATCGTTGGCGCGAGTGGTGGAAGTCGACATCGAGGATCGCGAGAACGAGCAGCCGGAGGCGGACGACGCCACCGACTTCTTCGGGATGTCGCTCGATCACCTTTGCGTCGCGGGCTTCGACGGCTACTTCAAGCGGGTCAACCCGTCGTGGACGCGGACGCTCGGCTGGAGCCAGGCGGAGCTCATGGCGAGGCCCTCGATCGAGCTCGTGCACGTCGACGATCGCGAGGCCACGCTCGCCGCACGCCGTACCGTCGCCGGCGGAGCCTCCGTCACCGGGCTGGTGAACCGTTACCAGTGCAAGGACGGAAGCTACCGGTGGTTCGAGTGGCGGTCGGTCGGCCACACCGGGCGCGGTCTGGTCTACGCCGCCGCGCGCGACGTCACCGAGCAGAAGCTCGCCGAGGCGCGGCTGCAGGAAGCGAAGGACTTGCAGGCGAAGCTTGAGCGGCAGCTGATCTTCTCGGATCGCATGGCCTCGGTGGGGACGCTGGCCGCCGGCGTGGCGCACGAGATCAACAACCCGCTCTCGAGCGTCACCGCCAATGTCGAGCTGCTGATCGACGCGATCGCGGCGCTCGGCCCCGAGCCGAGCGCGGAAGCGCGCGCGCAGCTCATCGAGATGGCCGCCGACGCCGCTGCGGGCGCCGAGCGCATCCGCACCATCGTGCTCTCGCTGAAGACGTTCTCCAGGGCCGGCGCGGAGCAGCGCCGACCCATCGACATCGAGCCCGTCCTCCAGCTCGCCATCGACATGGCGCGGAGCGAGATCCGGCATCGCGGGCGGCTCGTGAAGGAGCTCGGGCGCACGCCGCGCGTCGACGGCGACGAGGCGCGTCTGGGGCAGGTGTTCATCAACCTGCTCGTGAACGCCGCGCAGGCGCTGCCCAAGCGAGGCGACGACGAGCAGGAGATCCGCGTGGTCACCTCCACCGATGGCGCCGGCCGCGCGGTGATCGAGGTCCGCGATACCGGCACGGGCATTCCCCCCTCGCTGCTCGGACGGATCTTCGATCCGTTCTTCACCACCAAGCCCGTCGGCGCCGGTACCGGGCTCGGGCTCTCCATCTGCCACAACCTCGTGGTCGCGATGGGCGGCGAGATCTCGGTGACCAGCGAGGTGGGCCGCGGCACCACCTTCCGCGTGGTGCTCCCCGCGACCGCGACCGTGACCGCGACCGCGACCGCGGTGGAGGCGAGCGCGCCGACCGGCCCGCGCCGGCGCGCGGGCGCGCCCCTCGCGGTGCTCGTGGTGGACGACGAATCCTCGGTGGGAAACGTGCTCCGGCGCGTGCTGGCCGGGCACGACGTCACCGTGCTCACCGCGGCGAAGGACGCGCTCGCGCTGCTCGAGTCCGGACAGGAGTTCGACGTCATCCTGTCGGATCTGATGATGCCGCAGATGTCCGGCATGGACTTCCACGACGCGCTCACGCAGCGATTCCCCCACCTGGCCGCGCGCGTCGTGTTCGTCTCCGGCGGCGCCTTCACGCCCGCGGCGAGCGCGTTCCTCGAGCGCGTGCGGAACCCGCGTATCACCAAGCCATTCGATCCCCGGAGCGTGCGCGAGCTGGTCCAGACCTTCGCGCGCTGATCCGTCTCCGGCGGACGGTCCTCGCTCGCCGCGCGCAGGCGCCAGCAGGTCGATGACCTCGCGTCGATCCTCACGAGCGACGCCGGGCAGATCGAGCAGGTCCTCATCAACCTCGTCGTCAACGCTCGAGACGCGCGCTCGGCGGGCGGAGCCATCCGCATCGAGACGTGGACGGTCACCGTCGACGAAGCGGCGGTGGC
>JAYTHX010000295.1:0-13193 GCA_043732195.1 Polyangiaceae bacterium
ATGGTAACTATCGTCATCGAAGGGACCTCATGAATCAGTGGTCCCCTGCGGAGAGCCACTCCGTCTTGCGTCTTGCGGAGCTCGTACGCGCGGATCGGCCGGCCATCCTCGCCGCGTGGCAGGCGCGCATCCGCAACCTCGCCGCGCTGGATGGTCCCTCGCTCGGGACCCAGGGCGGCCGCATCCTCGACTGGCTCGCGAGCTCGCTCGACGGTCAGGCTCGCGACTGCGAACCGTCGACCCTCCACGGCGCCGACAGCTTCAGCGCTCCCCGAGCGATCGCGGAGCTCGCTCTCCTCACGGAGACGATCGGCGCGCGCCAGCCGACGTCGATCGACCAGGCGGCGCGAGACGCGCTCGATCGCGTGATCGCCTCCGCCATCGCGGAGAGTCTGGCTCGTGACAACGAGGAGAGCGAGCGACTCCGCACGCGCCTGCGACTCGCGACCAACCTCGCGCTCGTCGGTTGCTGGGAGCTCGAGTCGTTCACCGGAGCCGCCTCCGCGGATCCGCGAGCGCGCGACCTGTTCGGCATCGGTCCCGACGAGCTGTCGACGGTCGACGGGCTCACGTCGAGACTTCATGCCGACGATCGCGTGCGCGTGCGCGAAGGCATCGCGAACACCGCCAGCTCCGGCCAGCCGTACGTGGATGACTGTCGCGCCCTGCGGCTGGACGACGGCGGCCATCGCTGGATCGCGATCGCCGCGAACGCGCATCAGCGCGTGCACGCCTCCGCACCTGCCGTGCTCGGGATCGTCCAGGACATCACCGACCGAAAGCGCTCCGAGGAAGAGCAGGCGCGTGTGGTCGACGAGCTGTCCCGCGCCGTCCACATCAGCGAGATGTTCGTGGGCATCCTGAGCCACGATCTGCGCAACCCGCTCAGCGCGATCCTCGGCGGCGCGCAGCTGCTCGGCGCAGAAGTCAAGGATCCGAAGTCCGCCCGCATCCTCTCGCTCGTCATCAACAGCGGCGAACGAATGGGCCGCATGATCGAGCAGCTGCTCGACTTCACGCGCGTCCGCCTCGGCGAGGGGATACCGCTGGATCGTGACCGCGTGGATCTCGCGGAACTCGCGCGAGAGATCGTCGCGGAGGGCAAGTCGGCAAATCCCTCCTCCAGCCTGCGCGTCAGCGCGCTCGGCGACACCGCGGGCCCGTGGGACCGCGATCGCATCTTCCAGGTCGTCTCGAATCTCGTCGGCAATGCGCTGCAGCACGGGACCGCGAGCGGCAACATCGACGTCGTCATCGACGGGCGCACGCCCGATTCGGTCACGCTGGCGGTCGAGAACCAAGGCGCCATACCGGCCCACCTGCTGCCGGTCATCTTCAACCCTTTCCGCGGCACCCTGCAGAAGCGGGGCAAGTCGAAGGGGCTCGGGCTCGGCCTGTACGTCGCGCGTCAGATCGTCCTTGCCCACGGCGGGAAGCTGCAGGTCGAGGCCACCAGCACCGGCACGGTGTTCACGATGACCCTTCCGCGGAGCGTGGCGGACGCGTCGCCGCCGTCGCACGACTTCGTCGACGAGGACGAGCTGGCGGCGTTCGAGCGCATGGCGGCGCCGCCGAGCACCAGCGCCGTCACCGCGCAGCTGTTCGGCGCGACGCCCTTGCATGATCGCGCGCCCCTCGAGCATTCAGCCATCGTGGAGTCGTACGCGAGCCTGCTCGACACCGCGCTCCATCGCAAAGCCTACCGAGGACAGGGTGAAGGGCTCGCCGAGGACCTGCGTTTGCTCGCAGAGCGGCTCGGCGATCTCGGAGCGGGTCCGCGGGAGGTCACCGAGGTCCATGCGCGAGCCCTGCGCCATGCGGTGCGCGGCGCGACGGCGGCGAAGACCCAGGCGCTCCTCTCCGAAGGCCGGCTGCTGGCCCTCGAGCTGATGGGAAACCTCGCGAGCTACTACCGGCGCCGCTCCCGCGGGCAGGTCCGTGGCCCGAGCGGCGGAAGGTCGTAACGATGATGAAATATCAGCTCGAGCTCTTCGTGGTCGGTCACTCGGCGAAGGCGCAGCAGGCCGAGCACAACCTGCGGCGCCTCTGCGAAGCGAGGCTCGCCGGAAGCTACGAGCTGCGCATCACGGACGTCCTCGAGAACGCCGACGCCGCGGAGGCCGCCAACATCGTCGCCACGCCGGCGCTGGTGCGCAGAGCGCCGCTCCCCGTTCGCGTCGTCGTGGGCGATCTCTCGCAGAGGGACGCCCTCGTCTACGGACTTGGTCTGGAACTGGATATCGACGATCTTGAAGGGAGCGCTTCCGATGAGTGACGCACGAATGGGCATCGAGAAGCTCTCGACCGGCATGTCCGGGTTCGACACGGTCGGCTTCGGGGGCCTGCCGAAGGGGAGGTCGACGCTCATCGCGGGCACGGCAGGAAGCGCCAAGACCGTCTTCGCGATGCAATTCCTGGTCAAGGGAGTCGAGCTCGGAGAGCACGGCGTGTTCGTCACCTTCGAGGAGACGCCCGCCGATCTCCGCCGCAACATGCTGAGCCTCGGCTGGAACTGCGCGCAGCTGGAGGAGGAGCGAAAGCTCGCCTTCGTCGACGCCTCGCCGCGTCCCGAGGAGGAGCGTATCGAGGCCGGGCCCTTCGACTTCGCGGCGCTCGTCGCCCGCATCGAGGCCTGCGTCCGGAGGATCAACGCCAAGCGGGTCGTGCTCGACTCGATCGGCGCCATGTTTGCCCAGTTCAAGGATCCGGCCGCGGTCCGGAAGGAGCTCTATCGGATCAGCGCTGCGCTCAAGCAGATGGACGTCACGGCGATCGTGACTTCCGAGCGAACGGACGACTACGGCCCGATCTCGCGCCACGGAATGGAGGAGTTCGTCGCGGACAACGTGATCCTCCTCCGCAACACCCTCGAGGAAGAGAAGCGCCGGCGCACCATCGAGATCCTGAAGTTTCGCGGCACGGATCACCAGAAGGGCGAGTTCCCGTTCGTCGTGAGCGACGAGGGCGTGGTCGTCATTCCGCTCTCGTCGATCCAGCTGCGCCAGAAGTCGACCACGTTGCGCATCGCCTCCGGCAGTAGCGAGCTGGACGCGATGTGCGGGGGCGGCTTCTTCCGCGACTCGATCATCCTGTGCTCGGGTGCGACCGGCACCGGTAAGACGCTGATGGTGACCGCCTTCATGGCCGGCGGCATCGCGCACGGCGAACGCTGCCTGGCGTTCTGCTTCGAGGAGAGTCGCCAGCAGTTCTTCCGCAACGCCGCGGGCTGGGGCTTCGATTTCGAGCAGCTCGAGAAGGACGGTAAGCTCAAGGTCGTCACCGACTACCCGGAGATCATGCCGCTCGAGAATCACCTCATCCGGATGAAGAAGATCATCGCCGAGTTCAAGCCTAACCGCGTGGCGATCGACAGCCTCTCCGCGCTGGAACGAAACTCCACCACGCGCAGCTTCCGCGAGTTCGTGATCAGCCTGACCGCCTTCGTGAAGGACCAGGAGATGGCAGGTCTCTTCACGTCGACGACGCCGACGCTCCTCGGCGGCACGTCGGTGACCGAGGCGCACATCTCGTCGATCTGCGATTCGATCATCCTGCTGCGCTACGTGGAGGTCTACGGGGAGATGCGCCGCGCGCTCACCGTTCTGAAGATGCGAGGCTCGGCGCACGACAAGGAGATCCGCGAGTTCAACATCGACGGCTCCGGCATGCACGTGGGGAAGGCCTTCAGGAACGTCACCGGCATCCTGGCCGGAAACCCGATGCAGCTCGCGATCGCGCCCGAGGAGCTCGACCGCCTCCACGAGATGTTCCCCCATGATTGACCCGTCCACGCCGCCGCGAGGCTCCCATCCATCCATTCGAGAACGCGTCGCGGTCGCGCTCGAACGCCTTCCCACGAAGCTGCTCTACGTCGAGGACGACGACGACCTGAGAGACATGGTCGCCGGCGCCTTCGTCGACGCCGGCTTCGACGTCACCCCCTCCCCGAGCGCAGAGGAGGCACTCGAGCACCTCGGGATGGCGCACTTCGACATCCTCGTCACGGACTACAACCTCACCGGAGAGACGGGAGCGTGGCTGCTCGAGAAGGCCGCGGCGAACGGCTACCTCGACGCCACCGCGAGCTTCGTCCTGACGTCGGAGCGACGACCTGCGGGCGTCGAAGGCTACAAGGTCCTCCGGAAGCCGATCGACTTCGCTGTCCTGCTCACGACGATCGGCGAGGCCGTCGGACAGATCGCCCCCGGCTCGATCCTGAGCGTGGGCGCGCCGCGCGCCGCGGAGCTCGAGCTCGTTCTCTACGTCACCAGCACATCGCAGGAGTCCCACAGGGCGATCCGGAACCTCCATCGCGCGCTCAAGCCCTTCGACAAGAATCGCTTCCGGCTCACCATCGTCGACGTCGCGAACGGCGACGAGGATTCCTACGAGAGCCTGGAAGAGGATCGCGTCATCGTCACCCCCACGCTCGTCAGGAGGATTCCGGGACCGAAGACCTGGATCGTCGGGACGCTCTCGCCCATCGACGCGGTCGAGGAGATGCTGGTGTCGGTGCTGGGCGACCCGGAGGTGAGCGTGAACAGCGTCGCGAGCGAGGTCAGTCGCGCGGGCTGACGCCGTCGTCGGGCGGCGTCGGCGCCGTGCCAAGCGCTTCCACGATCCTCCGCACCTCGCGCGTCGGACAGCCCAGCCAGCTCGCGATCTCGGTCTCCTCGGGCGTCTCTCCGTTCAGCAGCCGCGCCTGGACGCGTGCCGCGACGTCCGCGCGCACCGCACGCGCCGCGAACACCGGGAACCCGATCGCGGCATACGCTGCCCGATCGATCCCCCGACCGGCGGGGAACGACACCGCGCCGCCCGACGGCGGGCGCAGCGCACGCCCTGCGCCGAACCAGATCGTCGCCAGCGCGACGCGCGTCGCGAGCGCCGCCGGCGTCAGGCCCTTCGCCACGAACACCACCGCGGGGCCGAGCACCAGCCCTGCGGTCGTCAGGGAGGCGCGCGCCGCATCGTCGAGCACCTCGTCGACGTCGGCCACCTCGGTCGCCAGCACCGTACCCAGCCCGTGCTCGAGCCGATGCACGAGCCCGCGCACCGCCGCCGACGCCACCACCGACGTGCTCGACTCCGTGCTCGCTGCCGCCACGTCGCGCAGTCCGCCGAGCAGCTCGTCGACCGCGTCGCGCGCGAACGCCAGCGCCCGTCGCTGCAGGCGCCGCTGGGCCCCCGCACCCACGTCGTTGGCCACGGCCACGCGCACGTCGGGCCGCGCGATCGAAGGGCCGCGCACGATCTCGGCGATCGCGCGGTCCGACGGCACGTGGAGGATGCGCCCGCTCGCTTCGAGGCGCAGCTCCGCGTGCGCGCACGCCGCCACCTCCTCGACCCAGACCGGCGATCCCGGCGCGGCGCACGCCGCCGCCGCGCGAGGCGCCACCGCGACGCGCAGCGCCGCGAGCTTCGCGAACGGATGATCCGGCGCCACCACCGGCGGCTCGAGCCCCTCGTCGGACCCGCCCGCCGCGCCGCGCTTCGGACGCGCCCGCGCCTGCACCTTCGCCGCGCCCTTCTTCGAATCGACGAACCGCACCACGAGCCGTTCGTGCAGCGCATCGCTCAGGCGATCCTCGAGCGCGCGTGTCTTCTCTTGCCACTCGCGCGGCGAATCGAGCCACGCGCTGCGGTTCGCGACGTACGTCCACGTGCGGACCGACGCGATGCGCGCCACGAGCGTGTCGATGTCGCCGTCGGTGCTATCGAGCTCCCGCAGCGGCGCGGCGATCCAGTCGTCGGACAGCCGCCCGCGCCGCGCGAGCTCGAGGAAGAGCCTCTCCAGGAAATCGACGTGCACCTCCAGGAGCAGCTTCCGGAAGTCGGGTACGGTGCACACGTCCCACAGCAGCCGCACCGCATCCTCGCCACGCGCCGCGCGCGCCACTTCTTCGCGCATCCCCAGCTGGTCGAGCGCCGCCGAGTCCTCCGCCTCGCGCACCGGCGAGAGGGCGTGGCGAGGGGAGGGTGCGTGCAGCGAGTCGCGCAGCGCGGCAAGCGAGTCGAACGACAGGTCGTCGCTCCGCCAGCGCAGGCGGCGCACCGGCGCGAAGTGATGGGTCTCGATCGCATGGGCCACGCCGTCCGGCAGCGCGAGCGGCGTGATGGCGCCGAACGTCCCGTCCTGCACCCAGCGGCCTGCACGCCCGGCGATCTGCGCGAGCTCCGACTCGTCGACGTCGCGCACCTCGCGCCCGTCGAACTTGCGGAGCGCTGCGAACGCCACGTGCTCGACCTCGAGGTTGAGACCCATGCCGATGGCGTCGGTGGCGACCAGCCAGTCGACCTCACCCGACTGGAACATCGCCACCTGCGCGTTGCGCGTCCGCGGCGAGAGCGCGCCCAGCACCACGGCAGCGCCGCCCTTGCGCGCTCGCAGCCGCTCCGCCATCTCGTAGACGTGCGGCATCGAGAATGCGACCACCGCGCTCCGCGGCGGCACGCGGGCGAGCGGCGTGCTGCCCGCATAGGTGAGGCGCGACAGCCGCGGGTGCTCGACCTGCCGCGCCGTGGGCACGAGGTCGCGCAGGATGGGCCGCATCGTGCCGGCGCCCATCAGCCACGTCTCCTTCGTGCCACGCGCGTGCAGGATGCGCGACGTGAAGACGTGGCCGCGCTGCTCGTGCGCCGCCAGCTGCACCTCGTCGACCGCGAGGAACTCCACGTCGCGATCGACGGGCATCGCCTCCACCGTGGCCACCCAGTACGAGGGGCGGGGCGGGATGCGCTGCTCCTCGCCCGTCACGAGCGCGACGCGCCCCTCGCCCACGCGCGCCGAGATGCGGTCGTAGATCTCGCGCGCCAGCAAGCGCAACGGTAGCCCGATCATGCCGGTCGCGTGCTCGAGCATCCGCTCGACCGCGCGGTGCGTCTTGCCGGTGTTGGTGGGTCCGAGCAGCGCCGTGATCGCGCTCGCGTCGGTCATGTCGACACCCTTAGCGCACCGACGCGCCGCAGACTAGGATGCCCGCCAGCGAGCCGATGCTGCCCGAGGTCGTCACCGAGAAGCTCGACGCGCTGCCCGCGTCGCCGGGCGTCTACCTCTTCAAGGACAAGAAGGGGAACGTCGTCTACGTCGGTAAGGCGAAGAGCCTGCGTTCGCGCGTTCGCTCGTATTTTCAGGATGGTAGCAGCGACAACCGCTACTTCATCCCGATCCTCCAGCGCACGATCGGTGACTTCGACACCATCGTCACGGGCAGCGAGAAGGAAGCGGCGATCCTCGAGAACAACCTCATCAAGGAGCACCTCCCTCGCTACAACATCAAGCTCAGGGACGACAAGGACTACATCTCGCTCCGCCTCGACACGAAGGAGGAGTGGCCGCGCCTCTGGGTGGTGCGCCGCCCCACCGCGGATCCGGCGGGCCGCATCCGGTACTTCGGCCCCTATCACTCGGCCACCGCCGCGCGCCGCACGCTGCACCTCGTGAACAAGCACTTCCAGCTGCGGACCTGCACCGACACCGAGATGCGCGCGCGCAAGCGGCCGTGCCTCCAGCACCAGATCAAGCGCTGCCCCGCGCCGTGCGTGCTCGAGGTCGCAAAGCCCTGGTACGACGAGCAAATTCGCGCCGTCGCGATGTTCCTCGACGGCCGGCACGACGAGCTCTCGCGCGAGCTCGACGAGCGCATGCGGGTCGCCGCGCGCGGTATGCACTTCGAGCTCGCTGCAGTGTACCGCGATCAGCTCTCCGCCATCGACAAGGTGCGTGAGGAGCAGCGCGTCGTCGCCATCGACGACATCGATCGCGACGTCCTCGGCTTGCACCGCGAGGGCGACCTCGTCGAGCTCGCGCTGCTCCACATCCGCCGCGGCAAGCTCGCCGACGTCGCGACGTTTTCGATCAAGAGCGCCGAGGTCCCGAACGAGGAGGTGGTCGCCGCTTTCCTCGCGCAGCACTACGGCCCAACGCCCGCCGCCGAAGGCGATGCCGGTGGCCTCGACATCTCGCTCCCCGTGCCCGACGAGGTCATCGTCCCCGTCGTGCCCGACGCCGCGGCCGGCATCGCGGAGTGGCTCGCCGAGCGCGCGCAGCACAAGGTGGCGCTGCTCCTTCCGCAGCGCGGCCACCGCGTCGATCTCCTCGCGCTCGCAAACGAGAACGCGAAGCATGCGTTCGCCGAGAAGCGCCGCGCGAGCGACGACGTGAGCGAGCGCCTCGAGCAGCTGAAGGAGCGGCTGCGCCTCCCCACCGTCCCGCGGCGCATCGAGTGCTGCGACATCTCCCATCTCGGCGGCCGCGATACGGTGGGCGCGATCGTGGCGCTCCTCGACGGCGAGCCCGACAAGAAGCGCTACCGCACGTTCCACGTGCGCGGCGACGGCGTCTCGACCAGGACCACCGAGCCCGTCCCCACGCCGGGCGGGGCGGACATCGACGACGTGGAAGGCGCGGCCCGCGAGGCCGAGATCGAGGGCGAGGCGGCCGGCGATGGCCGTCCCGCGTACCTCGCGGGCGACGACTACCGCGCGATGTACGAGGTGCTCGCGCGCCGCTTCCGTCGCGGCCTGAAGAGGCAGCAGGCGCGCGCTGCCGCCGCCGAGTCCGCGGAGCAGACGAAGGACGACGAGGTCGGGGGCACCGAGCTGACCGACGCCGTCAACGAGAACGAATGGGATCTCCCCGACCTCTTCGTGGTCGACGGCGGCAAGGGGCAGCTCGCCGTCGCGCTCGCCGCCGCGCGCGATCTCGGGCTGCACGATCTCCCGATCGTCGCGCTCGCGAAGGAGAAGGAGAACGTCCTCGGCGAGACGCTCGTCGACCGCGTGTACCTCCCCGGTCAGAAGAACCCGATCCCGCTGAAGAGCCACTCGGCCTCGATGTTCTTCCTCGCGCGCGCGCGCGACGAGGCGCACCGCTTCTCGAACCGAGCGCGCGAGCGTCTCGGCAAGAAGAAGCGCTTCAAGTCCGCGCTCGACGACGTCGCGGGCCTCGGCCCGAACACGCGCAAGCTGCTGCTCCGTCACCTCGGCAGCCTGAAGGCGATCCAGGCCGCGAGCGACGAGGCGTTGCTTGCGGTCCCCGGCGTGAGCCCGCGCCACGTGAAGGCGCTACGCAAGGTTTATCCGGCGAAGCCAACGCCGTTGACGACGAAGTAGATCGGCGATCCGCGACGCATGTCGCGCCGCAGGGCCATTCGCTCTGCATGACACGCATCACTCTCGCGCATGCCGTGGTCGGATCGATCGCGACCCTCACTGCGCTCGCTGGCTGCCTCCGCCGCGACGTCGCCGCGCAGGATCCGATCACGAAGAGCTCTTTCGCGACGGTTGTCCCGCAGCCGGCCATCGACAAGGTGGACCTCCTGCTGATGGTCGACAACTCGTCGTCCATGGCCGACAAGCAGCGGATCCTCGCCGATGCCGTGCCCGATCTGCTGCGCGGCCTCGTGCAGCCGAAGTGCGTCGACAAGACGACGCGCGTGGCCACCGGCAAGCTCGCCGATCCCCTGAAGGCCACCGCCCAGCAGTGCGCCGCGGGCTCGGAGCCCGCCTTCACGCCCATCACCGACATGCACATCGGGATCATCTCGTCGTCGCTCGGAGGCATGGGGTCGAATAGCTGCAAGGCCACCGAGGCCGGGCGGCACAACGACGACCACGGGCGCCTCGTCGCACGCGGCAAGGACGGCAAGGATCTCGCGCAGGCCGGCGATCTGCATTTTCTCGCCTGGTATCCCGACGTCGAGCAGAACGCCGACAAGAGCCGCCATCCCGACCCGCCGGTCCCGGCGACGAAGAGCCTCGACACGCTGGGCGCCTCGTTCCGTGAGCTCGTCACCGGCATCGGCCAGGACGGCTGCGGGTTCGAGGCGCAGCTCGAGAGCGTCTACCGCTTCCTCGTCCAGCCAGATCCGTGGACGCAGATCGCGCTGGTCGACGGCCATGCCACCTACGGCGCTCCCGGCGAGGTCGATGGCGATCTCCTCGAGCAACGCGCGACGTTCCTGCGCCCCGACTCCCTGGTGGCGGTGGTGGTGCTGAGCGACGAGGACGACTCCTCGGTCGATCCGCTCGCGTTCCAGGGCACGGCGTGGCGCTTCGAGCAGGGCAACGTCGTCTCCAAGCAGTGTCCCGACTGCACGCTTCTCCCGCGCGCCACGCGGCGTGCGCCGAGCACCCGAACGCGAAGGAGTGCACGTCGTGCGTGTTCGCGGCGACCGACCCGTCGTGCGCGGCGAACGGCGGCGTGTACTCGCCCGAGGAGGACCCGATCAACGTGCGCTTACACGCGATGAAGCGGCGCTTCGGCGTCGATCCCCAGTTCCCCGTCACACGCTACGTCGACGGCTTCACGAAGACGAAGGTGCCGAGCCGCGCCGCCGAGCACGTCAACGGCACGTATGTCGGCAGGACCGACTGCACGAACCCGCTCTTCGCCGCGCGTCTGCCCAGCCAGCCCAACGAGGAGCTGTGCCGCCTGCCGCGCGGCGCGCGCACCAAGGATCTCGTGTACTTTGCAGTCATCGGCGGCGTGCCGAACCAGCTCCTGCCCGCGGGCACGAAGGATCCGGTCGATTGGACCAAGATCCTCGGCAAGGACCCGTCGACCTACGACGAGACCGGCATCGACCCGCACATGATCGCCTCCACCGATCCCCGGCCCGGCCAGCAACCGTAGCCGCTCCCGACCGCCAACGAGGCTGACGCCTGCCAACTATGTTGTCAGGCGTTTCCCCGGTCCGACGCCCGGTTTGCGGTCTTTCCGGTGGGTTTCCTGGAGCACGCCGTTGGCACGAGACTGAAGGTGCGGCATCGGCCCCCCGGCCTTCGTTGACAGCAACACGCTGGATTCGATAGATAACTTAAGCTCGAGCGACGGGTACGAGACAAGGAGCAACGGATGAACTGGACGAAGCGGCTCGGGAAGTGGCTCGTCGTGAGCGCCGTGGTCGGCGGCACCTGCGTCAGCGTGGGTTGCCTCACACGGCCGGTCGGCAAGCAGCCGCCCACCACGAAGGTCAACTTCACGTCGACCGTCACGCAGCAGCAGGTCGACAAGGTCGACCTCCTCTTCATGATCGACAACTCGGCGTCGATGGGTGACAAGCAGAAGATCCTCTCGGACGCCGTTCCGAACCTGCTCCGCGGTCTGCTCGAGCCGAGCTGCGTCGACCCGAACGGGAAGGCCGTGGGCTCGAAGGCCAATCCGAACGGCAACAAGGGCAACCGTTACAACTGTCCGGACGGCAGCGAGCCGGAGTTCGCGCCCGTCACGGACATGCACATCGGCATCGTCTCGTCCTCGCTCGGCAGCTTCGGCGGCGATGTGTGCCCCGACTCGGGGCGCTCGAACGACAAGGGGCACCTCCTCAACCCTACTACGATGGGGCCCCTGCCCGATGCGGGCGGGTCGAACTTCCTCTCCTGGTTCCCCACCAACGAGGCGAACGCCGACGCGAAGCGCCACCCCGCGCCGCCCACGCCCGCCGTCATCGACCTCGCGAAGCTCCAGACCGACTTCGTGGCGCTCGTCATCGGCGTCGCGCAGAACGGCTGCGGCCTCGAGGCCCAGCTCGAGAGCTTCTACCGCTTCCTCATCCAGCCCGACCCGTGGGTCACGGTCAAGCTCGACGGCGCGAATCAGGCGGACCTCGGCGCCCCCAACGAGATCGACGTCGAGCTCCTCAAGCAGCGCGCCGACTTCCTCCGCGAGGACTCGCTCGTCGCCATCATCGAGCTCACGGACGAGGACGACTCGTCCGCCGACCCGCTCTCGGTCGGCGGCCAGGGCTGGGCCTTCATGGCGAACCAGTTCCCCGGCTCCACGGTGTTCCGCTCGGACGGCAAGTCCACGACCGCGCCGCGCGCCACCAGCATCTGCGCCACGAACCCGGGCGCGGACGGCAAGGACGGCAAGGTCGCCTGCACCTCGTGCGGCTTCGCCGTCACGTGCAACGGCTCGGACCCGGCCTGCACGCTCATCAAGAACGATCCCGAGTGCAAGAAGACCGGCGGCTACTACGGCCCCGGCGAGGATCAGCTCAACGTGCGGTTCTTCCGCATGAAGGAACGCTACGGCATCGACCCGCAGTACCCGATCAAGCGCTACATCGACGGCCTCACGAAGTTCCGGGTCCCGGATCGCAGCGCCGAGCACACCTCGAAGCCGCGCGCCGGTGGCCGCGACATCAGCGGCTACATCGGCACGCAGAAGTGCACGAACCCGCTCTTCGCGAAGAACCTCCCGCGCGAGGCGGGCCAGGAGATCTGCACGCTCCAGCGCTCGACGCGCGGGCCCGAGCTCATCTTCTTCGCGGTCGTCGGCGGCGTGCCGAACAAGCTGCTCCATTTCGATCCCAGTGATTCGGAGAAGAGCAAGATCGTCAACGACGACTGGAACGCCATCCTCGGTCGTGACCCGGCGAACTTCGACTACACGGGGGTCGACCCGCACATGATCCAGTCGATCTCGCCGCGCCAGGGCGTACCGGGACCGAGCCAGACGCGCGGCGACAACGGCGATGCCAACGATCCGGTCGGACGCGAATGGGAGACGGGCGCGGACGACCTCCAGTACGCGTGCACGTTCCTGCTCCCCGAAAAGCGGACCTGCACCGCGAGCGACCCGTCGTGCGACTGCGCCTCGGCCGCCAAGAACCCGCCGCTCTGCGGCGTGGCCTCCGGCGACCAGATCAAGGCGAAGGCCTACCCCACCGCGCGCGAGTTCCAGGTGGTGCGCGCGCTCGGCGACCAGGGCGTCATCGCCTCGCTCTGCCCGATCTCGCTCACCGTCAAATCGGACGACCCGACCTACGGCTACAACCCTGCCGTCAAGTCGATCATCGACCGCCTCAAGAACGCGCTCACCACGCAGTGCCTCCCGCAGAAGCTGACCAAGTCGACCGACCCGGCCGAGAAGGATCAGGTCCCGTGCCTCGTCCTCGCGCAGCTCGCCGAGCTCACCGACACGTGCCAGGGCGCGGGCCTCGAGCTGCCGTCGCCGGAGATCCGCGCCAAGTTCCTCGAGCAGAAGAAGGCCGAGTCCGGCGACGTGAAGGACGGCGGCGTCGACCTCTCGAAGTTCCCGGTCTGCGTCCTCAAGCAGCTCGTCGTGCCCGCGGGCTCCAGCTGCAAGGACGTCGGCGACAAGGGCTGGTGCTACGTGGAGAACGGCAACGGCTCGAACCCTGCCGGCAAGTGCCCCCAGGCGCTCATCTTCTCGAGCGCGACGAGCG
>JAYTHX010000296.1:0-13160 GCA_043732195.1 Polyangiaceae bacterium
CGGCCAAGAAGTCGGCGTTCATGCGCATCACGGCGAGGAGGTTCTGTGCCTCGTGGCGCGCGGCGGTCTCGACGCGTGGATGCACCGTGGCGCTGCGCTGGGTCGAGGGCGACTCGGTGTGGCGCACGGCGGGGAGCGTGGCGAGGCCGCGCGGGTAGAGCGTCGGCACGAGGCTCGGCACCAGGGTGGGGCGGACCGAGGGGCGAAACGTGGGGCGCGCGTCGAGGTCCTCGACGAGGCGGAGGGCGGCGGTCATGCGCGCTCCGGCGTGTAGGGCATCGTGTCACGGCGGCTGCGGGGAACGAACATGCTGTTGCCGTGCCGCGAGCACATGCCGCGCATGCGGGCGGAGGCATCGAACTGGACGGTGCGGCACTGCGTGCAGACCGCGAGCTCGGTCTCGTAGTCGGTGGGCCGCGTGAGGTAGTCGACGGCGAGGAGCGAGAGGACGCGGTCGGCGAGGCGGCGAGCGTCCGAGGTGGGCACCCAACCGGCGACGCGGCCGGCATCCTCGCAGCGGGCGACGAAGCCCGAGGAGATCATCGTGAACGCGAAGGTGGCGCTGGCCTCGACGTCGTTGACGCGGCGGAGCGTGGCGGTGACCTCGTCGTGCGCGCTGCGGATGACGCGCTCGACCATGCGCACGTCGATCTCGCGGAGTAGCGGGACGGGACGCGCCACGAACTCGCCGCTCTTACGCTGCGCGAGGGGCGCGACGTACTGGGTGAGCTGGGCGTACGGACCCATGAGCCACATCGCCAGCTCCGCCTTCCCCCAGCGGTCCGACTCGTTGAGGAACGCGAGCGCCGAGGTCCGGCACGCGTCGGCGATCGCGAGAGAGCCCGTCTGCTCGGGCAGCGTGAGAATCGTATCCACGTTCGAGTCGCAATGCGGCAGCGCACTCGGCATCATGCTCATCATGGTGAGTCCTCCAGCATCCGGCGTACCAACGTCCAGGACCCCCTGAAGGCTCGCTTCGAGGCGCACTTCGTCAACTCACCGACGATCATTCGTCGCTCTTGGGGGGAGCGCCCATCGAACCGCCGGCGAAAGCGTCAGGGTCGTGGCGCGGCGCGAGCCCCCGGTGTCAGCGGGACGACGAAGACCCCACGTCGAGCCCGACGGGAACGTGCTTGGTGCGTGATGGGCCATCCCCCACGGTGCGACCGATGTCGTGATCGACTTCGCCTTCGACACCAGCGCAGGCCGCCTCTACCTCGTGGGCGAGCGCGTGAAGCTGGTGGAGCAGTGGACCGACGCGGTCACGGAGGTGGCGCCAGGCCGCCTGAGAATTGACGATCTGAGAAGAGGCGGCGTGGAGCGCGAAGTGCATCGAGCCCACGCGATGAGTGACTCTCGACGGTGCACGTTCCTCTGGCAGCGAGCCGCGCTCGGCTTTCTCCTCTTCACGTCGGGCGCGTGCAGCACCAACGACGCGGCCGCTCCACGGATCGGGCCAGGCGCGCAGAAGACGGACGACGGGCCGGCCGCTGGCGCCGCCCCAGGCCTCGAGAACGACGTGGGCACGGTGACGATCCGTCGGCTCAACGGGACCGAGTTCGACAACACCGCGCGCGACCTGGTCGGCACCACCAAGCACTTCTCGAGCGCATTCCCTCCCGACGACGGAGCAGAGGGCTTCACGAACGTCGCCGATGCGCTGACCATGAGCCCGCTGCTCTTCGAGGGCTACGAAGCCGCCGCCGAGCAGATCGCGGCCGCAGCCGTGGCGAACCCGAAGGTCGTGACGTGCAGCGGCTCGACGCTCGAGAGCGAGGACTGCGCGACCACGATCCTCGCTCGCTTCACCAGGCGCGCCTGGCGCCGGGCGGTCACGGCGCAGGAAGTGAACCGGCTCGTGGAGCTCGTGCACGACGCCGAGACGAGCGGGCTCACCTTCGCGGCCGGGATCCATCTCGCGATCAAGACGACGCTGCTCTCGCCGAGCTTCCTCTTCAAGATCGAGATGGACGCCGACCCCACCTCGAAGGAGCCGCACGCGCTTGAAGACTACGAGCTCGCGAGCCGTCTCTCCTACTTCCTCTGGAGCTCGATGCCGGACGAAGTGCTCTTCGCGTATGCCGAGGCCAAGAAGCTCTCGCAGCCCGCGACCTTCGACATGCAGGTGCGCCGCATGCTCAAGGATCCTCGCGCGAACGCGCTCGTCGACAACTTCGCGTCGCAGTGGCTGCTCCACACGCTGACGACGGTGGCGCCGGATCCGACGATCTTTCCCGCGTTCGACGACGCGCTGCGGACGTCGATGGGCCAGGAGACCAGGGCATTCCTGGGCTCGTTCCTCTTCGAGGATCAGAGCCTCACCGACGTCCTCGACGCGCCGTTCAGCTTCCTCGACGAGCGCATGGCCACGTTCTACGGCGTGGCGGGCGTCCACGGCACCACGCCCGTGCGCGTCGCGCTCCCGCCGAGCAGCCACCGCGGCGGGCTGCTCACGCAGGCGAGCATCCTCACGATGACCGCCGTGGCCACGCGGACCTCACCGGTCCGCCGCGGCGAGTGGGTCCTCTCGGAGCTGCTCTGCGCGCCGCCACCGCCACCACCGCCGGGGATCCCCGCGCTGCCGGAGCAAGCGTCGGTCGGAACGATGCGCCAGCGGATGGAGGAGCATCGCCGGAATCCCATCTGCGCCACCTGCCACACGCAGATGGACCCGATCGGCTTCTCGCTCGAGCACTACGACGCCATCGGACGATGGCGCGAGCTCGATCAGGGCCTCCCCATCGACGCGAGCGGCGTCCTGCCCGACGGTCAGGCCATCGACGGCGCCGGCGAGCTCGCGAGCGCGCTGAAGGCCGATCCCCGCTTCGAGCGCTGCGCGACGCACAAGCTCTACACCTACGCGCTCGGGCGCGTGCCGAAGGCGTACGACGCGACACGCCTCGCCGACCTCACGAGCGGCTTCGCGCGCGGCGGTCACCGCACGCGCGACCTCATCATCGACATCGTCCATAGCGACGCATTCCGCATGCGCCGTGGCGGGGAATAGGCACTCTCATGAGCACGAAGCTTCAACGACGCAAATTCCTGATGGGAGCCGGAACGCTCCTCGCGTTGCCGTTCCTCGAGTCCACCGTCACCGGCGACCGCACCGCGCGCGCCGACATGACGCCTTCGCTGCGGCGCTTCATGACGTTCCACTTCCCGATCGGCGTGAACCGCGCCGCGTGGACGCCGACCGGGAGCGGAAACGACTGGCGGCTCGGAACGAGCCAGGCCTCGCTCAGCTCCCACAAGAACGACCTGTCCGTCATCACGAACGTCGACAACACGAGCGACAAGTCGGGAGGCTCCGCGCACACGGGTCGCATCGCATCGCTCCTCACCGGCGGCGACGTGCCGATTGGCGCGCATGCGATGGGGACGTCGGCCGACCAGCTGATCGCGAGCTCGCTGAGCGGCAAGACGCGCTTCCGCTCGCTCGAGCTCGGCACGGCGATCCTCAACGAGAACCCGAACCACGAGCCGGGCTTCGACTCGGTGCTCAAGGACCACCTCTCGTGGTCGAACGGAACGCCGCTGCCCAAGGAGGTCAATCCGTCGGCCCTCTTCGACCGCCTCTTCGTGGACAGCTCGCTCGACAGCATTCCCAGCGGCGTGCGGCGCCAGCTCCAGCAGAGCGTGATCGATGCCGTGCGTGACGACGCGAAGCGCCTGCATAGCCGCATCGGCAAGAACGACAAGGTGAAGCTCGACGAGTACCTGACGGGCGTTCGGGAGCTCGAGCTGCGCATCCGGGCCACCGGCGGCGCGTGCGCGCCAGGCGCGCGACCCGGCCCGCCGGCCGACGTCCGCGATCGCGTCAAGCAGATGCTCGATCTCAGCGTGCTCGCGTTCCGCTGCGATCTCACACGCGTGATCACGTTCGGCTACGAGCACACCGTCACCGAGCAGGCCCACCCCTGGGTCGGCGTGAAGGACGGCTACCACATCGGCGTGACCCACAACCAGCCGGGCGCACCGTACGTCGCCGTCAACACGTGGATCATCTCGCAGCTCGCGTACCTGCTCGATCGCCTGAAGGCGACCGCCGACGGCAGCGGCACGCTGCTCGACAACACCATCGTCTACTTCGCAAGCGAGCTCGGCGAGGGTAGCGCTCACGATCCGCGGAACATCCCGGTCATCGTGGCGGGGGGCGGCGCCGGGCGTCTCCGGCCCGGACGCCTGCTCGATCGGCCCGGACAGGGCAACGCAAACCTGCTCATCGCGCTCATGCAAGCGATGGACGTCGACGTCGCGAGCTTCGGCAATGGTTTCACGACTCCCCTTCCCGGTCTGGTGACGAAATGATGCGCAACGTCTCGAAGCATCTCCACGGGGCGCTCCTCGCGAGCGCCGCTGCCGCGGCCGGGCTCGCAGGCTGCAACACCTCGAGCGTCCCGCAGCTCGACTGGCAAGCGGCGCCGTCCGACGCCGACGCGGGTGCGACGGGCGCCGAAAGCGGCGAACCTGGCGACGGCCTGCCTTGCGCGATCGCCGATCTCCTCGCCACGCGCTGCCAGGGCTGTCACTCCGCGCACCCCAGCGCGCCGATGTCGCTCGTGACCTATGCCGATCTGGATGCGCCCTCGAGGAGCAACCCGGCGCGCAAGGTGCGCGATCTCGCGCTCGAGCGCATGGGGAGCACGTCGGCGCCGATGCCGCCCTCTGCGCCGCTGGGCGCCGACGACATCGCGGTGTTCGCGGCCTGGCTGAAGGAGGGCGCCGTGCGCGCCACCTGCGGAACGGGCAAGGGCGACGGCGGCACCCGTGACGCGACCGGTCCGGAGTGCGCGCTCGCCAGCGACTGCCCGGGCGCGCTGATCTGCCGCGCCGGCGTGTGCGACGTCGAATGCGTGACCGACAAGGACTGCCCGACCACCACGACGTGCGAGGAGACGCGCTGCCGGCCCGCGGTGGCCGCGCCGGATGCAGGCTCGATCGCCACGTACGGCGACCTCACGAGCACCGCAGCCTGGTCGACGACCACGCTCGGCGACGGCGCACTAGGTACCTACAGCGGGACGGTGTTCGACGGGCGCTTCGTCTACTTCGCGCCCGACAGCGCGGGCTCGGTGCTCCGGTACGACACGACGATGGGCTTTGCGAGCGCGCGCGCCTGGTCGACCTTCGACGTCACGGGCCTGAACGCGCGCGCGAACACCTACCGCGGCGCGATCTTCGACGGACGCTACGTGTACCTCGTGCCGTTCGGCGCCGGAGCCACGCTCGCGCGCTACGACACGACGGCGCCGTACCTCGACGGCTCGTCCTGGACGCTCTTCGACCTCCGGTCGGTGACCGGATCGCTCGGCTTCACCGGCGGCACGTTCGACGGTCGCTACGTCTACCTGACGCCCGCCGGGTCCGCCGGCGTCGCGCTTCGCCATGACACGTCGGGTAGCGTCACGAACACGGCGACGTGGTCGACCTTCGCGATTCCGACCGTCAATCCTGCGGCGAAGTCCTTCGTCGGCTCCGTCAGCGACGGGCGCTACGTGTACTTCATCCCGAACGGCGGAGCGGCCGGCCCGCGCGGCGTGCTCGCACGCTACGACGCCGACGCTCCCTTCGCCCAGGCGTCGTCGTGGAGCACCCTCGACCTCGCGACGCTCGACGCGAAGGCCGTCGGCTTCCGCACTGCCGCGTTCGACGGGCGCTTCCTCTATCTCGTCCCCGGCTGGACCGCGCCCACGCCCACCTGGGCGACGAGCACGGTCGCCCGCTTCGATACGCAGCAGCCGCTCGGCGTCGCCGACTCGTGGAGGTTCTTCGACACGTCGACGGTCGACCCCGACGCGGTCGGCTTCAACGCGGCGGTCTTCGACGGCCGTCACCTCATCCTGGCGCCGGGGTACAACGGCGGCGCGTACCACGGGAACGTGCTCAGCTACGACACAGCGACCGACCTCACTGCGAAGACCTCGTGGTCGCGGTTCGACACCACGAGCGTCGCGGCCTCCGCCCGCAACATGCGCGGCACCTCCTTCGACGGGCGCTTCGTCTACTTTGCCCCTGCCTCTGGGCTGGCGACGCGCTTCGACGCCCGGCCCTCCGGTCGAACCTCGAGCGCGACGTCGATCCTCGGCGGCTCGTTCTACTGACCGAGCACGCACCCTCGGAGCTTGCGCTCGTCGTTCCCGTCAGTTCGCCTGCGGACGACCCGCAGGACCGCGGCCCCGCCGCACGGGGCTCCGTCCTTCATCATGGGTTCCACCGCGTCACCGGCATCGCCAAGCGCATGCACCCTCGCGAAGCCGGCTACGGCTCGCCTCGGAACCAAGTCCGAGCAGACATCGACGAGCTTTCGTGCGACGACGTGCTCGCTACCAGTCGAGCCCGCGCGCGCCGGAGATCGCGAGGATCCGGTGGGGCTGGCCGGAGGCACCGCCCACGGACTTCACATAGATGCCGTCCGCGCGGAGGTAGCCGAGTCGGTCCTCCTGCGGAGACCACCGGGGCAACCAGGCGTCGCTCGCGTCCACGACGACCGTGCAACCGCTTCGCTCGCACAGCGCAAGCGGTCCGGTCTGGTCGAAATGCGACCACATCCAGGGCTGGTGGACGGGGGCCGACGTCGGCGACGAGAATGCGACGCGCGTCGCGTCGCTCGTGAACGCGAGGCCGTGGCCCTCGATCGGGATGGAGGCGACGTCCGGCCCCCAGTAGAGGCCTTCGAGGTGCGGCCAGCTCGAAGGGGAGGTCTGCGCCACTCCTGCGCCGAGGACGAAGAAGCCGAAGAGGCCTCCCGGGCACCCGTCACCAAGGCACGCATCAAACATCACGACCCGACCGTCGTCCAGCCACGTCGGCTCCAGGATCGCCTGGCCGTACGCGTAGACCTGATCGCCCCCGGCAATGGTCGCGACGTGCATGTTCGCGATGCACTGATTCCACATCGGGTTCTCTGGGTCGTAGCAAGGCGCAAGCGGACGCGCGTACAGGAGCTGCGTCCCATCGGGCGACCATGCAGGCGGCGAGAGTGGCCCCAAGGATGCGAGCATGCGAGCGTTCTGTCCGTCCGCCTTCATCACCCAGAGCTCGCCGTCTCGCACGTAGGCGATCTCGGAGCGGTCCGGCGACCACCGTGGATAGCTCTCCTCGTGACCTGGCGTGTCGGTGAGCTGCTTCAGCTCGGCGCCGTCCGAACGCACGGTGAAGAGCTCGAACGACGTGCCGCCATCCCCGGCCCGGGCGGCGAAGACGAGGAGCTCGGGGTCGTAGGGGAATGCTGGCCCTGCGTCCGCCTGCGCGTCCGCGTCGGCCTCCGCGTCCGCGCCGTCGAGCGTCGCCGCGTCTGCACGGTCTCGAGGTCGTGCCGGCACGGCATCCTCCTCGCGAGCGACAGGACCGTCGTGAGAACGCTCCCCCGCTTCGGCACCCTCTTCCACGGTAGTGCTCGGCGCCGGGGGAGCAGATCCATGTTCGGCCAGCGAGCACGCGAACACCGTGGATGCGGCGAGATAGGTCCCGAATCCGAGCAGGCGGCGACGAAATTTCATGGAGCCGAGAACGGCCGACACCAGCGACGAGTTCAAGCGATTTCGCTACCCGGTCAGGATCGTCGTCTTGCGACGGGCAACCCTCAAGGTCGTTTGCGTTCCGCCGTTCTCCACTCGCGCATGGCCGGTCTGAATCGTCTCCGGTCCTCGCGTCGACTCTGGTGGATCGCAGGCGGCGTCGCGGTGGTCTTGCTCGGCGTGTCCTTCGGAACGCCGAAGGCCGGCTGCGCGGGTTCGCCGGACGACCAACCCGACGACGTCGAGACGCGTGCGATTGCCACCGAGCTCGCGACCCTCGAGCACGCTCCCGAAGCCAGCGGCAGCGGAGCACTCGTCGCCATCGAAGAATCGCGGTTCTGTCCTACCGCCGGTCGCGTCGCCGGCCTCGGCAAGCAGGCGTTCAAGGTCAACGTCGGCGGCATGCGCGGCGTGATCGCAGGCGACACCAGCCGCTCCGCCGAGCTAGCGTTCGTCTTCCGCGGCCCGAGCACCGAGACGGCGCCGCTCGCCGACGGCTCGCTCCGCCAGCAGATCGGGCTCAAGCTGCGGGCCTTCAACACCTGCAACGTGGTCTACGTGATGTGGCACATTCTCCCCGAGCAAGGGCTATGGGTGATGGTCAAGTCGAACCCCGGTCAGACCGAGCACGCCCAGTGCCACGACAACGGCTACACGACGGTGAGTGCGACGAAGAGCGCCCCGCTACCGGAGCTCCGCGTCGGCGAAGGCCACACGCTGCGAGCCGACCTCGACGGCGACGCACTCCGTGTGTTCGCCGACGGCGCTCCCGTTTGGGAGGGGAAGCTCCCGCGCGTGGCGCTCGCCGTCGACGGTCCCGTCGGCACGCGCTCCGACAACGGTGAGTTCGACTTCGAGCTGCGCATCCCGCCCGGCGGGTCAGCACGCAGCTGCGACGTCGTCGAATGATGACTTTGGCGCTCGTGTCGCCGACGAGCACGGCGGGTCTCCGGGTTGCGCCTCTGGCTGCGCAGTGGCTAGAGTTGGCGGCATGCGTAGACTCCCGGCTGCACTCGTGATCAGCGCGATCAGCGCGATCAGCGCGATCGCCGCGTGTCGCGCCGCTCCCGCGCCGCAGAAGCCGCCATCCTGGGTAGCGCTCGCGAACGTCCCAGCAGCGGCGGCACTCGAGCCGGTCGCGGCGTCGGCGCTCTGCGTGAGCTCGGGAAGCATCACCGCCGCCGGCACCCACGCGCTCCACGTCGACGAAGGCGGCATGCGAGCGGAGCTGACGAACGATCGGAGCCGCACCGCTGAGCTCGCGTTCGTCTACCGCGGCCCGTCGACGGAGACGGCACGCCTGGCCGATGGCGAGCTCCGCAGGCAGATCGGGCTCAAGCTCCGAGCGCAGGACACGTGCAACATCGTCTACGTCATGTGGCACGCCGAGCCTCGTCCGGGCATCGTCGTCCAGGTGAAGCGCAATGTCGGACAGGCCTCTCGCGGCGAGTGCGCAGACCGCGGTTACACCCTGGTGAAGCCGCGGACCGTCGCGTCGGTCCCTGCGATCGAGCGCGGCGTGGCGAATGTCCTGCGCGCGGATCTCGAGGGCACCTCCCTCCGGGTGAGCGCCGGAGGTCTCGTGATCTGGCAGGGCGACCTGCCTCCCGAAGCACTCTCGTTCGATGGCCCCGTGGGCGTCCGATCGGACAACGGCGTGTTCGACTTTGAGCTCAGGGTTCCCGCGGGACATGCGACGCCATCGTGTGGCGCATCGGGCCCAAGGAAGAAGACGCCTACCCCGTGAGGGGCAGGCGTCTCGTCCGTCGCATGGCCGCGCTCGGGTCAGGCAGCGCGCTTCGCGAACTCGCCGTTGTCCCCCGCGGGGGCGGGGACCGAGAAGCGGTGTGAAGGTGGCAGCGAAGGCCGCCCGGGGCTCCTCGAGATGGGAGTCGGCTCCTCCATGCGGCTGGCCGTCGCCGCGGCGGGCAGAGCCGGCAGCGGCTCCGAGGGCACGACCGCCGGAGCCGCCCAGGTGAAGACCGCGCGCGGCTTCTTCCCGGTAGTCCATCCCTCGAAGCCATTCGGCGTCCACTTCGTGTCGAGCCAGCCGAACCAGAACGATCCGAGCGGAACGTCTCCGTGGAGAGCCGCACGCAGCGTGAGGGCGAAGAAGCGACGCGTCCGGTACATCAGCGCGACGCGAGAGGTGCGCCCCGCAACGAGCGTCCACTCTGGCGCGAACTTCGTGGGGTTGCCGAACAGGAGCAGGTCCTTGATGACGCCGTAGGCGCAGGCAGCGTTGCTGTACACGACCGTGTAGAGCGGCGCGAGCGGGATACAGAGGGCGCTGCGCCAGCAGCGCCGATAGTCGCGCTCCATCGTGAAAGCGAAGGCCGTGCAGATCATGTCCTCGACGAGGTGGAACATGTAACCGTAGAGGAAGCCCAGTCCGATGTGGCCCTTGCTGACGAGGCAGAAAGGAAGGACGAAGTAGTAGACGAAGACGCGAGCAACCTGGTGGAGCACGAGCGAGAGATGCAAGCCCGTCGGGAACCCGATCTCCCAGTGGAACCAGAACGCGCGCCAGAAGCGGCCCGTGCACTCGAATCGCGACGAGTTCCAGCGCACGCGCTGGACCCAGAGGCCCTTGATGCTGGAGGGCGTGAACGTGTAGATGCGAGCTTCCGCCTCGTAGCAGTGCGAACGCTCGATGAAGAAGGAGCGCAGGAGGCGGCCGAAGGAGTGCAGCGGCGTCCGCGGAGCATCGAGCGAGAGCTTGCCGTTCTTCCAGGTGGCCATGCTGGCGAGAAACGCCATGCACGTGTCGTCAGAGGCACCCGTCAGGGCTTCGGGCATCGAAGGCCACGTGCCCTGCATGAAGCTGGGCGGTGCAGCGCCGAGCCACCAGCGAATCAAGTGCGAATACGTGATGGTCTGCATGAAGCCCATGTAGCGGGGCGCCATCAGGAGGAGGTCCGACCAGCAGCAGTAGAGCGCGCCGGGCACACCGATTTGCGGCGTCATCTTGCGGTTGAACCGCATCACGTTGGAGACCACGAACTCGCGCGCAACCTGCGTGTACAGCTGTCCTTCGACCGTGAAGAAGGCGCGCCAGCCACGCCAGATGAGGTCCGGGCGGATCGCGAGCTTGCCGGAGACGATCCGACGCGGGTTCTTGGTGAGCCAGTGGCGCGTCGCGAGCCGAGTCGCGAGGCGTTCGAGCGCATGCGGGCCGAGCGTACCGTCGCCGTCGATGCTGAAGTAGATGTCGGGGATCGCACCGAGCGCGCCGCGCGCGACGAGCTCCTTGACGAAGCTGACGCCCGCCTCCACGGCCATCATCTTGCCCTGGCGCTTGTCCGTCCCGCTGGTGTGGACGGTGACGTTCGAGGGGAACGACTGCTCGGCGACCCAGGCGCGGAGAGCCGCGTAGAGCTTGGGGTACTCCATGCGCCCGTCGACCGCCGCGACGATCATCAGCGCGTTTGGATACTCGTTCGTTGCGCAGCTCGCGATGGTCGTGGTGATGGCCTTGAAGTCATCGTCGTCGCGGAGGAGCGACGGAATGATGACGAGGCCGGTAGGACACGGACCGTCCTGCTCGGAGGCCTTCGTACTTCCGACCGCGCGCTTCCACAGCCAGCCCGCCAGCAGCGACAGGTAGTCGGGACGCTCGAGGCTGAAGGTGAGGAACACGTGGAGAAAGAAGAACGGGACCACGGTCCGGAATACATCGAGCGTACTCATGCTCCACGCGAAGCTCTCCATGACTATTTGACCGCCACTTTCGGGTTCATGGCCGGGACCGATGCGACGCGCGTGCCAGGTAGCGCACGGACGCGGAGCGTCTTGGATTTGGCGGACTCGCGCGCCGAGAGGTCGAGAACCGCGAACTGACCGCGCGTCTGCGTACCCCAGGGATCCGGAAGGATGACCTCGCCGGGCACGATCTCGGCGACCGTACCGACCTGCTTGCAGGCAAAGACTCCCCACACGCAGTCGTAGACGCCGGCTCCCTGGGTGATGCCATCGATCTGCGAGTACGGAACGAACGCCAGGTCGAGGCTCTTGTCCGCCGCGCGGAAGATGGGGCGCCCCTTCAGCTGGACCTCCAGCTCATCGATCTTCGCGAGCTTCTCGGTGATCAGCGCCTTGTCCGACTTGGCCTTGCGCTTCTCGCCCTGTAGCTTGAGCAGCTCGAGCTCGACGCGGACCATCTGGTCCTGCGCCAGGATCATCTCCGGCATGGGGGTCGACGCGCCCTGGCCGGAGAGTGAGGTCCTCGCGAGCGAGACCTGCTTCTGCTGCATCTCGGCCTGGAAGCGCAGGCGGTCGTTCTCGAGGAGACCGACCTCGAGCTGGTTCAGGAGCTGGGTTTCCTTGGTGAAGTCCATCTTGGAGATGAGCCCCGCATCGAGGTTGGCCTTGGCGGACTCGACCGCGCGCTGCTGGCTGTCGATGACCTCGGCGATCGCAGCGTGCTGCTTGGCGAGGGTGCGAAGGTCGATGGCGCCGGCCATGGCCTGGCCCTCGTTGACGCGCGTCGTCCACACCAGCGCCTTGTTCGCAGTGATCTGCAGCTCCTCGAGTTTCTCGATGGCCTGGGCGCACGCCGCGAGGTCCCCATCGACCGCCTCCAGCTCCGCCCTCGACTTGGACCTCTCCACCGAGAGCTCGCTCATGCGCAGCTTGTTCTGCAGCACGAGATCGTTGTCGGGCGACAGGATCGCCGGCGCCACGAAGGCGTCGGTGAGCGCGCGATATCCCTCGCGACCGACGTAGCCGACACCGCTGACGAGGATCGCGAGCGTCGCGAAAGCGAAGAGACGGGCGGCCGGTCCGCCGGAGCTCTTGTGCTCCGACACGTCGATATTCGTACTCATGACTTATTCTCCAGGTGCGACAGTTCTTCGATGAGCGTCTGCAGGAAGACGCGATCCAATTCAGCCGTGATGATCTCGAGCTCGATCAAACCAAGCGCATGTGCCGCGCCAGGAGCGTCCGTGCTCAGCAGCGCCTTCTGGCTCGCCAGCAGCGTTGCGAGGCGGCGGTCGACGATCGCGACCTCGCGCGCCGCTTGGCCCGCGGTGGCCTTCATCTGCTCGCGAAAGAGCTGGAGCTGATTGACCGTCTCGTAGCGAGCGGTCTTCACCTCTTCCTGGCGGGCGGCCTTGTATCGGCTCTCGGCGGCGTTCCGCCAGAAGCCGCCGAGGTTGTAGCTCACCTGGACGACACCGAAGTAGTCCGAGTTCTGGCCGAATGCGGCTGGGACGTAGCCGCCGGTGAGGTGGACCTCCCAGGTATCGAGCGAGCGAATGTGCGACGACTTCTCCTCGAAGCGCGCGGATGCGGACTCGACGTCCCGGACGAGGTCCGTCAGCTTCGCGCGCTTCGCGTCGATACCGCTCGCCTCGAACCGCCCGATCTCGCCGACGATCATCTCGCGGGAGCGCTCGATGGCCGTTGAACGGAAGCGCACGTCATCCGCTTCCGCCAGCGTGGTGACCTTTGCTTCGAGTCGCGCTTCGGCCTTCGAGACGATGGCCTCCCAGCGCGAGCGGCTCTCGTCGAGGAATGCCTGCTGCTTGCGCAGCGCGGGAAGACGACCGTAGAACGCTGCTCCCTGGAGGAGCTCCTGCGCCGCGGTCGTCGCGTTGTGCTGGTCACAGTCGGCGTCGGCCAGGTCGACGACCTTGA
>JAYTHX010000297.1:0-4191 GCA_043732195.1 Polyangiaceae bacterium
CGGGAGAACGTCTCGTGCATTCCCTTCTGGGCGCTCGCGAAGGGCTTCCTGACCGGCAAGTACCGCGCTGGCACGCAGGTCGAGAGCGCGCGCCAGGAAGGCGCGAGTGCGTTCCTCGATGCGCGCGGCCTGCGCGTGCTGAGCGCGCTCGACGCGATCGGTGCCGCGCGTGGCGCGCCGGTCGCCGCGGTCTCGCTCGCCTGGCTGCTCGCGCAGGAGGCGGTGGCCGTACCGCTCGCGAGCGCGCGCGTTGCTGCGCAGCTCGAGGATCTCTTGCCGGTTGCGACGCTGGAGCTCACCGCCGAGGATCTGCGGCAGCTCACCGAGGCCTCCGCCTCCGCCGCCTGATGCATGCCGCGCGGCGCCGCGTCCATGCGCCGCAACGCGTCCTCCACCCGGGGACGAGCGCCACATGCGCCCAGGGGGTCGTGACGCCGCGAGGCGCGACCGGGTGCCCCGGCCGACAACCTTCGAGATTTGTCGGGTCTCGTCTCTGCCATTCGCTGGCACTGCCGTTGCTGAGGCCGGTGCAGATCGAACTTCTCAGGAGAGAGCAGATGAAGAACGCATTGTTCGTGGTCGCGTGCACGCTCGGGGTCGTCGCTTGCGGCGAGAGTCGCCCTGCCGAGACGCCCGCCTCGGAGACCACCACCACCACCACGGTCGCGACGACGGACACTAGCTCGCTGCCCGCGAACGGCACCGCGGCGAAGGCGAAGCCGGTCACCGGCACGAGGGCGACGCCGTCCGTCAACACGCCGTCGTCGAACACGCCGTCGACCAGCCCCGCGGTCGCTGACCGCACCACCCCGGTCGCGCCGGCCGACAACACCATGACTGGCGCTGCGCCCGTCGCGCAGAACCCCGGCGCGGGCGACGGCACGAAGGACGCAACGAACACCAAGCTCAACGAGCGCGATCGCAACGGCGCCGCGCTCACCCCGATGGACCAGGGAGGCGGCAAGGACCGCGACATCACGGCGGCCATCCGCCGCTCGGTCGTGGCCGACGGCTCGCTCTCGTTCAACGCGAAGAACGTGAAGATCATCACGGTCGGCGGCAAGGTCACGCTGCGCGGTCCCGTGAAGAGCGATGCGGAGAAGGCGACCATCGAGTCGAAGGCGAAGGCCGCGACCGGCGTCACCGAAGTCGACAACCAGCTCGAAGTGAAGAAGTGATTTTCAAGATTTCCAAGAGAGAGAACAGGGAAGAGTCATGAAGAAAGCCGTCATGTGCATCGTCCAGCGCCAGGATCAGGCCGAGGCGATCGTCAACCAGCTCCAGACCGCCGGCTTCACGCCGAACGACATCTCCGTCCTCTTCCCCGACAAGTCGGGCACGAAGGACTTCGCGCACGAGCACAACACGAAGGCCCCCGAGGGCGCGGTGGCCGGTGCAGGCACCGGTGGCGTGCTTGGCGGCACCCTCGGCCTGCTCGCCGGCATCGGCGCGCTCGCCATCCCGGGCCTCGGCCCCTTCATCGCGGCGGGTCCGCTCATGGCGGCTCTCGGCGGCGCGGCCATCGGCGCCGGCGTCGGCGGCGTCACGGGCGCTCTCATCGGCATGGGCATCCCGGAGATCGAGGCCAAGAAATACGAGGGCAAGATCAAGGGCGGCAACATCCTGATCGCCGTCCACACCGAGACGTCCGAGCAGCGCACGGCTGCGGAGCGCGTCTACAAGGCCCTCCAGGCCGACGACATCTCGACCGTCACCGAGAGCAGCGTCCCCGGCGGCCAGCCGGCGGCGCCCGCGACGCGCTGATCGCGCTCGCTTAACGAACGCGGATCGAGGAGGCTCACTGCCAGAGGCAGTGGGCCTCTTCCGTGGTCGGCGCACGCCGGCGTTCGAGGCGCCGCGCGGCGAGCTCGTGACGGTAGGGCGCCGCCAGCTCGGCCGTGATCAGCCGAAGCGTGCGCGGTCGTGCTTTCCTTCGAGGTCGATGATGGGACCGAGCGGAACCACGCGGTGGGGGTTCACCGTCGTCTGGCTCCAGTAGTAGTGCAGCTTGATCTGGTCGAGGCGGCACGTCTTCTTGACGTCCGGCAGCTGGTAGATCTCGCGCAGGTACCCTGACAGGTTCGGGTAGTCCTGGATGCGCCGCCGGTTGCACTTGAAGTGCGCGTAGTAGACGAGGTCGAAGCGAAGGAGCGTCGTGAACATCGCGACGTCCGACTCGGTCAGCACCGCGCCGCACAGGTAGCGCTGCTTGCCGAGGATCTCCTCCCAGTGATCGAGCGCTGTGAAGACCTCGCGGCACGCCTCCTCGTAAGCCTCCTGCGTGGTCGCGAAGCCCGCGCGGTACACGCCGTTGTTCACGGGCATGTAGATGGCGTCGAGCACCTGGTCGATGGTCTCTCGTAGCTCGGGCGGCGCGAGCGAGGTGTGGTTCTGGGCGCAGCCCTCGAGCTCGGTGTCGAGCATGCGCATGATCTCGCGCGACTCGTTGTTAACGATGGTGCCGGTGCGCTTGTCCCAGAGGATCGGCACGGTCACGCGACCGGAGTACTTCTTGTCGGCGCGCACGTAGACCTCGCGCAGCATCGTCGCACCGAGGATGGGGTCGGGCTCGTCCCGGGAGAACACCCAGCCGTCGTCGCCCATCTTCGGGTCCACCACCGTGACGCTGATCGCATCCTCGAGTCCGCGCAGCGCGCGGGTGAGCAGCGTGCGGTGCGCCCACGGGCACGCGTACGAGACGTAGAGGTGGTAGCGACCGGGTTCGGCCCGCAGCTCACCCGAGGCGGAGATCCGCCCGCGAAACTTCGTCTGCGGCCGCTGAAATGCCCCCTTGGCATCGGGGTCGTACCAGCCGGTCTTCCAGACACCCTCGACGAGCTCACCCATGCTGCTGTCCCTATCCTATTCTCATCGGCGACGCGTACAGGGTCTGCGGCGGCGTCCCGCTCGCGCGCCCCGATCACGCGGAGACGGTCTGCGAGATGGCGGTCCGCATGCGCGACTGCATCGACGCGCTGGAGGGTGACCTCCGCGTGCGCATCGGCGTGCACACGGGCCCGGTGGTGGCCGGGGTCGTCCGAGACCTGGAACTGGCTCGGCTGATGCGGAGACGGAGCGTGGAGCCCGACCGCGAGGCGTCGCTCCCGGAGGGGTGACGCGAGCGCCACGGGAGGCTCCTACGGCTTCAAGAACGAGATCAGCCCCACACACCCCTGCCCGCTCAGCTTCACCACGATCGGCTGCCCCGGCTTGATCTGCACCTGCCGGCTGTCCGCCTGCGCATCCACCGCGCCCACCTTCGGCAGGACCAGCGGCGGCGCGCCGCCCGCGAGCGGCGAGCGCATCGTAGTGGCGGCGGCGTTGCCCACCAGCACGTCGAGCGAAACCTCCTTCGCGCCGAACGCGAGCACGTGCACCTCTGTGCCCTTGCCCGAGACCGCCATCTCCATCGACTTCGCGCCCGCCCCGAGCAGCACCGTGCGCTTGCTCACCACCTGGAGGCCCAGCGGCTTGCCGTCCTCGCCGTTCTTCGACTTCATCGCCGTCTCGACGTCGTCGAGGAGCTTCTCCAGCGCTGCCTTGTGACCTTCGTCGCACGTGCCGCTCTTCGCTTCGCCCGCGGTCAGCGACTCGACGCCCACGGCCTTTGCCCCCGGATCGTCGGCGGCAGTGGCCTTCGGCTTCGTGGCATCCGCGGTGGCGGGAGGCGCGGCGGCGGTCTCGGGGGGCGACGGAGGCGCGCCACCGCATGCCGTCAGGAAGAGAGCCGCGAGGACCGACGAGCAGAGCGTCCGCATGCCCGCCTCATCGCGCGTTTCGCGCCGCGAGGCAAGGCGGTCACGCCCATTCGGTGAGGCCTTCGATCGTAGAGGTGGGCGATGCTGAGGCGCTCGCCGAGCAGGTACCGACCCGCACGCGAGCGCACGTGCCCGTTCGGGTCGAGCGCGCGGGGTGGCCCACGTCAGAGCCAGGAAACCAGGCCATTCGAGGCTCCTTGGCTCGATTCGTACGATCCGAGAACTTTCCCGGAGATCGTCCGTTCCAACGACGTGCGCACGATGGGCGGCGCCTGGCAGGCCCCGGTGGAAGAAAGAGTAGAGACGGCAAGCACCGTGTCGCGAGATAGTACGGCTCGCGTGAGCTCGAGCCTGCCCGACCCTCCCGACGAAGTGCTCGTCGTCCGCTTCCAGAGCGGCGACCGGTCCGCCTTTGCCCTGCTCGTGCGCAGGC
>JAYTHX010000298.1:0-4180 GCA_043732195.1 Polyangiaceae bacterium
GCGCGCTGACCGAGCTTGCGATTCTCTTTCTCACGAATGGCGAGGAGGCCGCAGAGCTAGACGCCGTCGGTGTCGACGGTCTCGACGCCCTGCGAGAGGGCGCGTTCGCGGGCCTCCCTGGCGGCGGCGGCGATCGACAGGATCTTCAGTCCCGGGAGGCGCAGCACGAAGCGCGCGCCTCCCAGCCGGCGGCTCGCGGTGGCCTCGATCTCGCCGCCGTGCTCGACCACCACCTTCTTCACGATCGCGAGGCCGAGGCCCGTGCCGTCGGACTTGGTCGTGAAGTAGGGGTCGAAGATGCGGCCGCGGACCGAGTCGGCGATGCCGGGGCCGTCGTCCTCGACGACGATGCGGGCGCCGTCTCCTTCGCGCTCGGCGCTGACCACGACGTGGCCGAGGACGCCGCCCTCCTCCTCGTCGTGGCTCGGCGCGGACTTGCGCATGCGCGCGTCGCGGATGGCCTGCACGCCGTTGCGCACCAGGTTCACGAGCACGCGGCGGAGCATCTGGCGGTCGACGGCGACGGTGATGATCTCGTCGGGGACCTCCCAGCGGATCTCCACGTTCTGCCCGAGCGGCTCGTTGTCGGGCGAGCCCTCACCGAGCGAAGGGTCCTCGAGGTGGCCGAGCGAGCTCTCGCAGTCGCGCAGGAAGTCCGAGAGGCTCGCAGGCGCGAGCTCGGCGTGCGGGAGGCGCGCGAATTCGGAGAAGTTGCCGACGAGCCGGCGCAGCGTTCCCACCTCTTCCTCGACGATCTCGAGGGTGGTATCGAGCAGCTGGCGGTAGCGCGGGTCGTCGCCGGCGTACTTCTTGTGACACTCCTGGACTGCGAGCTGGATGGGCGTGAGCGGGTTCTTGATCTCGTGCGCGAGCCGCTGCGCCATGTCCTGCCAGGCGCCGACGCGCTGGAGGAACTCGATGCGCGCGCGCGACTGCGCCATCTCCGCGATCATGCGGTTGAAGGTGCGCGCGAGGTCGGTGAGCTCGTCGGTCCCGGTCACCGGGACGCGCACCGAAAGATCGCCCTGCGCCACGACGTTGATCGCGGCGCCGAGGCGGTTGATGCGCTTCGTCAGGCCGCGCGCGAGCGCCGCGCCGAGCACGATGGTCATCAGCGCGGTGATCCCGAGCAGCATCGCGAAGACGCGCAGGTAGCCCTGATAGAGCTCGACGCGCGAGGCCTCGAGCTGGTGGTAGCGCCCCACCACCACGCCGGCGCTCTCGAGCTCGTCGAGCCGCTTGCGCGACACCGCGAACGTGGCGACGAGCATCGGCGCGTCGGGGTCGTCGGTGAGCGGACGCCGGACCTCCAGGCTGCGCTCGGTGGCGCTGTCGACCGGGCGACCGCGGTCACGGCGCGAGAGGACCTGACCGGTCGCGTCCTCCACGGCGAGCGCGGCGAGCTCGGGAAAGTGAGGGAAGAGCGCATCGATCTCCGACTCGAGCGTCTCGATGTTCCTCTTGCGCGCCGCCTCGCGCAGCACGGGGTCGGCAGCGATGGCGACCGTCTGGTGCTTCAGGTCGTCTTTGACGGCCTTGACGTAGTCCTTGTAGACGTCGACCCCGCGATCTAGCTGCTCGCCGATCTCCGGGTTGAACCAGATCGCCGAGGCCTGCCGGAACATCGACGTGGCGAGGTAGAGCGCCGCTGCGAGCGGCACCATCGTCGAGATCAGGATGACCACCGCGAGGCGGCGTTCGGTCTTGCCGCCGAGGCGCTGCAGCCACCCCCGCAGCCAGCTCACGGCCCCCACCACAGGAGCTCGAAGCTGCGCACCTCGCCGTTCTGCGAGAGGAGCACCTCGAGCTTCTCGTCGCCCGAGCGACGGATCATGGGCTCGGGGAACTTTTCGCACGGCCAGAACGCCGACTTCTCGAACCCCGATTTACCGAGCCACATCGCGTGAAGCCCGTGCTCGTTGTGGCCGTGCATGACGAGCATGCGGCCGCCGCCGACCATGAGGAAATTCAGCTGCTCGAACCGGAGCTCCTCAAAGCGCTCGGGGCTCGGGAAATCCTCGCCGACGTCACGCAGCTCGGGCAGGTGGGCCTTGATGTACTTGTAGAGCGAATCGTAGCGGGGGCGCTTGAGGCGCGGCAGCTTGCGATCGACCGGCGCGAGGACGGGGAGCTCCTCGGGCTTCGCGCACGGCACCTCGACGTGGGCGCGGTAGCGGTCGGCAAGCGACGACGGATCCTCGTCGGCCAGCGACTTCAGCAGCCAGTGGAAGACCGGCAGCTCGCCCTCGCCGAGGCGGGACGTCAGGTGCACGAGGCTCTCCCAGAGCGGATTGCGCACCGCCCACACGCCGCCGTGGGAGCGCACGATGCACGCGCCCACGTAAGAGGCGCCGTGGACCACGAGGTTGAAGAGGGCGTTGTCCGCGGTGCCTCGTGCTCCCTTGTCGATCAGGTGGTCACGGCGCGCGGTGGTCAGCGCCGCGGAGAGCCGGTGCACGCTGGCGTCGCTGAAGTCGAGCGCGAGCTCGCTCTCGGGAACGCCGAGCACGATGGGCGCATTCGCCGCGAAGACCGCGGCTGCCTCGCCGACGTGCGCGAGGAGCGCCGGGTTCTTCGCGGGGTTCGCGTCGGTCGTGCGCGCTCGGCCCAGGTCGCCGCGCGCCTCCTCCGGGTAGAGGGGCAGGAAGATCTCGCGGAAGAGCGACTCGGCCGTGACGGTCATGCGCCGTCAGCTCGCGGCGGCTGCGGCGAGCACGACGAAGATGAGGACGAAGAATCCGATGGCCATGAGCGCGAAGCCGACGATCGCGCAGACGATCTGCACCATGAACGCGCTGCCCATCTTGTCGAGGGCTTGCATCATGTGCATGAGGTCGTTGCCCTGCGTCCGCACGACTTGCTTCAGCGAGTTGCCGACGCCCATGAACGTGATGCCCACGACGATGGCGACGATCCCGGTGGGGAGGTTGGTGGCGAGCAGCGGGCTCGCGATCGCGAAGCAGCTCATGAAGCACTGGAGGCCGCCGAGGACGGTGGAGATGATGCCCCACAGCTTCGCGCGCGAGGCCGCGCGATCGATGATCGCGTTCTCCGTGTCGTTGAACTCGTAGACGCCGTACGAGCCGCCGCCGCCCATCATGCCGGGCTGCTGCTGCGGCGCGCCGTACGGGTTCTGCTGGAAGCCCATGCTCGGCGGAGGCCCGCCGTATCCGGGAGGGCCGGGCGGCTGACCGTAGCCACCGCTGCCTGGCGGCGGCGCTCCGTATCCCTGTCCTCCCCCGGGCGGGGGCTGCCATCCACCCTGCATGATCTCACTGCCTCCTGAGCGACGGAGTAGACCACGGCGACCTCGCTTCGACAATCTGCGTGCACGTGCGGTAGATTCGGCGCGTGCTCACGCCGGACGTTCGCTTCGAGGGCTGGACCACGGAGACGTGGACGCGCTTCCTCGATCTCTGGAAGCCGCGCGCCACGCCCGATCGCGAGTCGACGCGTCCGCGAGGTGGCGTCATCGCCGTGCACGAGGACGGCAAGCTGCGGAAGCTCGTGCACACGCATCACGGTCGCCTCGATCCCAACGGCACATGGCCGATGCCGCTGCCCGAGCTCGCCGAGCTGCACCACGCGAGCTGGGCGCTCTCCGCGCGGGCGGGCGCGCTCGAGGACGTGATGGAGCGGCTTGGCGCCCGCATGAAGCGCCACGACGATCTCACCGCGCAGGCGCTGCTCGTCGTGCAGATCGTACGCGAGATGATCCAGGAGGGCGCGGTCGAGCGCTGGCCAAAGCGCCTCCAGGGCGTGCCCGCGCCCAGCGAGGCGATGGTGCATCGCGCGCTCGACGCGGTCTGCCCCGACGGCCACGCGATGGTGCTCGGCCTCTTCCGCGGCGGCGATCTGTGGACGGCGGCGGTCGCGCGGCGCCGCGGCCAGGGCTTCGACGTGCTCGCCGGTCCCGAGGAGCTGCGCCCGCGCATCGGGCTCCTTTCCGGCGACTGGCGCCGCGATTACCGCCACCTCGCGCGCGCGGTGGAGGAGGAGTACGCGCCCGTTGCGATGGGCTGCTTCGCCGAGGTCGACCGCTTCCGCGAGCTCCAGGTCGATGCGCGTCCCGGCGCGTGGGGCCGCGCCTCGGTGGTGCGCGACCTCATTCTCTCACCGATGCCGGTGGGGGTCCGCCTCGCGCTCGGCGCGGACGGCGCGCGCTTCGCCTTCGAGGGCT
>JAYTHX010000299.1:0-32310 GCA_043732195.1 Polyangiaceae bacterium
TCCTCCTTTCGAAGGGCCAGAGCGAAGAGGCCGATCGCTTGTTCCGCCGCGTGATCCGCGGCGCGCCCGACGAGGAGCTCGTCTCCCGCGCTGCGCGCCTCTCGATGCAGATCAACCTGGGTAAAGGCACGCTCGAGTCCCTCGAGCAGGAGCTCTTGCCGCTCGCCATCGGCAACCCGCAGCGCAAGGTGTACCGGCGGCTGCTCGTCGAGATCTACGGTAACCTCACGTTCGCGCTCGTGCAGCGCAGCAAGCACGGCAACACCAAGGAGGCCGAGGAGGCGCGCGCCTCGCTGGCGCGCATCGGCAGCCGCGCCGTGAAGCCGCTGCTCGACGCCCTCGCCGACGGTGACGCCGGGCAGCAGCGCGTCGCCATCGACGTGCTCGGCTACGTGCAGAACAAGAACGCCGGCTCGGCGCTGTTCGCGTTCGCGACCGGTCAGTCCGAGGGCCCGTTGCGCACGCGCGCGATGCTGGCGTGCGGCGCGCTGCGCGACGTCAACCTTCTCCCGCGCTACCAGGGCCTGCTCTTCCCCAAGCAGGAGGGCGGCGGCGAGGCGATGGCTTCGGACTCGATCGCCGTCGCGGCGACGTGGGCGGTGGCGAAGCTGGGCGACAAGCGCGCCATGCCCCTGCTGCGGAAGGTCGCGCAGAGCGGGACCCCCGACATGCGAGCGTTCGCGGTGCTCGGGCTCGGCGCGCTCAAGGACAAGACGAACACCCCGCTGCTCGCCAGCACTGCGCGCTCGCTCGACGCCGGGACGGTGGCGCGCGCCGCGTCGGCGTACGCGCTCGGCGAGCTCGGCGCGGACGGCGAGACCACGACGCTCGTGACCCTCGCCGAGGGCACCGACGCGCTGCCGCGCCAGATGGCGATCCTCGCGCTCGCGCGCATGGGCATGGCGAAGGGCGAGCCACCGGGCGGCAAGGCCGCGCTCGCGGCGATGTCCGATGCCGTGTTCTCCGGCGAGGCCGAGGGCGGCGGTCGCGCGCGGCAGTCGTCGGAGACGCTGCGCCAGGCCGCGGCCGGCGCGCTCGTGCTCCTCGCGACCAGGGGCGCCGCCGAGCAGCGGCCCGATCCGCTGCCCGCACCGGACGACAGCGTCGACGCCGAGACCACGCTCGATCAGCTGGTGCCGCGCAACCTGGCCGCGAAGGACCGCGCCGCGGCGCTCGTCACGTTCGCCGATCCCCTGAAGCGCGCGGCGCAGAGCGCCCTGTCGACCTCGACCGAGCGGGCGCGCGCGGTGCTCGATGCGCTCGGCGCTCGCGAAGGCGCGTTCGAGCCGTTCCTCGGCAACGAGGATGCCCCGGAGCTCACCACTGCACGGGCCAAGGCGCGCGAGATCGCGCTGGCCCTCGAGCCGAGCGTCCTCGCGCTCTCGCGCCATCCCGATCCCACGGTGCGCACGAAGGCGCTCGTACTGCTCTCGCGCTCCAAGACGGATGCCGCTGCCGCTGCCATCGCGCAAGCGGTCACCGATCCCGCGGACAACGTCCAGCGCATCGCGCTCGGCTCGATGGGGCAGCACCCCGACGCGAAGTCGGTGGCCGCCGCCGCGAAGGTGATGCGCGGGCACGAGAGCTGGGCGATGCGCGTGCTCGCGGCGGGGGCGCTGGGGCGCCTGGGGGTCGCCGGTGCGGGCGCCGAGGCGACGAAGCAGCTGAAGGAAGCGGCGACGAAGGAGAGCTACGCGCTCGTGCGGGAGGCCGCGCTCGTGGCGCTCGCCAGCTACGACAAGGCGGAGGCCTCGCAGCTCGCGGTGACCATCGCCACCACCGACCCCGAGCCGCGCGTCCGCGAGACCGCCGCAAAGATCCGAACTTCGAAGTAAGCTCGGGGCTCGCGATGCGCTCGTCTTGCCTCCTGTTGGTCCTCGCCTTTTTCGTCGCGCCGCTGGCGCTCGGGTGTCGCGACGTGAGCCGCTACTCCTCGAAGGGCGATCACTTCGAGGGTGACATCGTGAAGGGCAGCTTCGTGCGGACCGGCCTCGCCGACGACGCGAAGCTCTGTCTCGTCCTCGATGCCGAGCACCTCCAGGACATACCGGGCACCATCACCTCCTCCGACGGGCGCTTCCGGTCGACGCCACTCCGGCCCATCCCCCAGATCTGGCACGACCCGCTCTCCACGCTCTCCTTCGGCGACGGCCGCCGTCAGAACCTCCTCTACGTCGCGACGCCGCTCGCCGAGGGCGGCGACGGCAGCGACATCACGGTGGTCGTCTCGCTCATGACCGAAGGCGGCGTCGAGGTCCGGATGATGCGTGGCGCGCCCCAGACCGACGGCGTAGCTCCCTCGACCACGCCGCCGATGTTCGGCGTGTTCACCCTCGAACGACGTGAAGGCCAGTGCTCGTTCTAGGCATCGAGTCCTCGTGCGACGAGACGGGCGCGGCGGTCGTGGACGAGCACGGGCGCGTCCTCGCCGACGTCGTGCAGAGCCAGGTGAGCTTGCATGCGCCGTACGGCGGCGTGATCCCCGAGCTTGCCTCGCGCGATCATCTCCGCAACGTGGGGCCGGTGGTGCGCGAGGCGCTCGAGCGCGCGAATGCCGGCTGGGATGCGCTCGCGGGCATCGCGGTCACGAACCGACCGGGGCTCGTGGGCGCGCTCCTGGTGGGCGTGCAGGCCGCGAAGGGGCTCGCGTGGGCGCGCGGGCTGCCGCTCGTGGGCGTCGATCATCTCGTGGGTCACTTGCTCGCGGTGTTCCTGCGGCGCGAGGCGGCGACGGCGCAGGAGCCGCCGGCCTTCCCGTTCGTCGCGCTGCTCGCTTCGGGCGGGCACACGGCGATCTATCGCGTCGACGGACCGAGCGCAGCCCAGGTGCGAGAGCTCGGCGCCACGCGCGACGACGCGGCGGGCGAGGCCTTCGACAAGGTCGGCAAGGTGCTGGGGCTCGGGTATCCCGGCGGGCCGGTGATCGATCGCCTGGCACGCGGCGGTGACGCGACCGCGGTGCCGCTCACGCTGCCGATGGGGCACTCGAAGTCGTTCGAGCTGAGCTTCTCTGGGATCAAGACGCAGGTCGCGGCGCGGGTTCGCGAGCACGGCATCCCGAAGACGGAGAAGGAGCTCGCGGACACGTGCGCGTCGTTCCAGAAGGCGGTGACGTCGGTGCTGGCGAAGAAGCTCGTGGCGGCCGCCGTGCAAGAGGACGTACGCACGGTGGTGATCGGCGGAGGCGTTGCGGCGAACCGCGAGCTCCGTGCGCGCGTCACGGCGCTGGCCGCCGAGCACGGCCTGCGTGCGGTGCTCCCCGAGCTCGCGAGCTGCACCGACAACGCGGCGATGATCGCGTATGCGGGGCTCGTTCGCCTCCAGGCGGGCGAGCGCGACGGCTGGGACCTCGTCGCCACGAACGCGACCTCGCTGCCGCGAACGACGCGCAAGGGGCGCGGCATCCGCTAACGCTCCGCAGCGCTCCAGCCCGGGCACGACGATCATCTCCATCGTGCTCATGAAGACCAGCCAGTTCGAGCGGCCGTGCGGCGCGCCGATGGCGACGCCCGCTTCGCTCGCGCACGGCATCGCGAGAAAGGGCGAGTGGAAGCGGATCTGATGAGCGAACGCGTCGACCCGAGGCGCCAGCCGAAGCGCGAGTGCTTGATCTTGCCGCGCAGGATCTGTCGAGCACGCGGCGGAGCGGGCGCGGCCCGGCTTGCTCGCGCTCGGTGGCGACGAGCGCGACGGTCACGGTCTCGCTGCAGCACCCCACGCTGCGGTTCTCCGCCGCGGCGACCGGCCATACGGATGCGGTCAGTGGTGGCAGGCCGTCATGATGAAGCCAGCCACGAAAGCGACTCCCCAGAGGGGCATGAGCATACGAAGGATGGGATTTTCCAAGGTAACGAGGCACCTTGGTAGCAAGCCACGGGCCGACGATTACAAGTGTAAAACATCAATGATTCCAGGCCTGGGGCTTCGTTCACCGTCCGAATTCGACGCCGTCGGGCAACGCTCTCGCGACAGGAATGTCATGCTGAACGCCTCGAGCTGGAACGTGTGGCGCCCTTGCCAGCCGCCAGCACGATGACCGGCATCTCGGTCGGGCACCCCAGGCGGAAGGGGAACCAGTGGCCGAAGCCCGAGGTCGTGTAGAGCCGCGAGGGCGAGCCGAAGAGCGACGAGCGACGCGCGCTGCGCGAGCTTGGCCGCACGCGCTCGTAGGTCCCCCACCAGCTCGTCTCGGGACGGATCCACGCGAGCAGGCTCCGGCCGAAGAGCCCGACCTGACCGCCGTGCGTGTGGCCGGCGAGGGTGAGGTCGAAGCCGCAGGCGGCAGCGGGCGCGAGGCCCTCCGGTCGATGGCAGAGGAGCAGGCGAAAGTCGGCGTGTTCGGGTGCGTGCGCGGCGGCGTGCTCGATGGAGGGCGCGAGGAGCTTCGCGATGTCGCCGCCGATCTGCACGGGATCGTCGGCGCCGCCCACGAACAGCCGCGCCCGCCCCACGTCGAGGGTGCGTCCCGACGACACGAGCAGCGGGACGCGGCTCGCTTCGAAGTGCGGACGCGTGTGCTGGATGCCATGCAGGTACTCGTGGTTGCCGAGCGACGCGAGCGCGCCATGGCGAGCCGCCGCGCGGGCCACGAGCTCCATGGCGCCGGCGATCTGCGTCGGATCGTCCGCAACGTCGCCGGTCAGCACGATGAGATCGGGGCGCTGCACGGCAAGCACCGCCGCGAGGCCGCGCTCGAGATCCGCGAGCTGACGGCACGCACCGAGGTGGAGATCGCTGAGGTGCAGGATGCGGAACCCCTCGAGGTCGGGATGCAGGCCCTCGTAGGTCATGGTCACGACCGGCATCCGCGGCTTCGCGTCGGCGCTGGCGAACCCACTCGCCCCCGTGGCGGCGGCGATCGCCGGGATCGAGGCGGCGCCGGCGCGCATCATCCCGCGGCGAGAGATGCGCCGCTTCGAGGCGGCAGATGCATCGAAATCGCCGTCCGGCGCAAGCGGACCGCTCGGGCGCAGCGCGAACACGAGCCCGCGGTCGAGCACGGCGCTGAGCGGCATCACGAGGGCCGCAGGCGCCAGTACGAGGATGCCGATGTACGTCATGCCCGCGCCGGTGGTCACGTAGGGCCAGCGGCCCAGACTGATGCCCGCCGCCCAGATCGCCAGGCCCGTGAGCATCCCCGCGAACGAGAGGAACGTCGCAACGCGCACCGCGCGGGTCTGCCACCACTGCGGCTGGATGAGACGCGCCGACGTCATGACGGCGATGAACATTGCGCCCACGATGAGCAGCGCCTCGCGCGGCGGAAGGATCGGCCACATCAGCGATCCCCTCGCGAAGCGGCGGCGGCGGCGCTGGCGTCGACCGCCGCGAGCGCCCGTGGATCGCCGAGCGCGTCGACCTCCGCCGCGAGGATGGCGTCGGCGCGTTCCACGCCAGCGGCATGACGGAGCCTGCGCATCGCCACGCCCAGCGCCAGCACCACGGCGGCGAAGAGCACGGCGATCCCGATCACGCCGCCGCGGGCGCGGGCGCGGGGCGTCTCGAGCGCCGCGACGAGCCCACCGAGCGTCTTCACGTCGTCTCCTCGGACGTACACCGCTGCGCCGCTGAGGTGCTCGACGTACCCCGTGAGCCGGCGCGCCTCCTCGCGCGCGGCCGGGCTCGCGCCCGGCGAAGCCATGAAGCCGACGCGCTTCTCGAGCAAGCGCCCCGGCTCGATCGCGAGGCGCGTGCCGCCGCCCACGTCGGCATCGATGATCTGCAGCGCGCTCCCTGCCGCGACTGGCGCGCCGACCCGCACCTCGCGCACGCCCTCCGACGCGATCCGCTGGTGGAGCGAGGCCGCGACCACGCGTCCGTCGGTCAGGCCGGCCTGGTCGAGGACCACGCCCACCACCGCGCCGTGCTCGACGATCGGCGTGATGCCCCAGGTCGACTCGAGCATCTCGTCTGCAGCGAGGGGCACGGCGAAGCGCACCGCGCGCGGCGTCGCCTCGGCGAGGTCGTGCGCCGCCTCGGGCGTGAGCACCCAGCGAATTCGCCATTCCAGGCCGTCCTGCATGCGGACCGGCGTGAAGAGGGCCGCGGAGATCGCGGTCTCGCGTGGCGGCTCGGCATCCGCGCTCGCCGCGAAGGCCACGAGCGCGAGGAGCACGACGAAGAAGAGGCGAACGGCAAAAGGGCGCGCTGGGATCCGGTCCATGGGTCACCTCACTCGTGGGCCGAGGGTGCAGACGCCGCGATGTGATCGATGCCGCCGCTGAAGGCGGTGCGCTCGGGGAAGATCGGCGAGGCGAGCGAGGTGAGCTGCAGCAGCGTGAGCAGCTGCATGGCGAGCGTGACGCCCACGGGAAGGAAGACGCTGCGCTTCTTCGTGCCAGGCTCGAGCCGGCGCACCACGCCGCGCACGAACATCACGGTGCCGGTGAGCAGCGCGATCGCCGCCGAGCCGATGCCCAGCACCGGGCCGGCCCAGGCGCTCGAGTGGTAGTAGAGCGCGACCAGCGGCGCGAGCACCGCCAGCACGAGCGTCCCGCCGAACACCCCGCCGGCGAAGCCGAGCGCGAGGTCGCTCCCGCGCACGCGCGTCCCGGAGAGACGCCACGCGAGCAGACCGGCGGGGGCCGCGAACGCGCACGAGAGCAGCACCACCATCGGCACCTTGTAGAGATTCGCGACCGCGAGGCCTGCCGATCGGCTACCCGCCGCGACGCCCCACAGGGCAGCGAACACGAGCGACGCGAGCAGCGCGAACACGACGAGCTGCAGGCGGCGCGAGCGTCCGGCATCGGCCGCGGGTATCGCGCGTCCACAGGCGATATCGATCAACGTGACGAGGGTTCCCATCTTCTTCATTTCCTCCGGAGACGAGGATGGAGGGCCCACGTGGACGGCAGGCGAGCGCCCGCGTGAAACGACAGCGCCGGGGCCGTGAAACGCGCGTGAAACGGTCAGAGGAGGGGCAAGGTCACGCGGAACGTGGCGCCCGCTCCCGGGCTCGAGAGCGCGGTCACGCTCCCGCCGTGCGCCTCGGCGACCGCCTTCACGAGGGCGAGGCCGAGGCCCGTGCCCTTCTGCTTCCGGGCGGTGGGCTCGGTGGCGCCGCCGACCGCGCGCGTGGTGAAGAAGCGCTCGAACATCCGCGGCAGATCCTTGTCCGAGATGCCGGGGCCGGTATCGGAGACCTCGAGGGTCACGTCGTTCTCGACGCGCTTCACGAGGACGCGGACCTCGCCGTCCTTGCCCGCGAACGACGCTGCGTTGTCGACGAGGTTGCGGACCAGCGAATCGAGACGCGGCTCGACGCCATCGATCGTCGCCGAGGCGTCGGCCTCCACCGTGAAGCGGACCTCGGGGTGCCCCTCCTCGATGGCGGCGGTGACGCCGCGCGCGAGCGCTGCGAGGTCCACGGGACCGCGGGCCTCGTTGGGCATGCCGGCCTCGGCGCGGGCCAGCTCGAGGAACTGCGAGACGAGCGCATCGAGCCGCGAGCTCGAGTCGGCGAGGATGCGGGAGAGGCGAGCGGCGCGCTTCTCGTCGACCGCGCCGGCCTCGAGCGTCTCGGCGCACGTCCGGATGGCGGCGACGGGGTTCTTGAACTCGTGCACCAGGTCCGCGACGAACGCCTCGTTGGCGCGCCGGCGATCGTCGAGCGAGCCGAGCAGGCCGTTGAAGGCGTCGGCCAGCTCCGCCACCTCATCGCCCGGGCGCGGGTCGAGATCGGCGCGCGGGTTCGCGCTCCGCGCTTTCTCGAGCACGCGCTCTCGCAGCCACTCGATGGGCCGCACCATGCGCCGCCCCATCCACCACGAGAAGCCGAGCGCGAGCGGCAGCATCAGCACCGAGAGCCGGAGCAGCTGGTAGCGCAGATCGTAGAGCGCGCGGACCGCCCGCCGCGACGACTCCTGCACGTAGATCACCTCCGTCGCGTCGTCGATGACGACGGCGCGCGCGGCGTGACACACGAGCAGCTTGCCCGCGGGCGACGTGCGGCACCCCGTGTCGACGTCGGCATCGGGTGGTGCCGTGGGCGCAGTGCTCGCGAAGAGCGTGGAGACGGGCGCCGGTCCGCCGGGGACCGCGCTGCGCGCCGTACCGATCGGGTAACGGTGCGCCGACCCCTCGGGAAGCGGCACGGGCGGCGGCGGCCCCGCGATCTCCCAGCGCGTGACCTTCTGGATCTCGGGCCGCCGCGGCACGGGCCCGAGGGTCTCGTCGAACTCGCGGAGCGTGGGCGCGCCGTCGGGTCCGAAGAACCACGTGCCGATGGCATGGACGAAGTCCGTGCCTTGATCGCGATCGACGTCGAGCCGCTCCGACCCATCCTTCGCCACGACGCGGATGCGCGCGGTGTGGCGCGTGGCCACCTCGGCGAGGCGCTCCTCGGTCTGCGCGGCGTCGAGCTTGTCGGCGTGCGCCGACCAGAGCGCCGTCTCGGCGTCCTTCACCGTCTCGCGCGCGCTCCACTGGAGCTTGCCGCCGATGTCGCGCTCCATCGCGCTCCAGCCGACCACGAGCGCCTGCGGGAGGATCAGCATCGCCAGGACCATCAGCACCGCGTTCGTGCGGAGCGAGGTGCGCGGAACGACGATGCGCTTGCCCACTAGCCGTCCTTCCAGCGATACCCGGCGCCGATCACGGTCTCGATGCAGTCGAAGGCGGGATCGATGGCCTCGATCTTCCGCCGCAGGCGCCGGATGTACGTGTCGATGATGCGCTCCGCGACCACCGATTCATCGCCGCGCACGATCTCGAGCAGCCGACCGCGCGAGAGCACGAAGCCGGCGCGCGACGCCAGCGCCTCGAGCAGCCGGAACTCGGTCACTGTCACGGTGACCGGCTTCTGCGCGTAGCGGACCTCGAGGCGCTCGGGGAACAGCTCGAGGGCGCCCTTCGCGACGGCGCGCTCGGTGGTCTGCGCGCGGCGCATGGCGTCGCGGCGGAGGAGCGCGGTGATCCGTGCGAGCAGGACTCGCGTGCTGAACGGCTTGGCAATGTAGTCGTCGGCGCCGAGCTCGAGGCCGAGCGCCTCGTCGATCTCGTCGTCGCGCGAGGTGAGGAGCACGAGCGGGATGCGGTTGCCGCTCTCGCGCAGCTTCTTGCAGAGGGAGAACCCGTCCAGCCCTGGCATGTTCACGTCGCTGATGATGGCGTCGGGCGCCTCCTTCTTCACCAGGTCCAGCCCGCGCTGGCCGTCGGGCGCGGTGAGGACGTCGTAGCCGGCGTCTTCGAACGTGAGGGAGAGCGCGTCGAGGAGGGACGCGTCGTCGTCGATGAGGAGGATCCGGGCCATCGGGTGGAAGGGTTGCGCAATTCGAGAGGCGACTACCGGATTTCGCCGAGGCGAGCGTTCGCGCATGGATCAGGTTCGATCCAGAGGCGACGACGGTACGTTCGAAAAGACCTCGATCTGCGAGGGAAACGCCGGTCGCGTCCCGGATGTTCCCGGGGCACACGTTGTGCGTTCGGATGCGCGATGCTCGGTCGCCTCCGCTCGGTCGCTCCTCTTTTTTCGCTCACCGCGCTCCTCGCGCTGAGCATCCACTGCCAGGCCTGCGCGTCGAGCAGCGATGCCGGTCAGAGCGCGGAGGACGAGCTGCGGCGCAAGGCGAAGCTCCAGCTCGTGGTCACCGTCGACTGGGAGGGCCGCGATCTCCTCGAGGAGAACCTGCACGCGATGGAGACGCTGCGCGCGCGCTTCCCGCAGATCAAGATCGTCCACTTCCTCAACGCGAGCTACTACGAGAAGCCGCTCACGAACGCGGCCGACGTGACCGCGCGCATCAACCGCGTGCTTCGCCCTGGCGACGAGAAGGGCCTCCACATCCACGGCTGGAAGCGCCTCTTCGAGGCCTCCGACGTCACCTTCCGCGGCTCGCCCACGTTCTGGGGCACGACCATCGACCCCGGTTCGCGCGAGTGCCTCGACGACTGCGGGCACGAGGTGCCGATCAGCCTCTACTCGAGCGCGGAGCTGCGGCACGTCGTGAAGTTCAGCATCGACACGCTCGAGGCGAACGGCTTCGGCCGCGCGAAGAGCTTCCGCTGCGGCGGCTGGATCGCAAAGCCGTCGGTGCGCGATGCCATCACCGCCGAGGGCCTGAAGTACGAGCACTCCGAGGTGCCGGTCGCGTTCCTGAAGCCGAAGCTCGGCACGCTCCCGCTCTTCACGTGGCTCTCCGAGGTGTGGCCCGACGCGACGCCGCTCTCCCAGCCGCACGTGCTCCCGACGGCCACGGGCTCGCTCGTCGAGGTCCCGGACAACGGCGCGCTCTCGGACTACGTGGTCGCGCAGCAGATGGTCGACGTCTTCGATCAGAACAAGGCGGAGTTCCTGAAGACGCGCCTGCAATCGCAGGTGGTCTCGATCGGCTTCCACCAGGAAACCGCAGCGAAGTTCCTCCCCGAGCTCACGCAGGCCCTCGACAAGATCCTGGCAGAGGTCGCGGCGGAAAACCTCCCCTTCGAAAGCGCAACGAGCGCAGGACTGAGTCCCGCGCCCGTCCGCTAGCGACGAGGAGATCTACATCTCTCTGGTCAGTGCTTCTTCTTGCCGTGCTTCGCGTGTGCCTCGGGGGCCTTGTCGCCCGCGTGGCCGCTCTTCGCGAGGTGCATCTCGAGCGTGTCGCCGTGCGCCTTCACCTGGTAGTTCGGCACGCCGTCCTTGAACGTGACGGTGAGCTCTGCCCCCGCCGGCTCGTTCGAGACGCGGATGGCCGCGATGCGCGGGTCCTTCGACGCGAGCGGTCCCGCGGCATCGAGGGACTTGCGACCGGGGATGACGACGGTGAAGCCCGACGGCTGCGACGCGCCCTGGATCCGCGTGACCGCGCCGTCCATCTTGATCTTGAGCACGTTGCCGTGGGTGACGGGGCCGTTGCCGAAGGGCGTGGCCTTGCCGTTCTTGCCGCCCGCGAGCGGGTCCTGTCCGAGCGACGCCGCGGCGGTGGCGAGCGGATCGTTTGCCGGCGACGGAGCGCCGGGCGCGCCCGTCAGCGACGGGGGAGCAATGGGCTTCGGAGCCGCCGCGGCTGCGATCGCCGCGCTGTCGATCGGCGGCGCGGCGGCGATCGGCGGAGGCGCGGGCTTCCGCATCGCGACCGCGAGGAGGATGACCGCGACGCCGATGCCGCCACCGACCGCCATCTTCTTGCGGGTCATCGTGAAGCGCGGCGTCTCGAGGGGCTCCTCGTGCAACGGCTCCTCGATCCCGCCGCGGACCACCTTGCGACCGGAGGTCGTGAGACCACCGCCGGGCGCGGGCGCCGTCGTGCGACGAACCGGGATCTCGACGTCGTCCGCTGCGCCGTTGCGCTTCGCGCTGGCGCGAGCGGCCAGCAGGGCGACCGTGGTCTTCGCGCGCTTCGCCCATTTCTCGAGGGTCGGCGTGACCTTCGCGGCGCTGCGAGCGAAGGCACTCTTCAGCTTCCTGGAGTCCTCGTCCGCGATCTCGTCGGGGGCGGCCGTGGCGGCGACGGCCGCAGGCTCGTGCGCGACGTCGTCGTGGTGGCCGACGTCGTCGTGCTGGTGCGGGGCATCGTGCTCGTCCATGTCGTCGTCCATCGCGTGCGGCGCCAGAGAGCCGTCACGTCCCGTCATGTCTTGGTGGGGGGCGTCCATATGCTGCATCTCGGAGGCGTAGGCCTCCTCGTCGTTGTAACGGAGCGTGACGACGAGCTGCGGGATGCGCGTCTCCGGCTCGATGTCGACCGCGACGCGATCGATGAGCGCGGGGCGCTTGCTGCCCGTCGCCGCGTCCTCGAGGTCGAGCTGCTTGCCGACCTGCAGGAAGCCGAGCTCGCTGAACGCGGTCACGCTCGAGCCCTGCGTGCTCTTCACGCGAGCGCGCATCGGCGAGGCGAGACCGTCGATGTGGAGGCGGACCTTGCGGCCGTGCGGCGGCTTGACCGCCATGCCCTCCTCGACCATTCCGACGATGCGCTGGAGCGCGACGGTGCTGGCGGAGTCGAGGTTCGTGAACCGGATCCCGAACTCGCCTCCGTTGCCCATGTCGTCTTTCCACAGCACCTCACCCGCGGCGACGACGACCATCCCTTGTCCCGCATCGAAGCGGCACGTCACGGGCTGACCGATCTCGGGCAAGTAAGCCGTCCGGAGGTGCATGCCCTCCTCGGACAGATTGACTGCCTGCGCCTCGAACGAGGGACCGAGCGCCCCGCCAACCTCGACCATCCCATCGAACGGGATCCGCGACGCTTCGGGCGCGCGGCGATCGCTTGCAGTACTCATGAATTCTCCTCCGGACTGACGTTTGGTCCTAAGGACAATCGCGTGGGCGGGCCAACTTTGTGCTACCGCACCGTGATGCGAAATGCGTTCAGCTCGTTCTCGATCCTCGCTTCTCTCGCGGCGCTGATGGGGTGCGGCGGAAACGGCGAGCCGCCCGCGGATCCCTCGGGGGTCGCCGCGCCTTCGAACGGGACGCCGAACGGGCCGAGCACGCCGGCGGCCCCCGGCTCGCCCGTCACCGCCACCGCCACCGACGGCACGACGCCGAGCTCTGGCGCGCCCGCATCCCCCGCCGAAGGCAAGTGCAAGTCGGGCGACGCGCCCGCGTCCGCGAAGGACTACGACGCATGTCTGAGCGGCTGCCGCGGCCTCGACGATCGCGTCCCCGAGGGCTCGAAGTGCATCCCTGCGAAGACGTCGTGCATCGCGCAGTGCAGCACCAAGTTCAAGAAGTGATCGCTCGATCCGGCCGCAACCCTGGCGAGGCCCGGAGCGTCTTCACGCAGATCGCGTCAGCCTGACGGGCAGTCCCGACATGCCAGGTCGCGCGTGAAGATGTCTCCGAGCGTCCAGTGAATCTCGTCTCCCGCCCTACAGCGGGATGTTCGAATGCTTCTTCGGCGGGTTCACGTCGCGCTTTTCCTTCAGCATCTCCAGCGAGCGGTGAAGCTTCGCCCGCAGCGTGCGCGGATAGATGATCTCGTCGATGAAGCCGAGCTCCGCCGCCTTGTACGGGTTCGCGAACTTCTCGCGGTAGTCGGCGATGAACGCCGCGCGCGCCGCCGCCGGATCTGCGGCCTTCGCGATCTCGTTGCGGTAGACGATGTTGACCGCGCCGTCCGGTCCCATGACCGCGATCTCGGCGGTCGGGAAGGCGAGGTTCACGTCCGCGCGAATGTGCTTCGACGCCATGACGTCGTACGCGCCGCCGTACGCCTTGCGCAGGATGACGGTGACCTTCGGGACGGTCGCCTCGGCGAACGCGAAGAGCAGCTTCGCGCCGTGCTTGATGATGCCGCCGTACTCCTGGTCGGTGCCGGGCAGGAAGCCTGGGACGTCGACGAACGTGACGAGCGGGATGTTGAAGCAGTCGCAGAAGCGCACGAAGCGCGCGGCCTTGGTCGACGCGTCGATGTCGAGCACGCCCGCGAGCACCTGCGGCTGGTTCGCCACCACGCCCACGGAGCGGCCGCCGATGCGCGCGAAGCCGATCACGATGTTCGCCGCGAAAGCCTCGGCGATCTCGAAGAGGTTCTCGTCGTCGACGACGGCACGGATCACGTCCTTCACGTCGTACGGGCGGTTCGACTCGAGCGGGATCATCGTGTCGAGCGCGGGCACCTCGCGCAGCGGCGGATCCTGTGTGACCTTGAACGGTGGGTCCTCGTGGTTGTTCGAGGGCATGAACGAGAGCATCTCGCGGACCTGCGCGATGCACGTCTTGTCGTCGGGCGCGGTGAGATGGCTGACGCCGCTCTTGGAGGCGTGGGTGTTCGCGCCGCCGAGGTCCTCCTTCGTGACCTCCTCGTGCGTCACCGCCTTGATGACCTCGGGGCCGGTGATGAACATGTAGCTCGTGCCCTCGACCATCAGGATGAAGTCCGTGATGGCGGGCGAGTACACGGCGCCACCGGCGCAGGGGCCCATGATGGCGCTGATCTGGGGGACGACGCCGCTCGCCAGCGTGTTGCGGAGGAAGATGTCGGCGTAGCCCGCGAGCGACTCGACGCCCTCCTGGATGCGCGCTCCACCCGAGTCGTTGAGCCCGATGACGGGCGCGCCGACCTTCATCGCGAGGTCCATCAGCTTGCAGATCTTCGCGGCGTACGCGCCGGAGAGCGAGCCGCCGAAGACCGTGAAGTCCTGCGCGAAGACGAAGACCTTGCGGCCGTCGACGAGGCCGTGGCCCGTGATGACGCCGTCCCCCGGGAACTTCTGCTGCTCCATCCCGAACTCGGTGCAGCGATGGGTCACGAAGCGGTCCATCTCCGTGAAGGACCCGGCATCGAGGAGGAGGTCGATGCGCTCGCGTGCGGTCAGCTTGCCGGACTCGTGTTGCTTTTTGATACGGTCCGCGCCGCCGCCAAGCAGCGCTTTCGCGTTCAGGTCGTCGAGACGCTGCATGTGGGCAGGCGGGGGCGTCGAGTTGGGGGGAGCGAGCGGAGCGCCCGGGGCGGGGGGAGAAGCCATCGCCGAGCGTTATAAGCCACCATGACCGCCCGATCACGCCCCCGTTGGGGGGTCATGGACGTTCTGGCTTCCGGGCGCGCAGGCTTCTATTCTCGAAATGGGAAATGAGTCATTCGACCGCGACCAGCCCGTACCCCGCGCCCGGGGAGATCATCGACGGCGCGTGGCGGGTGGAGAAGATCCTCGGCGAAGGCGGCATGGGTGCGGTCGCGCTCGCGTGGGACCTCTTCCTCCACACGCCGGTCGCGATCAAGTTCATGAACCCGCAGTTCCTCACGTTTCCCGGGGCCGAGCAGCGGTTCCTGAACGAGGGGCGAGCCTCGGCGCTGATCAAGAGCGACCACGTCGTCCCCGTCACGAAGGCCGGCAAGACCGCGGGCGGAACGCCGTTCCTCGTGATGGAGGCCCTCGAGGGCCACGACCTCGCCGACGTCATCGCGCGCGACGGCACGCCCGGGCTCCCCGTCGAGCGTGCGGTGCACTTCGTGTTGCAGGTGCTGCGCGCGCTCCAGGCCGCGCACGCCATCGGCATCATCCATCGCGACATGAAGCCGTCGAACTGCTTCGCGGTCGTGAAGGACGGTGAGGCGGACTTCCTGAAGATCTTGGACTTCGGGATCAGCAAGGTCCAGCAGCCGGGCAGCGCATCACTCACGCAGACGAACTCGGCGCTCGGTACGCCGCTCTACATGTCGCCCGAGCAGGCCCGCAGCCCCCGCGACGTCGATGCGCGCTCCGACCTCTACTCGGTGGGCGTCATCCTCTACGAGCTCCTCACCGGGCACACGCCGTTCTTCTCGGAGAGCGGCGAGTTCACCGAGATCCTCTTCAAGCTGTTCACCGCCGAGCCGCCGCCCGTGCAGTCGACGCGCAGCGACATCCCCGACGCGCTCGCCGCGGCGGTGCACAAGGCGCTCGCGCGCGAGGTGAACGATCGCTTCGCGAGCGCCGCCGAGATGGCCGACGCCATCGCCCCGTGGGCCAGCGAGCGCTCGCAGAACGTGCTGAACCGCATCCGCGCCTTCAAGGCGCCGCCGAAGGGCGGGGGATCGATCGCGCCGCCCGAGGATCTCCCGGAGTCGATGGTGGCCTTCTCGCAGATCGGCGCGAGCACCGGCGTGATGGCGAACCGGCCCACGACCGACGTGATGAAGGGCCCGCCGGTCACCGAGTTGCTCGCGGCGCCAGCCGGCAGCGTGGCCGCGCAACAGCACACCGCGCACATCTCGTCGGCGCCGCCGGCGCGCATGTCGGCTACCCCGATCGCGCCCGAGCAGCGCGCGCGGCCGGAGGAGGCGCAGGCCCGCACGCAGTACGACACCGGCAAGACCACGGGCACGAGGCCCCCCGGAGTGTCCACCGATCTCGGCGCGGCCCGTGATGCTTCGATCCACGATCCCGCGGAAAAGAAGCGCTCTCCGGTGATCTTCGCGCTGCCCGTGGTGGCGGTCCTCGCCATCATCGGCGGGGTGGTCGCGTTCACGAACCGCGGGCCCAAGGAGCAGGCCAACCGCCCGCCGCAGGCCACCGCCGACACCGCGACGGCCATCACGACGGCGACGGCGACGCCGCCCGCGACCTCGCTGGGGCTGAGCACGTTGCCGCCGCCGCCCGCGAGCGCGAGCGCCATCGCGAGTGCGCTCAGCGCCGCGCCCTCTGCGGCGGCCTCGGTCTCGGCGCCGCTCGTGCGCACCGGACAGCGCCCGGTCCCACCGCCGCAGCATCCCACCAGCACCAGCGTGCTCGACACGCAGATCAAGAACTGAAGCTCCACGTCACCTGCAGTCGTCTCCGAACGCGCCGAAAGACCCCACGTGATCACGATGCTCTGTGCTTCGAAACGCCGGACGATCTCCTTGGTGCTCGCGACGGCGTTGCTCGCCCCTTCGCTCGCGGTGGTCACGGAGAGCCCCGCCTTCGCGCAGCCTGCGAAGAAGAAACCGCTGCGTGACCAGCTCCCCGACGAGGCGAAGAAGCACTGGGACACCGCCGTCGCGCTCTACCAGCGCGGGCAGTGGGACGGCGCGCGCACCAGCTTCAACGCCGCGTTCGACGCGTCGAAGAACCCGCGCGTGCTCTTCAACGTCGCCGTCTGCGAAAAGAACCTCGGGCGCTACGCACGCGCCATCGACATCTTCAAGAAGGAGCTCGCCGAGGGCAAAGGCCAGCTCGCCGCCGACGAAGAGACCGACGTGAAGACGCAGATCGCCGGCCTCGAGCAGTTCGTCGCCACGGTGACCATCGCGGTGAGCGAGCCCGGCGCCGACGTCTTCGTCGACGACGCGAAGGTCGGCGTCTCGCCCCTGTCCGGCCCGGTCAGCGTGTCGGTCGGTGAGCGCCACGTCCGCGTGTCGAAGGGCGGCTTCGCCGATGCGCGCGAGACCATCGAGCTCAAGGCGGGCGCGACCGGCAAGCTGGCGATGAAGCTCTCCGCCACGCAGAAGACGTCGCTCGTGAACGTCGCGGTGATCGGGCCCACGAACGCCATCGTCAAGATCGACGGCCACGAGGTGGGCTCGGCGCCCTACAAGGGCCTGGTCAACGTCTCGGCCGAGCCGCACTCCTTCTCCGCCGAGGCCAACGACTGGGTCACCGCCACGCAGAGCGCGATGGTGCGCGACGGCGAGACCGTGAACCTCACGCTGCAGCTCTCCGAGCAGCAATCGAAGGGCAAGCTGCTCGTCACCGCGAAGCCCGAGGGCTCGACCATCGAGATCGACGGCAAGGTCGTGGGCTCGACGAAGTGGGAGGGCCCGGTCGCCGTCGGCACGCACCAGGTCGTGGTGAGAAAGCAGGGCCACTACACGTGGAGCTACGACGTCGAGGTCCCGAAGGGCGGCGAGCGCGCGCTGACCGCCTCGCTCAACGAGGACCGCAACACGAGCTTCGTGCCGTGGCTGATCGGCACCGTGCTCGTGGTCGGCGCGAGCACCACCGCCATCTACTTCATCACGAAGCCCAAGGACGAACAGCCCGTGAAGGGAACGCTCGCGCCAGGCGCGATCGGCACGCCCGCGATGCGTTTCTGAAGCTCTCACCGTCACTTCACTTCGTTCTGCAGCACCCCGGAGATGATCATGCGTTCGCTTGCACGTAGAGCCCTCGCACTCGGAGCCGTCGCGGCCATCACCCTTGCCTGGTCAGGCTGCAGCGCGAAGCAGCAGACGGAGTACGTCGCCGGCATCTCCACGCAGGTCACCGTGCCCCGCGATCTGAAGGCGATCGTCATCAACGTGAGCGTCGGAGGCGTGCAGCAGTTCTGCCGCGCGTACACCGTCTACAACGGCCGCGTGCAGCTGCCGCGCAGCCTCGGCGAGTTCGCGGCCGCGAAGGACCCGAACATCACCGACCCGATCACCGTGAGCGTCGTCGGCCTGGGCGAGGACTTCACGCCCGACTCCCTGAACCCGCTCTTCACCGCGTGCGAGTTCGGCAACGCGAAGGTGGGCACGAACGACGTCCGCATCCTGCGCCGCAGCCGCCAGCCCTACGTGCTCGAGGAGGTCCTCTTCCTGCCGATGCCGATGAAGTTCTCGTGCTTCGACAAGGAGTGCAGCAAGGACGGAGAGACCTGCAAGGCGGGCCGCTGCCAGACCGACACGACGGACCAGAAGCTCCTGCCGCGCTACAGCCCCGACCTCATCGACGGCACCGGCAGCGCCTGCTTCGCCGCGAGCCAGTGCTTCGCGGGCGCGGTGCCGGCCGTGCTCGTCGACCCCAACGACTGCACCTACGCGCTGCCCAACACGCCGAGCGCGCCGCCGGTCGTCCAGGGCGCGCCCGCGAATCCCATCAAGAGCGCCGGCGACGGCATCAACGTCGAGATCACCTACGACGGCGGGTACACCCGCGAGATCATCGACAAGGATCCGGTCGAAGGGTTCTTCATCCCCGACCCGACGAAGCCCCAGCGCTTCCGGCTCGGACCCGGCCTCTGCGACATGGTCAAGGGCTTGCGCCCGCTCGAGCCCGGGGAGGACCCCTCCGCCGATCTGACGACCACGCATCGGATCACCGCGATCCGCGCCACCGGCCTCTGCCAGGCCAAGGGCCCGTTCCAGCCGCTCTGCCTCGACGATCAGCTCGCGGCGATGGGCACGCCGGGCGAGGTCTCGTCCGCGCCGACGACGAAGACGATCTGCAAGCCGACCGAGCTGAAGCCCGCGAAGAGCGTGCTCATGATCGTCGCCGACGACACCGAGAACAATGGCATCTTCTACACGGGCGGCGGAGGCACCGGCACCGGCGGCGCCGACATCGCGAAGAGCGATCTCGTGAGCGCGGCGCTCGCCGATCCCGCATTCAAGAACACGTTCATCGGGCTCTCCTTCTTCCCCGGCAGCGCCGGCGCCGCGTGCACGCCGCACGCCGTCGCGGTCGCGCCCGACGTCGCCACGAAGTCGCGCCCCGGCATCGTGAGCGCGTTCACGGCGCTCAAGGCCGCGGGCTCGCTGAAGCCCAAGGACGCCGCGCTCCAGCTGACCGGCGCGCTGGACGACACCTACAACACGCTCAAGCTCGTCACCGACGCGAACCGCCGCGCCGTGCTCGTCATCGGCAACCGCAGCTTCGACACCAACGTCTGCGGCGGCACGCCAACCACGCGCGCGGCCACGGCGCGGACGCCGGTCGGTGGCAACATCGATACGTACGTCGCGCTGCTCGCGCGTGACCAGTTCGTCGTCCCGGAGCCCGATCCGCCGCCGGCCTTGCCTGGCGCCCAGACCCTCGCCGATGCCGGATCGGTGCCGGGGTCGACCACGCATCTCTTCGACGCACGGAAGGACAAGAACCAGGCGACCGACGCGCTCCGGAAGATCGTCGACGACCTGGCGACCTGCGCCTACGACATCCCGGTGTCGGACCCGCCTGCGGACGACGTGATCCTCACCTACTCCGATCCCACCGCCATCCCCGCCGCCAACCAGCCCGCGTTCTATTCGATCACGCGCGACGCGGCGTGCACCAGCGACGGCGCGAACGCCAACGGCTGGGGCTACAACACCACGACGCACCGGATCCACGTCTGCGGTCAGGCCTGCACCGCCTACCGCAACACGCTGCGCAACGCCGCGGGGTACGCGGCGCAGTACGGTCAACCGTCGCTCGCTGTCCCGCTCTTCTCGCACCGGGGCGCCTGCGCCCCCAAGTGATCTAGCGGACGCGCCTCACGGACCGAACATCATCCCGATGAACGGTCCGATCAGCACCTGCGTGCCCGTCGCGAGCTCGTACTGCGGGGTGCTCAGGCCGCTCGGTCCGAGGTGGTGCCCGCTCTCCTGCGGGGTGGTGGGCACCTGGTCGAACGTCTCCGGGCGCTCGACGAGCAGGGACATGCCGAGCGCCACCGCCACCTTGGAGCTCAGACGGTACTGGATGCTCGGCTCCAGGGAGATCACCGGCGAGAGGTAGGTCTGGGCGTCGGGCACGTACGCCTCGCGGAACGCGCTGTTCGCGGTGGCGGTAGTGTCGCGCGTCATGAACATGGAGCGGTAGGAGAGGCCGACGCCGCCCGCCACGCTGAAGCGCAGCTTCTCGCTCTGCGCCGTGTAGCGGATGCGCAGGATGGCGAAGCCGCCGGCGCGGCGCACCGCGAAGTCCTCGGTGCGCGCGGGGTCGGGACCGATGCCGGGGTCGGTGCTGGAGGGTCCCCACGTGAGCGTGGGCGACGACTGGTCGTACTGGACGCCGCCGTACAGCTCCACGCCCACCGGATCCCAGTGGTAGCCGACGAAGAAGTCGACGCCGCCGCCGATCGCGCGGCCCGCGCCCGAGCAGCCCGAGAGCTCGCCGGACGGGGGCGGGCTCCCGCACGTGTTCTGCATCGCGTGGCCCATGCCGCCTGGCGAGAGCGTCATCAGGAGCCCGAAGCCGCCGTAGATGCCCTCGAGCGCGCGCTGGTCCTTCACCACCTCGCCGGTCTCGATCTTTGACGAGAGCTTCAGCGTGATGGAACGCGCGAGCGTCTCCTTGTCCTTGAGACCGAGCTGCTCCTCGAACGGGTCGTAGCCGTCGCGCGTGATGCGGATCTGGTGGGTGCCCGCCGGGATCTCCCCGGCGAAGGTGCCCTCGCCGACCAGCTTGCCGTCGAGGTAGACGAGGCCCTTGCCGTCGCTCGTCGAGACCTTCAGCGTGGCGCTGGTGGTCGATGCGGAGAGCTCGACCTCGCGCGTCTTTCCGCGCTCGACGGTCACCTTCTCCGGCGCCGCGAGCAGCGCGCCCCCGCGGCCGCTGACGTCGTGCGGACCGGCCTCGACCTCGCCGCTCCACGGCGCGTCGCCCATGTCGACGCCGTCGACGAGGACACGGATCGCCTTGCCGGTCTTCTCCTTGACGCTGATCCGGCCCTTCGTGGTCTGCGCCTCGAGCTTCACCGTGAGCGTCGAGCCGGCGCCCGCGGCGACGTTCGGGACCTGATCGGCCGGGAGGAAGCCGTCCTTCGTGATGCGCACGCGATGCGGGCCGAGCCCGAGGCGGAGCGGCGCGGCGAGGGGCGTCGTGCCCGACGGCCTGTCGTCGACGGTGATGGCGGCGCCGGCCTCGCTCACGTCGAGGGTCAGCGAGCCGGTCTTGTCGCCGAGCTCCTTGAGGCGTGCCTCGGCGGCGGTCCTCTTCGGCTTCGCGGCCGTCGCGCCGTGGATCTTGAGCCACGTGTCGTACGCGGCGTAGGCCTCGGCCTCGTGCTTCGCCTGGTAATGGGCATTCGCGAGGCCCTCGAGCGCATCGGCGCTCGGCGTGGCGCCGTTCGCGGCCTCGTACTCGGAGATGGCCTTCGCCCAGTCCTTCGCGCGCGCCGCCTTTTCACCGTTGGCGAGGCTCGTCCTCCCGTCGGGCGCGGCCTGCGCGGCGGCGACCGAGGACCAGACCGTGACGGGCGAAGCGAGGAGCGTCGCGACCACCACCGACACGCGGCCGAGCCGCGATGCGAGCCCTGAATCCCGAGGCGACGTGCGGAATCCCATCGCTGCGGAGAATACAGCAACTCGGTAAGCCCAGGCGTGCCGAACGAACGGACGACGCGGCCGTTTGGCCCGCTCTAGCCGCGCGCTGGAGGGTCGCGATACGCCACGGTTTCGCCGCGGAACGTACGGAGCACCGTCTCGCCTTCGCTCCGCGAGACGACGTAGTCGGGGAGCAGCGGGACCTTGCCCTTGCCGCCGGGGGTATCGCAGATGAGCTTGGGGAGCGCGATGCCGGTGAGGCGTCCCTGGAGCTGCTCCAGCAGCGCGACCCCCTTGGCGAGCGGGGTGCGGAGGTGGCCCGTGCCGCGGACCGGGTCGGTCTGGAGGAGGTAGTAGGGGCGGACCCGCGCGCGCACGAGGCCGCGGAAGAGCGTCTCGAGGGTCGCCGCGTCGTCGTTGATCCCCGCGAGCAGGACGCTCTGGTTCATCACCGGGAAGCCGCCGTCGGCGAGGCGGATGCAGGCGGCGATCGACGCGGGCGTGAGCTCCTTGGGATGATTGAAGTGCGTCATCAGCCAGATCGGATGATGCTTGCGGAGTGCACGCACCAGCTCAGCGGTGATGCGCATCGGGAGAGTGACGGGGACGCGTGTGGCGAGGCGGATGGTCTCGACGCTCGGGATCTCGCGGATGCGGCCGAGCAGGCGATCGATGCGATCGGTGGCCATGGCGAGGGGATCGCCGCCGCTCACGATGACGTCACGCACCTCGGGGTGCGCAGCGATCCACGCGAACGCGGGCTCGAGGCGCTCGAGGGAGACCGCGCCGCCGCCGTCACCCACGATGCGGGAGCGCGTGCAGAATCGGCAGTACACCGCGCAGCGATCGGTCACGAGGAGGAGGACGCGATCCGGGTAGCGGCGCACGAGATGGGGCGCCACCTCGTGGGCCTCCTCGCCCAGCGGATCCTCGAGATCGCCCGGGACCTCGTGGCTCTCCTCGATGCGCGGCACGCACTGCATGCGCACCGGGCAGGCCGGGTCGTAGGGGTCGCACAGGGAAAGGTAGTAGGGCGTGATCGCGATCGGCAGGCCCTCGCGTTCGGCGCGCCGCGCCCCTTCGAGCTCCTCGGGCGTGAGCACGAGCGAGCGCGTGAGATCCTCGACGGTGCGGACGCTGTCGCGCATCTGGCTCGGCCAGTCGCGGGGACCGATGCCGCGGCTCTTCTTTCCCTTACCCCTCCCCTTCGCCTTGGCGGGCGCGGGCGCGGGCGCGGGCGCGGGCGCGCGCACGAGCGACGAGGCAGATACGAGCGCGGCCACTAGCGACCTGGCGTGGGCGTGGGCGTGAGCGTGGGCGTGGGCGTGGGCGAGGACGCGTCGCTGGCGCTCGCCGACCCGCCGCCGTCGCCCATGTCGATCTTCACGGTGCCGAGCGCGGCCTCGTCGACCTCGACCTTCACTGACTTGCGGAGCTCGACGAGGATCTCCTCCTCCTTCGCGCGCAGCTTGTCCTGCGCCAGCTTCACGCGGATGGATCGCTCGGCCTCCTCGTAGGTCCGCTCGTGCGCGGCGAGCTTCTGCGTGAGGCGAACGACGTAGAACTTCCCCTTCGACGCGACGACGCGGTCCGCGATGCCGCCCGGCTCGGCGATCTCGAAGGCCGCCGCGCGCACCTCGTCGGGCACGCGCATGTTCTCGCCGCGCGGATCACCGGGGGGCGAGACGATGCCGATATCGCCGGCGAGATCGACGGGCACGTTCGCGCGCGCCTGCGGGTCCACCGACTTCGCGCGCACGACCTCGCCCCACTGGGAGCTGCTCGTGACCTTCTTCGCCGCCGCGAGCGCCTCGCGGCCCGCGGCCTCGTCACGCAGCACCACCGCCGAGAGCCGGCGGCGCTCCGGATCCTTGTATTCTGCACGGTGCATGTCGAACCACGCGCGGACCTCGGCCTCGGGCACGTCGGCGGGGACCGGCGCGTTCTTGCGCGCCTCGGCGAGCATCGAGTCGCGGAGGATGGCGCGGATCTCCTGCTGGGCCGCGGGATCCTTGTCGTAGCCCTTCGCGGTCGCCTCCTTCGCGAGGAGCTTCACCGTGACCATCTCGTCGAGCAGCTCCTTGCGGCGCTCCTTCGACTGGTAACGGAGCCGGTCGAACTGGTCCATGTGCTCGAGGGCGGCGGCGTAGTCGCCGAGCGTGATGGTCTCGTCCCCTACCCTCGCGAGCACCTGCCTGGCCTGTTCGGGCGTCAGCGACTGGGGCTGGGCGTGCCCGGCATCGCCGGCCTCGGCCTGCCCGCTGTCGCACGACTTGCAGCCGGCTGCGGCCAGCGCCAGCAGCACGCACGAAAAACGGAGCAACGAACCGGCGTTCACGGCGGCGAAACCTATCACCGCATCCGGTGGCTTGCACGCCTCCCGCCCCGCGACTAAGGACGCTTTCATGCAAGGACCGCGTGACGGAGGATCGGGCCCCCTCTCTGGTCCCCGTCTCGATACGTTTGCGCCGCCTCCGCGGCATCCCAACCTCCGCTATCGACGGATCATCCTCAAGCTCAGCGGCGAGGCTCTTTGTGGCTCGCAAGGCTTCGGCATCGAGCCGGCGGTCATGAAGACGACGGCGGAAGAGCTGGCCGACGTCTACGCGGCGGGGGTGCAGGTCGGCATCGTCGTCGGGGGCGGCAACATCTTCCGCGGCCTCAAGGGCGCCAGCGCCGGCATGGACCGCGCGCAGAGCGACTACATGGGGATGCTGGCGACGGTCATGAACTCGCTCGCGCTCCAGGACGCGCTCGAGAAGTGCGAGGTCCCGACCCGCGTGCAGACCGCGCTCGAGATTCGATCCATCGCCGAGCCCTACATCCGGCGCCGCGCCATCCGCCACTTCGAGAAGGGGCGCTTCGTCATCTTCGCCGCCGGGACGGGCAACCCCTACTTCTCGACCGACACCGCCGCCGCGCTGCGCGCGATGGAGGTCCATGCCGACGCGCTGTTCAAGGCCACCAAGGTCGACGGCATCTACGACAAGGACCCGGTGAAGTTCCCGGGCGCCACGATGTACTCGAACATGACGTTCGACCGCTTCATCAACGACCGCATCGGCGTGATGGACTCCACCGCGGCCACGCTGTGCCGCGACAACAACATGCCCATCCGCGTCTTCAAGCTGACGGAGCCGGGCAACATCAAGCGCGTCGTCTTCGGCGAGACGATCGGCACGATCGTCGAAGGCTAGGGAAGAAGCCGACAGCTGACAGTCAACCCGCCAGCCTGGAGGATCTTGATGGCGACCAGACGATCCAGGCGTAGGTCGCGGCCCTCGAAGACCGCACCACCGCCGCTTCGCGCGACCTCTCCGAGGAGCTGGTATCGGTTCATGAGGAGACTCATGGCCGGGGCCGCCGTCCTCGCGCTCGCGCTCGCTCCACTCTGCATGCCGAGGAGCTCTGCAAGGTCGGAGCCGCCCGCGGGCTCGCGCTCGTCGACACCCTCACGGCATTTTGCGAGGCGATCTGGATCGCTGGCTGTCGTGGGACGCGCCGGTCAGGCGAGCCCGGATCCCTCGGCATCCAGCGCAGTCTTGATGAGGCTCGCGACCTGCACGGCGCTCGACTCCTCGAGCGAGCCGAAGATCGCGCGGGCATCGAGGATCGGGACGCCCACCGCGCCGCACGCCTCCTCGAGCGACTGCGCAGCGGCCTCGTCGAGCCGCACGAGGATCGCCGCGCCGGCAAGCGCCATCGGCCACAGCGGCGCGTACGCCGGTACAAGCGGCAGCGCGACGATGTCGAGCTCCACGCCGTCACCGAGGCGGATCGTCGCGAGCACGTAGGGCACCGGCACCGACGGCGTGGGTTCCGCCGACGGAAACGCGTCGGCGAGCGAGAGCACCGTGTGTCCGAAGACCGCGAGGCGCGTCGGCGTGGCGGCGAACACGAGCCGCGCGGCACCGGTGAAGCCCGCGCTCCTGGCGCGTGCCGCCGAGGCGCGCAGGAGGTGCAGCTGATCGGGGCCGCAAAGCTGCACGCGCGACGACGTGTGACCGAGCCGCTTCACGCGCCCGCGCGCGTCGAGCCGGATCAACGACTCGAGGATGGCCGCATCGGTGTGCGGTAGCTCGTCGAGGATATCGTCGAGCATCGCCGGCACGCGCAGCCGCGTGAGGACGTGCTGGTCGACCTCCGAGAGATCGTCGCCTGCGGGTCCCTCGTGCGCGAGCAGCATGCTGGCCGCGAGCTCGCTCGCCGTCGCGCGAAGGCTCGCCGCCTTCTCGACGAGGGCGCGCGCCTCCATCACGAGCGAGCGCGTTCCCTCGTGGATGCGACGCATGATGGCGGGGGAGCCGGGAGCGAACGTCGCGGTGCCGTCACGCTCGGCGAGCATCCGGGTCAGCGCCTTCCGGCCCTCGAGCCGCACGTAGACGGCGTCGGCGATCTCGCCATCCACGAGGCGGACCTCCCCCGAGCCCTTGGGCGTCGTCACCGTCAGCGTGCCCGAGCGCCGCTCGGTCGCGAGGACAATGAGCAGATCCGCGAGCGGCGCGTTCTCGAGCGTGTGCGCCGAGGGCGCGAGGCTGCCGCGGCTCACGCGGTCGCCGGGCTTCGCGAGCTGCTCGATGCGGAGCACGATGCGATCGATGTCGTCGCGGCGAACGCGGCTCTCGCTCTGCACCTCGCCCTCGACCTCGCCCGCATCGGCGAGGACCAGCAGCGGCGGCACCTGCGCGAGCTCGACGCTCAGCGCGTCGATCACCCCCATCGCGCCGTCCTCCGGCTCCGCAACGTTGCGGGCCGCGAGCACCACGTCGTAGCCGCCGGTGCGCGCCCGCTCGCAGGCCATCTGCGAGCCGTTCGCGAGCGAGACACGGATGCCGCGATCCCGCAGCTTCGCCGCGAGCTGGGCCAGCGCGTCGACGTCGTGATCGACGAGGAGCACCCGACTACCCGGCATGCGCGCCTCCGGCAGCGACGATGCGGCCCGTGAGGACGTCCGCCAGGAGCGGGTCGGCGCAGTGCACGCCGCGGAAGCGGTCGCCGATCACGCGTCCGCAGCACACCCAGGCGCCGTGCTCCGCGTCGACCACGATGGCCTCGATGTTCTCGCATCCCGTCTCGGTGCGGACGTCGACCACGCGCGGAACGAGCGCCTGCCGGGCCGCAGCCGCGATGCCGAGCCCGGGCTGCAGCGTGGTGAGCACGTTGGTCTCCCCTCCCCGCATCGCCTCGCGGCAGGCGCGCATGACGAGCGTGAAGAGCGCCGAGCAGGCTACGTCGAGCGGAAACGGCGAGCGAGGCCCGGCGTCGAGCATGGGGCGGGCGATCAGCGCGTCGACCACGTCCTGGAGCGAGAGGCTCTCCAGGGCGAGCGTGTGGACGGACGAGCGCGCGTCGTCGACGGCGCGCGTGCGCGCGGCGCGGACCAGCCGCTTCAAGGTGGCGCCGTCGTGCGGAAACGTGGAGACGCCGACGGCGAGGCCGCCGCCCTTGCTGCTGCGCGGCTCCTGCGTGCGCGTCACGAAGCCCTTTGCTGGCCGTTGACGCCGGTCGCCCATGAGGCGCGCGAGGATGCGGCGCCGGCACGCGTGGGCGCCGATCCCCGTGGTCTCCGGCAGGAAGAGGAGGAGGTCACCGTCCTCGGTCCCGCACAGCGCGTCGGTGTTGCGGACGATATCCGCGATCTCGAGCGTCGCCTCCTGGCGCCGCTTCGGACGATCCGCGCCGGGCAAGGTGATGGCGAGCACGCTGGCGCGGCGGTCGTGCCGGCCCGCGAGCGTGAGCATGCGGTCGGCCACGGTGCGGAAGTGACGCGGCGGAAAGACCCGCACGCTCTCGTCGACGTGGTCGTGACGGTCGACGAGCGAGAGCATGGCCGCCGCGAGATCGGCGACGCTCGCGAGCTCGGGCTCGGGCACGTTCGGAGCGTGGTCGAGGACGAGGATGCCGAGCTCGCCACCCGCGGACACGAGCGGCAGGACGCGCGCGTGCCGCGTCTGCACGAGCCGCGAGAGATCGGCGGGCATCGACGACGAGGGGAGGTCGAGCGCGCTGCCGATGGCCGCGAGCCGGACGCGCTCGCTCTCGTCGTCACCGAAGGTGGCGTAGAGCGCCACGCCCTTCGCGCCGCTCAGCTGCGCGACGCCGTCGACGATCGCCCGCACAGCGTCGGACGGCGCGGCGCCGCGGGCGAAGCGCACCAGCCGATCGTAGGTCTCGAGGCGCCGGCGCGCGCGCGCGAGCTTCTCTTCGAGGACGTTAACCTGCTGCGCGCGCAGCGCCTCGGACTTGAGGGCGGCGAGCACCCGCGCGATGGCGTCACCGGTGGGCGCACCGACGATCACGCCGGCCGCGCCGAGCGACAGCGCCTCCGCGCCGCGCTCGAGATCCTGCGCGGCGACGAGCGCGTGCACCACGACGCCGGGAGAGACGGTGGGAAGATGATGGCAGAGCGCGAGGGCCGCGCCGCCCGCCGCGGCGAGCTCCACGAACGCCACGTCGACGGGGTGCGAGGCGGCGCGGGCGAGGGCGTCCTCGATGGTCGACACGATGGCGAGCGTGTCGCCCTCCTCCTTCACCACGTGCGCCAGCGCACCGGCGAGCACGCGATCGTCAGCAACGACCAGGACACTGAGCGGCCCCTCCCTCATCCGGAGACCTGTCCCGAGAACACGCGCCGCGCGGGGCCGCACATGATGGCATGACCGTTGTCGAGGATCGTCACGTGGAGGATGCCCCCGGGCAGGTTGACCTTCGCCTCCTGCCCCTTTGCCACGAGGCCCTTGGCCACGCCCACCGCGACCGTCGCGCACGCGCCGGTGCCGCACGCGAGCGTGACGCCGACGCCCCGCTCCCAGACGACGAGGTCGACGGAGCCCTGAGCGAAGGTCGCGAACTCCACGTTCGTGCCGGCGACGAAGCGAGCGTGGGTGGCAACGCGCGGACCGACGACGTCGATGACGGACCTCGTCGCCGCGCGGGTGGTGACCGCGTGCGGGTTGCCGGCATCGGCGAGCGTGAGGTCCCAGCGTTCGCCGTCGATGTCGAGCTGGACCTCCTCGGTGACGCGGACCTCGCCCATGTCGACGGTGACGAGGCCACGCCCGTCGCGGTCGTCGACCACGCAGGGCCGGAGCCCGGCGTCCGTGTCGAACATGAGCTCGCCCGCGACCTGCGCCCGCGTGCGCGCCACGTGCAGCACCGCGCACCGCAGGCCGTTGCCGCACATCTCGGGCACCGAGCCATCGGCGTTGATGACCCGCATGCGCGTGGCGGCGGCGCTCGACGAGGGAGGAAGAAGGAGGAGCACGCCGTCGGCGCCGATGCCGAAGCGGCGATCGCACAGGTCGCGCGCGCGCTCCGGCGTGACCGCGCTCTCGTGGTCAGCCTCGACGAGGACGAAGTCGTTTCCGAGGCCTTCGTACTTGTGGAATGCCAGAGCCACGTGTGGGCTGGAGGGTACCACGCGCGCTTCAGCGTGGGTTCTGGCACCATAGCGGGAGGATGTCGCGACCACTGCTCACCAGGCCGCTGATTCTCAGCGGCTTCATGGCCACGGGAAAAAGCACGATCGGTCGAATCCTGGCGGAGCGCCTCGCGGTGCCGTTCCTCGATACCGACGCCCTGCTCGTCGAGCAGACCGGCAAGGCGGTGAGCGAGCTGTTCTCGAGCGAAGGCGAAGCGCTGTTCCGCGACCGCGAGGCCGCGCTCGTCCTGCCCATGCTCTCCGATCCCACGCCGCGCGTGATCGGCTTCGGCGGCGGCACCGCGACCATCCCTCGCGTTCGTCACGCAGCGCTCGAGGCCGCGACGCTCGTGACCCTCACCGCGAGCCCCGAGACGGTCGTGGCGCGCGTGACCTCGCTCGCCGGACGGCCCAACCTCCTCACCTCGTCCCCACTCCTGCGCGCCAGCGATCTCCTCACGCTGCGCCGCGAGGCCTACGCCGAGTGCCACGCCGCGATCAGCACCGAGGGCCATACGCCCGAGCAGGTCGCGGAGCGAGTGATCGAGGCGGCCTCTGTCGACGCTCTGGCGATGCCTCTCGGCGTACGCTCGTACGCCATCGAGCTCACCGACGCCCGGCCCGAGCGCCTCGCGAAGGCCGTCCGCGAGCTCGGCGCGTCGTCGCTCCTCGTCGTCACCGATCAGAACGTCCGGGCCGCGCGCGGCGCCTGGCTCGATCAGGCGCTCGGTGGTCTCGGCCTGCGCACGCATACCGTGACCATCACGCCGGGCGAGCGGAGCAAGACGATCACGACCGTCGCCCGCATCTGGGACGAGGCGCTGCGCGCCGGCATCGACCGGGACGCGGTGGTGGTCGCGTTCGGCGGCGGCGTGGTCGGCGACCTCGCCGGCTTCGCTGCGTCCACCTTGTTGCGGGGTCTGAGATGCGTGCAGATTCCAACCAGTTTGTTGGCGATGGTGGACTCCTCGGTGGGCGGCAAGACCGGCTTCGACCACGAGACCGGCAAGAACCTGATCGGTGCGTTCTTCCAGCCGACCCGGGTCATCGTCGATCTCGAGCACTTGACGACGCTCCCTCCGCGCGAGCGCGCCGCCGGTCTCGCCGAGGTGGTGAAGATCGCGCTCGTCCGCGACCGCGCGCTGCTCGAGGCGCTCGAGCGGGAGGCCACGCGGATCGCGGCTGGCGATCGCGACGCGCTCCGTCCCATCCTTCGCGCCGCCGTCGAGGCAAAGGTCCGCGTCGTTCGCGACGATGAGCGCGAGAGCGGCGACCGCGCGCTCCTCAACCTCGGGCACACCGTCGGCCACGCGCTCGAGACACACGGGGGCTACAGCCGCCTCCTCCATGGTGAGGCGGTCGCGGTCGGCACCGTGCTCGAGCTCGCCGCGACCGAGCGGCTCGGCCTGACGGTCCCGGGCACAGCAGCGCGCGCCGCCGCGCTTCTCTCTCGGCTCGGCTTACCAACCACCGCGGGGAGCGCGGACTTGCGCGAAGCGTGGCCGTTCGTCCTGTCCGACAAGAAGCGCGCAGCGACCACAGTGAAGCTACCTCACGTCACCGAGCCTGGACGAGGCGCCGTTGCGCGCGTCGAGCTCGCCGTCCTGCACGATGCGCTGCTCGGCGATTAGGCCTCCTAGAATTTGGAAGTCGCGCCGTCCACCCGATACGCTTCCCCTCATGAAGCGGACCTGTGGATACGTCGTGTCGCTGGTCGCGGTCGCTGGGCTGGTCGGGTCTGCCCTGCCGGCGTGCGCCACGAACGATCAGACGATTTTCATCCGCGGCGTGCTCGCCCCTTCGGCGAACCGGCAGGGTGGCTCGTGCATCTACAACAACGACGCGACCCAGGCTGTCCTGTTCGAGCCCCTGATCGACGTCGGCCTCACCGATAGCTACTCGGCGGTGCTGCTCATCGGCAACCAGCTGATCCCGCGCGGCGACCCGCAGAATAACCGCGCGGAGAGCAACCGCGTGCACATCAACGGCGGCATCGTGAAGGTCGAGACCCCGGACGGCAGCCTCATCCGCGAGTTCACCTCGCTCGCCAGCGGCTTCGCCGACCCGCAGAACAACAACTCCCCGGGCTTCGCGCCGATCGGCCTCGTCCTCATCGACGCGCCGACGAAGGACATCCTCCTTCCCTCCGTGATGCAGAAGGGCACCTCGCGCACCATTCTCATGACGGTGAAGGTGTTCGGCACCTCGCTCGGCGGCCGGGACATGGAGAGCGGTGAGTACCAGTTCCCGATGCAGGTCTGTCGTGGCTGCCTCGTGAAGCAGGACGGCACCGACTTCAGCGACGCCAAGAAGCACCCGCTCCCCAATTGCGATACGGCACCGGAGGCGACGGCCACCGCGTCGACCTCGGGCCCCTGCTTCGTCGGGCAGGATCTTCCGATCTCGTGCAAGATTTGCCAGGGCACCGACGTCTGCGATCCCAAGAAGCCGTGAACCGCGCGCGGATCGCCGCGGCGATCCGCGTGGCCTTCACCGCCGTCGCTGCGCTCGCTCCGATCGCCCTGACCGGGGTAGCCGAGGCGCGGCCGCAGTTCTCCTCGGGTGTCACGACCGGCGTGGCGTTCACCGACCTCCGCGCCGACAACGGGCCGCGCGTCGCGTACCAGCTGGGCGGTCGCCTCGATCTGCTGTTCGGCCGGGCGGCGCCGAGCGACATGGCGATCGGCCCGTACCTGGAGCTGACCACCGCCGCCTTCGACACGTTCGAGGTTGGCGGCGGCGTCGCGTGGCTCGTGCCGACGGGGTCTCCAGCGTTCGTGTTCTCGGCGGGGGGCTTCGCGCGGACGAGCCGCTTCGGGGTGGAGCCGGGCGCCGCGGCGACGATCTTCTGGGGCGCGCGGAGCTACAACTTCCACTCCTCGTACGCGATCGCGGCGGGCCTGTTCGTGCAGGGCCGTTACGGCCTCGTCGGCGACGGTCGCCAGGCCGACGCGCTCGCGGGCGTGCAGCTCGACCTCGAGTACTTCGCGCTGCCCTTCGTGTTCGCGTACGAGGCGATCGCGCACTGAGCCAGGGCGGCGGGGCGAGGCTGCTCGCTGCAGGAGCGGAGAGTGAGAGGGCGGGACTGGCCCACGCCGCGACGGAGGTTGACGCGCCCCCGCTGTCGCGAGGCCGAGGCAGAGGTCGAGGTCGCGGCGGACGGGGCTGCTTTCGGTCGGTAGGGCGGCGTCCGCTGGCGACGGAGGCGGGCGGGCCACGGTCCCCGTCCTCCGAAGCTTGCCCGCCATCACGGCTCTCCCTCACGCCTCTCGCCGGGCGCGGGGTCAGTCGTCGAGGGCGTCGTCGATGCGGACGAGGACGCGGCGGAGCATGTCGCGGGCGCGACGCTCCACGGCGAGGCGGCGCGCGCGCTCTTGCTCCAGCTCGTATGCGAGCGCGATGGCCGCGAGCAACACCGCCTGGGGCGGCGCAGTCTTCCCGCTGGGGGTCAGCTCCGCCACCTTCGCGCTGACGGCTCCGGCGAGCCGCTGCAGCTCCTCCTCGTCCGCGGAGCTCACCACCCGGTAGCTCTGGCCCCCGATTCGAAGC
>JAYTHX010000300.1:0-4170 GCA_043732195.1 Polyangiaceae bacterium
ATGGTGCAGGTTCGCGTCGCGCGCAGCTCTTTTGACAGCTACACGAGGCGCACTCCCCCCTACTTTCCACGTCCAGGCGCGGGGGGCTGACGCTCGCGAGCGTCGACCAGCGAGAAATCGAGGGGTGATCCCGGTCCGGGACCAACACCCTCGCGGGATCAATCGAGGCGGATGTCGACGCGCCGATCACGCTGCCAGCTGTCGTCGTCCCTGCCCTCAGCGTCGAGTTCGCCGCGCGAGGTCTTGGACATCGCAGCGACGCCGACGCCAAGGCGCGCCAGGTAGACGTGCACGGCGTCGGCGCGGTGATCGCCGAGGACCATGTTGTACTCGGTCTCGCCGCGCGGATCGGCGCGGCCCACGAGCGCGAGCTTGCGGCCCTTGAGCGGACCGGTGGTGACGCACTTCGCGACCTGCTCGAGCACGTCGCGGTCCTGCGGCATGAGCGCGGCCTCGTCGTAGTCGAACTTCGGCGCGCGGTCGGCGTTGTCGAACGTGATGTTGCACTTGCGGGCCAGCTCGTCGTCGAGGCGCACGTTGCTGACGTTCGCGCCGGTGGTGGAGACGAGCGCGGTCTCGCGAGCGTTGGGCTTCCTGGCGCAGCCGGTGGCCAGCACGAGGGTGCAGGCGAGAATCGATGCAGTCGTTCGGATCATGGAGACCTCCCTCCCCAAGCCGGTACAAGGCCGCGCCTCCGCGGGACAAGTTTGTGTCCTGCGCGCTGCCAGCGGAACTTGCCGCTCGGGCTCGATTCTGGGCATTTCGAGACGCAAATGGGAGATCCGTCGCCTTGCCGCCGTAGATGCGGACAGCGAATCTCTGGAGCAGCGGAGGACGGGCGACGATGCAAGCAAACAGCGAGGTCAGGGGCGAATCGGTGGGGCAGGAGGCAGGCGCGTGGTCGGCCCCGTGTCGGCGAACCAGATCGCGCGCGGCATGCGGGAGGGACGCGTGACGCGCGAGGCCAGCATCCAGGCGGTGGGTGAGGTCTTCTGGACCGGGCTCCTCGACGAGCCGGCGGTCATCGCGGCGCTGAAGTCGATCTGATCCGCACCGTCCGCGCGCCAGCGCTCGCGCAGCTCCTGATCGCGCCCGCGCGCACGCTCGCCGCGCACGCGGCGGCGGACGCCACCTGGCGCGACGTCCTCGGAGCGCTCTCGGTGCCGACCGCCATCGTGGGCGCAGCGCTCGCGTTCTCGTATGCGGGCTCGTTGCTGGCGCCCCACGACGTGGCGAACGTGATGTTCGTCGCGGCGTCGTTCGCGATCCAGTCGTTCGCGGCGGCGGTGAGCGGGCGCGTTGTCTTTCGCACGGCGCCGCGCCGGACGCTGCTGCCGTTCGCGCTCACGCTCGTTCCCCACGAGGTCATGTTCGTGGGGTTGACCGCGCTCGCGCTGCTGGGGAGCGAGACCCGCGCGCTCGGCGGCGCGCTGGTGCTGAGCTGCCTGGTCTGGCAGGTCGCGCTCACGGTGCTGTGCTTTCGCGCGGTAGGGCAGGGGCGGAGCCTCCTGCGCGCAACGGGCGCCACGTGCATGCATTATGCAATCATCGCGCTGCTGGTCGGCGCCTACGCCCATGCGCAGGATCTCCTGCCGTACCCGCCGGGCGTGCCGTGAGGCGCTTCGGGGTGGTATTCGCGCTCCTGGCCGTGGCGCTAGTCACCTCCGCGGTGCGTCGTGAGTTGCCGTGGGAGCCCGCGCGCATCGGCGAGCACTGGGTGCTCGAGGGGGACGTGCACGTGCACTCCTCCTGGGCGGGCGCGCTGGCCACGCCCATCGATCTCCCCTTGCTTGCGCGCCGTCGCCAGCTCGATTTCATCGCCGTCACCGAGCACAACGCGTGGTTCGGCGGGGCGATGACGCGCGACTTCGGGGGCGCGCTCGCGCCCGAGGTGATCGTGCTCCCCTCGGAGGAGGTCACGAACCGCGCGTACCATCTGCTCGCGATCGGCCTCGAGCGGCGCGTCGACCCGCAGCAGTCGATCACGCGGATCGCGGAGGACGTGCATGCGCAGGGCGGCATCACCATCGCCGCGCATCCCACGCGCGATACCTGGCCGCTGCTCCTCGAGCTCGCCAGTGCCCAGGGCCTCGACGGCGCCGAGGTGTTCCACCCCAACACGCTGCGGCACGTCGAGGTGGCGCAGGAATACACGGCGTTCCTCGCGGAGGCCTCGGCGCGCAGCGGTCACCCGCTGATCGCCGCGGGCAGCTCTGACTTCCACGGCGGCGCGCGTCTCGGCATCGCGCGCACGGTGGTGCTCGCGAAGGACCGCAGCGCCGCGGGGGTGCTGGAGGCGCTGCACGCGGGTCGCGCGGTGGCGGTCGCCCCCGACGGCCACCGCGCGGGCGATCCCGCGACTCTCGCCGCGCTCGCAGGCGCTGGCTACGTCTCGCGCGTGCTCACCGCGCCCGAGCCCGGGCCCACGTCGTTCGCGGAGCGCGCGCTCGCCTGGCTCGCGTTCCTGGTGATGCTCGCGGCGCTGCTCCGACCACGCGCCGCGCTGCGCTGAGCGTCAGGGCGCCGATCCATTGCTCGATCAGCGCGGCGCCTGCCGTGTCGACCACGTTGCGCGCGATCGGCGGAATGCACAGGTCGGGACGATGCGAAAGAGCCCGGCGAACAGCCCGCGCGTGATGGTCCGGTGATTCGCGACCTGGGCGTCGTCGCCGTTGCCGAAGTAGAGGAGCCCGCCGGTCGGCCCGAACGCCAGCTTGCCGACGTTGTGGACATTCTCGAATTCGCGCTCCTCGATCATGGTGAGCGCCGAGCCCGGGTCGAACGCGCTCCGCACAGCCTTGCCACGCGTGGAGCTCTTCGGGTCTCGCCGTGGACCCTATGCGTCGGGTTGCCGAGGCGTGCGCGGGCCTCCCGCCCGCGCTGCAAGCGAAGCGCCAGGCTGGCGTCGCTACGCCGCGGCGCCGTCGCTCTCGATGGCGGCGAAGATCTCGACCTGGAGCGCGAGCAGGCGGGGCAAGAGGAGCGGCTTGCCGTCGAGCTCGGCGAGATGGAAGCGATCGGTCGCGCGTCCACCCTCGCTGGTCGCGCGGAGCCCGATGATCTGGAGCTCGGCGCGAAAGATGGCCTGCGTCACGAGGAGCAGGAGGCCGGGCCGGTCCGAGGCCTCGACGGTGAGCACCATGGTGCCGTCCCTGGCGCTGTCGTCGAAGAGAACGCGCGTGGACGCGCCGGCGGCGACGATGGCGCGCGCGAAGCCCACCGCCTGATCCAGCTTGGCGTTGCCGCGGACGAGCGTGTCGACCAGCTCGCCCAGCGCGGCGACGTCACGCGCCCGGAGCGGAGCGACGACGCCGCTGAGGCGCGCGACGCGGCGGATCCACAGCAGATCGACCGCCTCCTTCGCGCCGTCGGTCCGCGTGCGGCAGTAGGCATGCGCGCTGACGACGTCGATCTGCTCGGCGACGAGCGCGGCGCTGATCTGCGAGAGCAATCCGGGCCGGTCGTCGGCGACGACGCAGATGGCGACGACGCGCTCGGGAAGCTCCTTCCAGATCTCGACGCGCGTGGCGCTGCCTTCCCGTCGCGCGACGATCGCGGCGTGCACCTCGACGGCGTCCCCGTCGAAGGCCTCGTGGTAGGAGGTCGGCATCGAGGCCGCGAACAGGTCCAGCTCGTCTCGTGACATCACGAAAGTATGGCGCGGAGCGCGTGTCGCGCGCTTTGCGCGATTGTTTCGCGCGGGTTACGTCCGGCGACCGCGCGGCGCCCGGGAGACCCGCGCGCCCCGTCGGAAGATGGTGTCTTCGGGCGCAGTGCGTGGCGCCGCGACGCTCGCCGCGTCGTTCGCGTCGAGCGACCAGAGGTCGGCGCGGGTGCGCGCGACGTTCGGGTGATCGATGCCCATGGCGATCTGCGCCTCGTCGAGCATCATCTTGCGCAGGACGTCGTCACCGGCATGCTCGGCGAGGATGGTCTTGACGGCGAAGAACGCCGCGACCGGGCGCGCACAGGCTCAGCCCCCGACGTGCGCGAGCAGCGCGTTCAGCACGGTCGTCGACTTGTAGAGATTGTCGTGGCGCCCCTCCGGGACCTTCAGGAGCGTGCCGTGCGGCAGCGCCCTGCTCACCGCCTCGCCTTGCTCGAAGGGGATGACGTCGTCGATGTCGCCGTGGACCACGAGCGTGGGAGCGGCGATCTCCGGCGCCTTCG
>JAYTHX010000301.1:0-4161 GCA_043732195.1 Polyangiaceae bacterium
TTCGCCAGGAGATCGAGGTCGGCGGCGGACAGGTCGGCGTCGAAGCGCGGCATGTGGCCCTTCCGCTCGGCGTCGAGCGCGTGCTCGCGGTAGGTGGTCTTCGTCGCCGGGTTGGCCAGCTGGGCGCGGACCCACGGGACCGTCCCCCAACCGCTCAGCTCGGGGGCGAGGCCCAGATCGGAGTCATCGCCCTTGCCCTCGAAGAGGTGGCACGTGGTGCAGCGCTGCACGACGATGGCCTTCCCGCGCGCGGCCTTCGCGACGTCCGCGCTCGCGCCGAGGAAGGCCGCCACCGCGCCCTGGTCCTCGGCGGTCATCGGCTTGAAGGTCGGCGGGGCGTTCGCAGGCGGTACGTCGACCGACGGCATCTCGCCCTTGTAGCTCGAGCGGCCGAACTTCGTGTCGGCGTCGGGCTCGTGCAGCATCGCGCGCACCCACGCCTCGGTTCCCCAGCCGTCGAGCACGGCGGCGGTGCGCTCCTTCTCCGAGCCGTGGCCGCGGAGCGTGTGGCAGCCGCCGCAGTGCTTGTCGAAGAGCTCGGGGCCGCGCAGCTCGGGGTCACGCTTCATCATCGCGAGCGGACCCTCCGGCGGAACGCCCTCCTTCGCGATGCGGTTCGCGATGGTGGCGCGCTCGTCGGCGTGGACGCGCTGCTTCTGGAACGCGACGTCGTTCTTGTCCTGGTGTTGCGCCTGGAGCGTGAGCCCCACCGCGCCGGCGCCGATCAGCGCGAGCGGCACCAGGGCGCCGACGCGACCGCGCAGCGCCGTGCTCGGCTTGCGATCGAGGAGCGGCAGCGCGAAGAGGTAGGCGCCGATGACCGTGGGCAGCACCACGGTGCCGACGACCTCGAGCGGTCCGTGGAAGTACTTGAGCAGCTGGAAGAGCGAGAGGAAGTACCACTCGGGGCGCGCCGGATAGTCGCTCGACGGATCGGCCGGCGCGTCGAGCGGCGCGCCGTGCTCGTTCCAGGTCGCGAGGAAGACCACGGCCACGATGCCGAGCACCGCCACCACGTCCTTGAGGACCTGCTTCGGGAAGAAGAGGTCGATCTTCTTCAGGTTCGCCTTCGCCGACGGCGTGACGCCGTGCTTGCGAAAGAGCGCGACGTGCGTGACCACGAGCCCGACGAGGAGCGCGGGCAGCACGAACACGTGCACCGCGTAGAAGCGCGTGAGCGTCAGGCTGCCGTACTCGGCGCCGCCCTGCATCAGCTTCTGCGTGGCATCGCCGACGATCGGGATGGTGCCCGCGATGTTCGTGGCGACGCGCGTCGCCCAGTAGCCCTTCTGGTCCCACGGCAGGAGGTAGCCCGTGAGCGCGAAGCCGAGCACCATGGCGAAGAGCGCGAGCCCTACCCACCACGTGATCTCGCGCGGCTTCTTGTACGCGCCGAACAGCGAGACCTGGAGGAGGTGCGCGGCGAGCACGATGACCATCGCCTGCGCGCCGTGCTGGTGGAGCCCGCGCACGAGCCAGCCGCCCGCCTGCGTGAACTGGATGTAGTGGACGCTCGCCCACGCCGTCTTGTCGCTCGGCGCGTAGCTCGTCATCAGCGCGGCGCCGGTCACCGCCTGCACGAGGAACGTGCCGAGCAGGGCGCTGCCGAACACGTAGGCCCAGCGCGCGCCTCCGGTGACGGGCTCGTCGAGCAGGTGCCGGAGGAGCTGGCGGTGACCGGTGCGTTCGTCGAGGAAGTCGTCGAGGCGGGAGAAGAGGCTCACGTCTCCACCTTCTCGGGGACGCCGATGCGGAAGCGCTTGAAGTCGATGGCGACGAAGCCCTCCTCGATGCGCGTGGCGAGCGCGTCGAGGTCGCGTGGCGAAGGTCCGCTCTTGCGCTTGCCGTCCTTCTCGAACGCCGACGTGTGGCACGGACACGCGAAGCCGGCGCTCGCCTCGGGCGCGACGTTGACCGAGCAGCCGAGGTGCGGGCACACCGCGGAGAACGCGGTGACCTCGTTTCCGTGCCGCACCACCCAGACGCTGCCGAGCTCGACGCCGCGCTCGATCGTCCAGGCGTCGCGACGGTCGTCGATGATGGCGACGCGCTTCGGCTCGCCCTCGACGAGCTGCTCGAGGCGCAGCGTGCGCACCCAGCGCCCGGGGTTGCCCTTGCTCCCGATCGGCGCCGCGACGAACGCCGCCGCCGGGATCGCGGTCGCCGCGGCGATCGCGCAGCTCCCGACGACGACGGCGAGCGTCACCACGCGACGTGATGGCTGGGGAGGATCGGCGGGCGGCGGCGGGGGACGGGAGGTCGACATCGCGAGGCCGTGAGTCTAGCCGCATAGCGGCCTGCGCTGCGGTACATCCAGCGGGGAGCAGGCGCCGTCGGGTCGCGTGCCTCCTCTGTCCGCAGACTACTCGGGGGACAAGCCACGCACCGTCGACCCGCAGACCGGCGAGGTGACCAAGGTCGAGCTCTTCGTCGCCGTCCTCGGCGCGCCGAGCTTCACCTGCGCGGAGGCGACCCGCACGCAGACATCCGGGATTGGATCGGAAGCCACGTGCGCGCGCTCCACGAGATCGCAGAGCCGTCTCCGTCAGGATCCAGATCCTTCGCGACCTGCCGCACCGTCCGGTCGCCCACCTTGCAGAGACGGACGGCCTCGGTTGTGAACTCCAGGGTGAACGGCCTCCGCTTCCTTGCTGCCTGCTTCTCCGCCATCAAGAACACTCCTGGCGCATCTTCGCGCCTGTTGGGGTGTCCACGGAAGCGGGTCATGATCAGTACGCGGTCGCGGCGCGCTGCTGACCGATGATGCCCTGCCCGAGCGAGCCATCGGTGAGGGGCGGCTCGTCGTCCGCGGCAGACGATCTCAGGCGGTGCTCGCCCGACCACGGCCGAGATGCTCCGCTGATTCTCTGCCACCCGAGTTGTCACCCTGGTCGGGGTCCCCGAAATGCGCTTACATGCAAATATGGCCACGAAAGCGACCGGTGCGGCACCGAAGTTGGCGGCCGACTTTGGCTGGAAGGTGGCGTCCCAGGCGGCGGGCCGAGGCGCCACCGCCACCGTCCATCGCGCGGAGGATGCGCAGGGCCGCGTGGCGGCTCTCAAGGTCGCGCTGGACGACGAGGCGTGGCTGGGCGCCGAAGCCTCGCTCGTCGCGATCCTCGAGCGCCGCTGGGGCGCCGAGCTCCTCGGTGCGGGGCGCGTGCCGCCCGGAGTCGACGGGCTGAAGGCCGGCGCGTGTTACATCGCGACCTCGTGGGTAGAAGGCGAGGACCTCGCGACGATGCAGCGCGGGACGACCGCGTCGAGGCGTCCAGAGCTGGCGCTGGTCGTCGCGCACGGCGTCGGTCGCGCGCTCGACGAGCTGCACGCGCTCGGCGTGCGTCATGGCGACGTGAAGCCGGCGAACGTGCTCGTCACCGGCCATCGCCCGTCGCGCGATCACGCGCGCGACCGCGGGGCGACGCTCATCGATGTCGGTCTCGCGTCGCGCATCACGGGCGCGAGGGCGGAGGGAGGCACGCCGCACTACCTCGCCCCGGAGCTGCGCCGCGGCGAGCCGGCGACCCCCGCGGCCGACCTCCATGCGCTCGGCACCGTCCTCGCCGAGATCCTCGAGGGCGCCGACGGCGACGACGCCGTCGTGGTGCAGGGCTGGGTCGCGGCGCTCCGCGCGGACTCGCCGGGGGCGCGGCCGTCGGCGGCGTGGCTCGCCGATCGCGCAGCGCGGGCGCTCGGGCTCGCGGTCGACGACGAGGAGCAGCGCGCGACGCGTCGCGCGCGGGTGCGGCGCGCCTACCTCGCCGTGCGCCAGGATGATCTGCGCGCGGGCGCTGCGATCGCGCCGGCGATCGCGGGCGAGCCCCGCCGCTGGCTCGAGAAGGCGATCGCGACGGCGGGGCTGCTCGCGCGGCCGTCGACCGGTGCGGTCCCGACCGTGGCGGTGCTCGACGCGCTGGGCGTGGCGCGCTGGCTGGTGGCGCTTGCCGGCACCGCCGCGGCGTCGTGGCCTGCGCCGCCGGGCACCGAAGCGGAGCTCGCGGAGCGGCTGCTTGCGCTGACCGCGGTCGCGGCCCCCGAGGCCTGGACCCTCGACGACGTCGTGACCGGTCGTGAGGCGCCGCCCGCGCCGCCCGCGCCGCCCGCGCCGCCCGCGCCGCCCGCGCAGCCCGCGCCGCCGGAGGCGTTCGCCGGCGAGCGCTG
>JAYTHX010000302.1:0-31968 GCA_043732195.1 Polyangiaceae bacterium
CGAAGCTGACAGCTGACAGCTGACAGCTGACAGGCTGTGAGCTGTCGGCCGTGAGCTAGCTTGCCGGGTCCATCGTCGACAGCAGCGCCTCCACCTCGAGGCGGCTCTCGAGCTCGGGCTGCGCCTTGAGGAACGCCTCGAGGTAGCGGCGGGCCGCGGCGTTGTCGCCGCGCGCGGCGTACGCGAGGCCGACGGCGTAGAGCGCGTCGCCGTCCATCGGGGCCTGCTCGAGCGCGATCATGCCCTCCTTGATGGCCTCGCGGTGCTTGCCGAGCTTCCGCTCGACGTGCGTGAGCGCGATGCGTGCGCCGAGGTGCTCGGGGGCGAGGACCAACGCCGCACGGTACGCGTCGCGCGCGGGCTCGATCTCGCCGACCTCGTAGAAGGCCTGGCCGAGAAAGAAGAACGCGTACGGGTTCTTCGGCTCGAGCCGCAGGACCTCGCGCAGCACCTCGAGCGCCTCGCGATAGCGCTCCTCGTGCAGGAGCTCGACGGCTTCGTTGACCGCGTCCCAGTGTGCACCATCGCGCTGATCCATGGGAGCGCGGTAGCATGCGCCGCCGCCCCCGCGCAATGCGCCCCCCTTCGACCCCCGCCGTTCGGCCGTTCCTGGCCGCCTTGCTGCTCGCGCTCGCGGTCGGATGCGCGTTCTGGATCCCCGCGGTCGCGGGGGCCCGCGGGTACTTTCCCGCCCCGCTCGACGACGTCTACATCCATTTCGACTTCGCGCGCTCGCTCGCGAGCGGGCATCCCTTCGAGTGGCTCCCCGGCAACGGCTACTCGTCGGGCGAGACGGCTCCGCTCTATGCCGTGGTGCTCGCGCTCGGCTGGCTGTGCGGGTTCCGCGAGCGCGGCCTCGGGGTGTTCGCGGCGCTCGTGGCCGTGCTCGCTGTCGCGTCGTTCGTGCGCTCGGTGCAGCGCTTGGTGCGGCCTTGCCCGGAGCCCGTGGCCTGGCTCGTCGCGCTGCTCGTGCTGTCGATCGGGCTGCTCGACTGGACCCTATTCAGCGGGATGGAAGTGGCGCTCTTCGCGGCCGCGCTCGGCCGCGCGCTGGAGGCACTGGCGCGCACGCGCGCGCGGATCGACGAGCGCGGAGGCCTGACGCGCGAGCGCGCGCAGTGGCGTCTCGGGCTGTGGTCGAGCGCGCTCGTCCTGCTGCGGCCCGAGGCTGGCGTGCTGGTGGCGCTCTTCGCCGTGCTCGCGGCGCGCGGGGCCGGGAGCCGCTCCGCGATCCTCGCGCTCGCGCGCTGCGCGCTGCCGGGCGCCGCCGCGACCATGCTCGTGCTGGGCGCGAACCGGACGTTCACGGGCGAGGCGCAGTCCGCGGGCGCGCTCCTCAAGCTCCTGCCCTCGCAGCCGTTTTTTTCGGACGTCGATCGCGCGCGGGTCTTCGCCGAGAACCTGATCACGTTCGCGCTGAAGGCGCTCCGTAGCGACGTCGGCCTGCTGCCGGCGCTCGGGCTGCTCCTGCTCGGGCTGATCGCGCTCGGCTCGCGCGAGCGCGCCACCGTCGCGAGCGCCGGGCTGCTCGGCGCGCTCGCGTGGACGCTCGTCGTCTCGCTCAACAACAACTCCCCGCACCACAACTTCCGCTACTACGCGCCGGCGTTCCTGCTGCTGCTCGCGGCGGCGGCGTGCGGCGCGGCGACGCTCGCGAGGGCGGTCGGCCCGAGGGCCACGACCATCGGCGTGGGGGCGCTCGTCATCGCTGGGGGCCTGCGGATCCCCCTGCAAGCGAGCCACTTCGCGCGCGCCGCAGGAAATATCCGGGACCAGCAGATCACGATCGGGCAGAAGCTCGAGGCGCGGCTCGCGCCCGGCGAGCGGGTCCTCCTCGGGGACGCGGGAGCGATCCCCTTCGTGTCGCGACGCCCCGCGCTCGATGCCCTCGGGCTCGGCGGCTACCACGGGCTGCCGTTCGCGCGGGCCGCGGTGAACGGAGAGGCTGCCACCGTGGAGCTGCTCGAGCGCCTGCCCGCCGCCGAGCGCCCCGCCTACCTCGCGCTCTACCCGAACTGGTTCGCGCTGATCACGTCGCGCTTCGGGATCGAGGTCGACCGCGTCACGCTCGTCGACAACGTGATCTGCGCCGGCGCGGCGAAGGTCATCTACCGCGCCGACTGGAGCGCCCTCGACGTCCCCCACGCGCCCGCCGACGGCGTGCTCGACGAGCTCGACGTCGCCGACGTGATCAGCGAACGCGAGCACGGCTACACGTCACCCGCGCCCGCGGGCGGCTGGACCACGCTCGACGTGCTGGTGGACGACCAAGGCGCGCGACGCTTCGACGGCGGCCGCATCGTTCCCGGCACCACCTCCGAGTCGTTCGTGCTCGGTCCGCGCGTCACGGGAGGCGGGCTGCTGAGGATCGTCATGCGCGTGCAGGGCGGCGCTGCGGGACCGCGCCTGCGCACCGCCACCGAGCAGGTCACGCTCGACCTGGGGCCCGCCTCGCCGGACCACTGGCGCGAGGCCCACGGGACGTTTCGCGGTCACGCCGGCGATCGCGTCACGCTCGAGGCGCCCGCCGGCGGGCACCGCGACTACCACGTGTGGATCACCCGCTGACCGGCGCCTCGGAATCGGCGCGCAGCGCGGCGAGCTCGCGCATCGTCGGCTGCGAGAACATCACGCGCACCGAGTCGGGGATGCGCGTGGGACGGCCGCTCGCGAGCTCGACGAAGCCCCACGTCGTCATCGCGCGCGAGACCACGACGTCGGCCGCGCCCTCGCTGACGCGCACGATCTCGGTGGCGCGCTTGCACTTCGCCGCGAAGGCGCTGTCGATCCACGTTCGCAGCTGGAGGCTGTCGCCGCGTACGACCGGACGCAGGTAGTCGATCTCGTGGCGCCGGACGACGAAGACCGCGCCGAGCTGGCTGTACGCTTCCATGTCGAGCCCGACCGCCGCCGAGTGCGCGACCGCGACGTCCTGCACCCAGCGCACGTACGCGATATTGCTCGCATGTCCAAGCATGTCGATGTCTTCGTCTCCCACGGAAAGGGGCATGGCGAAGGGGGTGGCGGCGGCGACGGGGCTGGCGGTCATCGAGGCGCGCGGACCTTAGCAAGAATTTGTCCCCTCGCACGGATCGTGCTTCCCATGATGATGCGCATGCGGCCCGACGACGCCATTCCCCCCCTCTACGGAAGCTATGTGAGCTACGCGCCGTCGGGGATCCGCGGCGCCGTGACCGAGACCGTCGCCACGCTGCGCGAGGTGGTCCTCATGGCCCGCGACATCACACCCGTGGTGCCGATGCAGGTCGCGCCGCACACCGACGTGGTCGTGCTGGTGCACGGCTTCTTCGCGAGCGCCGGCGTGTTCCGCCCCATGCGCCGCCATCTCGTCACGGACACGGGGGCGACCGTCGCGAGCTTCACGCACGCGCCAGGCGCGGGGATCGAGCGCATCGCTCGGAGCCTCGCCCGCATCGTCGATCGCATCCCGCGCGACTGCCGCGTGCATCTGATCGGACACAGCTTGGGCGGGCTCGTCGCGCGCTGGTACGTGCAGGAGCTCGGTGGGCACACGCGCGTCGCGCAGACCATCTCGCTCGGCAGCCCCTTCGGCGGCACCGAGCGCGCGCGGCGCTTCCGGTTCCTGGTCGGCGCCGACCTGCATCGAACCAGCCCCATCCTGGCGCGCCTCCGGGCGCGCGCGCACGAGCACGACGTCCACCACACGAGCGTGGTCGCCGACGCCGACGCCATGATCGTTCCCTGCGAGAGCGCGGTGTTTCCGCGCGGCGACGTGGTGGTGCTCCCCGGCCGCGGTCACAACTCGCTGCTCTTCGATCCCGAGTCGATCTCGCACGTCGTCGATCGCGTGAAGCGCGCGCAGCCGAAGACCTAGAGCGGGTCGGACGCTATTCCGGCAGATCGGAGCGCGGCGACCAGGCGCTGTCGCGCGCGGCCTGCTTCGGGTCGGAGAGCAGCTGCTCGCGCCAGCTGACGCCGGGCGGCGAGCCGTCGATCCAGTGGTAGCTGTGTTCGCGCACGTCGAGGTGGACGTACTGCGTCCTCGGGTGCGTGTAGATGCCGACGCCGGCGCGCGGGAGTCCACGCAGGTACGCCGCGAGGAGCGGCGCCTTCACGCCTTCCAGCGCGAAGTCGAGCGCCTCGCCCGTGCCGTGTTTGCCCTTCGCGCCCGGGCGCGTCGCGCTCACGATCGCGAGTGACGACGCCTTGAAGTGATACGCCGCGCGCAGGGCGAGCTGGACGACGCGGACGTCGAGGCGTTCGTCGTCCTCGCTGGCGTCGGCGGGGGCCGCGCTGCCGCTGCCTGCGAGGCGCATGAATGCCCGCGCCTGCTCGCGGTCGAGCTGGCCACGATCGTCGTAAAGGCGGATCACGCCGCGGGCGTTGGTGTTGCGGTTCAGGACCGCGATCGCGCCGAGCGCCGGGGCCCGCGTCTCCGAGGTGTCGACGGTGGGCGCGCTGGTCGTGGTCAGGGCGCGCTTCGCGGCCGGCGCCACGTGCGCGACGCGCGCGGGCTTCGCCAGCGGCGCAGCGATCGGGGGCGTCGCGCCCACGGCGCTTGCCGCGAGGAGGATCGCCATGGCCAGGAATGCCGTCGCTCGCATTGGGTCCCGAGCGTAGCAGCTTGCGGAATTCCCCTCACATTGGTACGCCCCGGACCCAGATGCCGCGAAGAAACCTCCTGATCTCCGTAGTCTTCGCGGCGACCGCTGCGGCCGCCCTGGTCGCTCCGCGAGAGGCGCAAGCCGACACGAGCACCTGGCTCACCGCCGGCGGCGGCTACGGCTTGCAGCACGGCAACGAGCGCGACGCCTACGATCGCGCCAGCGTGGTCTCCTTCTCGGCGGGCGTCGGCACCACGCCGCTCGGCAACTGGGTGGTGGGAGGCCTGCTCCGCACGACCACGTACCTCTCGCTCGGCACCGACGTGGACCTCTCGGCGCGCTTCGCCACCGGCGGCTTCGCGCGTGGGCAGTGGGGTCTCGCGCTCGACGCCGGGCCCGGCTGGCGCAGCTGGAGCCTGGCCACGAACTACGGTCACTTCCCGCTGCACGCCATGCTGCTGGGCGGCTTGCCCTGGGGCCTCCAGCTCGGCGTCGGCGCCGACTTCTTCAACCTCGACGGCGGGCCCGCGGCGCGCGGCGCGGTGGCCCTCCTCGAGATCGACTTCATGCGCCTCACGGTCATGCGCCAGGGCGCGACCGACAAGTGGTGGGAGAACCCGTCCCCCGCGGGCGGGCGGCTCCCCCGCGACAACGCTCCGTGAGCGGCGGCGCGCGGCGCGAGCAGCTGCCGCTCTTCGCGAACGTCTCGGTCGCTGGCGCCGAGATCGTGCCGCGCATCACCGACGAGGATCGCGAGCTCGCGCTGCGCGTGCCCTCCTGGCTGCGCTTCGGCACGAGCAGCTGGTCGTTTCCGGGCTGGCGCGGGCTCGTGTACGAGGGGCAGCACACCGAGGACGAGCTCGCGCGCGCGGGGCTCCGCGCTTACGCGCAGCAGCCACTGCTGCGGACGGTCTCCGTCGATCGCTCGTACTACGGCCCGCTGCGCGCCGCGGACGTCGCGTCGTACGCCACGCAGCTCGACGAGGCGGGGGCGCTCACCCCTTCCCTGCCGCCGTTTCGCGTGGTCTCGAAGGTGTGGGACGAGATCACGACCGCGGTCTTTCCAGTGCATGCGCGGTACGGCGCCCGCGCCGGGCAGCGCAACGCGCATTTCCTCGACGCCTCGCGCTTCCTCTCGGAGGTGCTCGAACCGTACCGCGGCTTCGAGAGGCACTTCGGTCCGTTCGTCTTCGAGCTCACGCCGATGCCGCGGGGCACGTTCGAGGACGTCGAGCTGGCGCGGCGCGTCGACGCGTTCCTCACCGCGCTCCCCGCGGGCTTCTCCTGGGCGTTCGAGCTGCGCAACCAGGAGCTGCTGACGCCACGCTGGCACGACGTGCTGCGCGCGCATGGTGCCGCGCACGTGTTCACCTACTGGACGGCGATGCCGAGCCTGCGTGCGCAGCTCACGAGCCACGGGAAGATCACGTCGCCGTTCACGGTGGTGCGCCTGATGCTGCCGCCGTTCATGCGCTACGCGGAGAAGAAAGCGGAGCTCGCGCCGTTCGACCGCCTCGTCGCCCCGCAAGACGACATGCGGGACGACGTGCTGAGCATCCTGCGCGCCGCCGCCGAGGCCGGCTGCGTCGAGGGCTTCGTCCTGGCGAACAACAAGGCCGAAGGCTCTGCACCGCTCACGGTGCGCGAGATCGCGATCCGCGCGGCCCGTGAGCTCGGAGCGAGATTTTAACCGCGAAGCCGCCGGTAAGAATTTTTGCGCTCCGCAGGGACAGGAGACGCGCGCTGCGATGCTGCGTCTCTCGTGCGAAGCGCGCCCAATTCTCGCGTGGCGGACTTGGCGGCTTGGCGGTCTCTAGCGCGTCGCGCCGGGCTGCGGGGACGGGGTCGGGGCGATGAGGGGCTGCGGGGGCTCCTTCACGTCGGCGTGGGGGCGCGCTTCGTTCTGCTTGATCGAGTAGCGGACCAGCGCGCGGAGCACCTGGTTGCGCTCCACGTTACCGACGAGGACCTTGATGTCCTCGTACACGCTCGGATCGACGAGCAGCGCGCCGAGCGTGCCGCGGCCCGCCTTCATGTTCGCCACGATCTCGCGCAGGTCGTCGCTCATCGCGCTGACGTTGCCGAGCACGTGCTGCGTCGAGTCGTCGCCATAGAGGATCGCGTGACCGAGGCCATTGCTCGTGCGCAACGCGACCAGGCTCTTGTTCAGCTCCACCATCGTGCCCGTCGTGCTCGCGCCCAGCTGATCGTCGTAGACGAGCGTGTGTACGAGGCCCGGGCCCGATCTGGCGCGCGCCGTCACGTCGCGGGCGTCGTTCGAGACGGCCGCGAGGTTCGCGGTGGTGGCATCGAGGTTTGCCAGGATGCGATCGATGCGGCGCGCCTCCTCCGGGTCGAAGATCGCCTTGTGAGCTGCGCCGTCCTTGTTGTTCGCGACGCCGTCGAGGATCGCGCGCAGGGACTTCATACTGCCCTTCACGTCCTCGGCCATCTGCGGATCGGCGAGCGACTCGCTGGTGCGCTTCACCGCGTCCATCGTCTCGTCCGCCTTCTTCGCGACGCTGGTCATCTTCTCGATGGCCTTGCCCATGTCGCTCGGATCCTCCTCGCTCGCGATGAACGTGCCGTCCGCAGCGACGTCCTTCCGAGGGTCGCCGCCGTCGAGCGAGATCATCTTGTCACCGAGGAGGCCCTTGTTCACGACGCGCATCACCGTATCGGGACGGACGCGGCGGGCCTCGTTGCGGGCCACGGCGATGGTGACGTAGATCTTCGGATCGGCGGCGCTCTCGGCATGCGCGATCTCGGTGACCGACCCGACGTCGATGCCGCCCATGCGTACCGCCGAGCCATTGCGCAGGCCCACGACGTCATTGAAGCGACCGCGGAACGTGATCTTGCGATCCCAGACCCGGCGGTTGTCGCCGATCAGAAAAACCGCGGCCGACGCCAGCAGGAGGGCGGCGATCACGAACAGGCCGACCCTGACCGAGCGGTTCTTCGCGCTCACGAGGTCGAGAGTAGCACGTCGACATCCTCGACCGGCGGCGCCTTGCCGTCGATGAAGTCACGCACGTAAGGGTTCGTTGTGGTTCGGAGCTCTTCTGGCGATCCTTCCATCAAGACCCTTCCCTTTCCGAGCATCACGAGGCGGTCGGAGACCGTGAATGCGGTCCCCATGTCGTGCGTCACCACGACGCTGGTGAGGCCGAGCCGCTCCTTGATGCCGACGATGAGGTGGTTGATGCGGGCCGTGTTGATCGGGTCGAGACCGGTCGTCGGCTCGTCGTAGAGGATCACCTCGGGCTGGAGCGCGAGCGTGCGGGCGAGGCCGACGCGCTTCTTCATGCCGCCCGAGAGATCGCTGGGCCGCATCTCCTCGATGCCGGGGAGCCCGACCATGGCCAGCGACTGGGCGACGCGCTTGCGCACCTCGGCATCGCTCATCGTGTCCCAGTTCTGTTCGCGCAGGCCGTACGCGACGTTCTCGCCGACGTTCAAGGAGTCGAAGAGCGCCGCGCCCTGGAACAGGTAGGCGATGCGCCGGCGAACGGCGAACAGCTCGCGCTCGGCCATCTTCGTGACGTCCTTGCCGTCGAAGAGGATCTCGCCACCGTCGGCCTCGAACAGGCCGATGAGCATCTTCAGCATGACGCTCTTGCCGCTTCCGGACGCGCCAAGGATGGTCACCGTGGCGCCGCGCGCGATCGCGAGGTCGAGGCCGCTGTAGACAACCTTCGGTCCGAACGCCTTCCGCACGCCACGAAAGTGGATGAGCGGCTGGGCGGACGCGACCATCGCTGCAGCCTAGGAGGACTCTCAGTGCGTGTCGATCGACACCCACACGTCGTCGAGGCAGAGCTCCGCCTTCGCGTGGTCGGTGATCTTCAGGTCGGCGAGCTTCGCCGGCTTGCCGTTGACCGTGACCTTCGTGCGCACGGGGTCGATCTTGCCGGTGACGTTGCGCTGCGCCGAAGCGATCGTCAGCACCGCCGGGTCGAGCGAGGTGATCACGCCGTGGACGTGACGGTCGGTCGCCAGCGGCTCTGCCGCCCCCAGGAGCGCGAACGACAGCGAGACGAGCGACACGGCAGCGAGCATCTTCATCGGTGAAACCCCCGGGATCGGGCGGGTCCTACCACGGTTCCCGGTGCGCCCGCCTGCAAAATGGCTGAGCTCCGCCACGACGACCGCGCTCGCCGAGGAAGGTGGCGGAGATGGGCCGTCCCACCTCGCTGCGCGGATCAGGCCTTGGCGGCGCGGAGGCGCTTCTTCACTTCGTCGGCGCCCTTGCGGGACATCTTCGAGTCGATCCACTCGGTGAGCGGCGCAGCCACGTAGATGCTCGAGTAAGTGCCGGCGATGATGCCGACCACCATGGCGAACGCGAAGTCCTTGATGACGCCCGTGCCCCAGATGAAGAACGGAAGGACCGACAGCATCGTCGCGCCGGAGGTGAGGATGGTCCGGCTGAGCGTCTCGGAGATGCTCACGTTGATGATGTCGCTGAAGGCCTTGCCACGATGCTTGCCGAGGTTCTCGCGGATGCGGTCGTAGACGACGACGGTGTCGTTCATCGAGTAGCCGACGATGGTGAGCACCGCGGCGATGGTGGAGAGCGTCACCTCCTTGTGGAAGATGACGAACGCCCCGAGGACGACCATCGCGTCGTGGACGCACGCGAGCACGACGCCCGGCGCGAAGCGCAGGTCGAAGCGGAAGGCGAGGTAGAGCATGATGAAGACGATGGCGATCGCCACCGAGTTCCGCGCGCTGTCACGCAGCTGCTTGCCGGCCTTGGGACCCACCCACTCGACGCGGAGCGCCGCCTGCGGGACGCGGTCGGCGCCGAGCTCGGCGCGCATCACGTCCATCAGCTGGTCGCCCTTGCTCTGGAGCTGGACCTCGACGCGATGATCGCGCGGGTTCACGACCTGCGGGTTGTTCGCCGCGATGCGGAGCTTGACCGAGGGAACGGTCGCGATCTGCGCCTTGAGCTTCTCGAGGTCGGCCTCGGAGTCGTAGCGGACCGACAGCTTGTCGCCGCCGGCGCTGAACTTGATCTCCGTGGCCCGCGCGTTCGCGGGACACGCAGCGTTCTCGCCCTCGACGCCCAGGCAGAGCGCCTTCTTCAGGGACTCCTTGCTCGAGTCGTCGACGGTGCTGATCTCCTGCACGCGGATCAGGTAGCGGTACGGGTGGGCAGGGTCGGTGACCTGCACGACGTCCGGCTCGGAGAACGCGCCCGTCTTCGTCACGGCGTGGCGGACCTCTCCGCCGTCGACCGCCTTCGTGAACGCCACCTCGATCTCGGTGCCGCCCTTGAAGTCCGTGCCGTAGTTCGGCCCCGGATAGAAGAGGAGGAGCAGCGACCCGACCGACAGGAGCACGCTGAGCGCGATCCAGTAGCGGCGGACGCGCATGAAGTCATAGGTCTTGCCTGGCTTGAAGAGCTCCATCTCAGAACTCCGCGCCTACGCTGAGCCGCTTTGCCTTCGCCCCACGCACCCAGTAGTCGAAGACCAATCGGGTGCAGAAGACGCCGGTGAAGAGGCTGGCGATGATGCCGATGATGAGGGTGACAGCGAAGCCCTTCACGGGCCCCGTGCCGTACTGGGCGAGAATGAGACCGGAGATCAAGATGGTCACGTGGCCGTCCACGATGGCCGTGAAGGCCTTGTCGTAGCCGGCCTCGACCGCCGCACGGATGCTGCGTCCGGCGCGCAGCTCCTCGCGGATGCGCTCGTTGATGAGCACGTTCGCGTCGACGGCCATACCGATGGTGAGCGCGAGGCCCGCGATGCCCGGCAACGTCAGCGTGCCGCTGAACGACGCGAGGATCGCGAGCTGGATGAGGAGGTTGAAGAGCACGGCGCCGTCGGCGACGAAGCCGGCCTTCCGGTAGTAGAACAGCATGAAGAGGAGCACGAGCGCGCCGCCCGCGGCCGCGCCGAGGCCACCCTTGGCGATGGCGTCCTGACCGAGCGTGGGGCCGATCAGCGACTCGTTGGAGGGCGTGATCGGCGCCGGCAGCGCACCGGAACGGAGCACCAGCTCGAGCTTCTCGGCGTTCTTCAGCTGGGTTTCGGGGTCGCCCGAGCCCATCGTGATGCTCGCGCGGCCACCGCCGATCTTCGACTTGATGACCGGCGCGGAGTTGATGACGTCGTCGAGAATGATCGCGAAGCGGCGCTGGACGTTCGCGCCCGTGACCTCTTCGAAGCGGTCGGCGCCGGCGGGGCTGAACGTGATCGACACGTAGACCTCGGGCACGCCGCTCTGGGTGTTCACCGCGCGAGTCGCGTCGGTGATGTACTCACCGGTCACCTCGGCGCGGCTGTAGAGGTAGAACGTGCGCCACCCCTTCTCGATGAACTTGCCGGTCTCCTCGTCGGGATCCTCGATCTTCTCGTAGCCGATGACGTGGTCGTCCGGGACCTGGAGCGTCGCCGCCCACTTCTTCAGGCGCTCGAGCGCCTGGAGCATCGTCTCGTCCTGACGCTTCTCGATGCGCGCGAAGTTCGTCTTCACGTTCTTGCCGACACCGGCGGGCGCGTTCTCGAAGCGGATCTCGATGTTCTCGGACGCCGGGACCTGCGCCTCCGGGATCTTGCCGAAGAAGTCCGCCTCGTCGTCGAGCATCTTGAACTCGAGTCGCGCGGTCCTGCGGATGATCTCCTTGACCTCGTTGAAGGCGCGATCGTCCTTGCCGGGGACCTCGATGATGATGTCCTCGTCCCGCGTCGTGATGCTCGCCTCGCGGAGGCCGAGCTCGTCGACGCGGCGGAGGACGGTGTCACGAGCCTGCGTGACCGCCTTGTTGCGGATGTCGGTCTCGACGTCCTGCCGGATCTTGAAGACGACCTCGCCCGTTCCGCCGAGCAGCTGCGAGAGCTCTCCACCGAACTTCTTCTTGAAGCGGTCGTCGATGAGCTTCCTGTCCGCGGGATCCTTGAAGACGACCTTGAGGATCGCCGTCTCGGGCATCGAGATGTGGACCTTCTCCTCGAGCTTCGTCAGCTCCTCGCGCTTGAGGAGGCCGTCACCCTGGTGGAAGTTGTACGCGTTCGCCAGCTCGTGGCGCATCTCGTCGGCGAACTTGTCGCGCTTGTCGCGGATCGCCTCCTCGACCTCGACCGTGTAGACGAGCCGGAGGCCGCCCTGCAGGTCGAGCCCTTTCACGATGCCGAAGGTGATCCGGTCCTTCACATAGGCCGGGCACTTGATCCGGCCGTCGCTCATGCCCTCGAAGGTCGGCCACAGCACGATGAGCGAGCCGAAGAAGACGGCGAGCACGAAGCCCACCTTCATCCGCCACGGCCCGTCCATGATCGGCAGCGCACCGAAGAGCGCCCACACGGTGATCAGGGACGAGATGACGAGTCCCCAGAAATTGTCCGCGTGGAAGAAGAGGTACGCGGCGATCGCCGATACCAGGGCGAGGATGAGCGTGTTGCGTCGCGACGGAGTCATGAATGTCGGTTCTTGATGCGCTCGAGGTGAGTTCGGTCCGGATAACCTTCAGCCCGGCCCATTCATTTCTTGTCGGAGGCGCCGGCCTTGGCTTCCTTCAGGTCCACGAGCTCCTTGTCGGTCTTCTTCTCGGCGCCGGTCGAGAGCTCGAACGGGGAGAGCGCGGTGGCGAGGACCTGCACGGTGGTGCCCGGCGCGATCTTCACCTTGCCGATGCGGTCGTCGAGCTCGATGAGCTCACCGATCAGGCCAGACGTGGTGACGACCTTGTCGCCCTTCTTGAGCGAGCCACGGGCCGCCTTCTCCTTCTTCTGCCGGCGGAAGCTGAGGAAGAGGAAAGGAACGAGGATGAGGAACGGCAGCAGCATGGTGACCATGCTGGGGGGCGGTCCAGACGCGGGGGCAGCGCCGCCTGCGGGGGCTCCTGCGGGGTCCGCGACGCCGGGGGTGCCGGCCTTGGGCTGCACTTGCTGGAAGAACGAGGTCGACATGGAAAGCTCCCGGAAAAGCCTGATCGGGCGGTGGACGGAGCACGTAGTCGAGAATCCCCGGGGAATCAATCGCCCCCTCGGACGGGCCGAGAGCTACGGACAGCCCTTCCCGGCGCCGGTCTTCGTCGGAGGTCGCTTCGACGCTCGTGATGCGGACGGGGCGTCGGCTGGCTAGTCGTCCTTCGCGCAGCGGAAGCCCACGTTCGGGCCCGCTTCGCGGACCGAGCCCCAGTTGCGGCTCGTGGTCTTGCCGAGGGAGGGGAGGCTGAGCCAGCCGCCGCCGCGGAGGACGTGGCTCGAGCCCGACCGTGGGGAGAAGTCGGTGACCGTGTCGGCGTACCAGTCCGCGACCCACTCCTCGACGTTGCCGCTCATGTCGAGCACGCCGTACGGGCTCGCGCCGCCGAGATGCGCGCCGACCTTGGACGGACGCTTGCCCGAGCACGCGCGGTTCGTGGTCTCGCCCGCCAGCATCGCCGCGATGCCGCAGCCCGGGGCCCCGCCCCACGGATACTTGATGGGCAGCGTGCCGCGCGCGGCGTTCTCCCATTCCATCTCCCGCGGGAGGCGCTTGCCCTGCGCGTGGCAGAACGTGTTCGCGGACGTCCACGGGACGCACGCGATGGGGAGCTGCGGATCGCCGAGGTCGTACGTGCAGAGCGGGCTGCTGTGCGGCGTCTTCACGCAGGCGCCACGCTCGACGCACGCGCGATAGGCTCCGACCGTCACCTCGGTGCGATCGATCCAGAACGGCGGGACCTCGACGTTGCGCGCGGGGCGCTCGTTCGGAGGCGCGTTCTTGTCGGACGAGCCCATCGTGAAGCGACCGCCCGGGATGCGCAGCATGCCGTCCTTCAGGACCGCGGGGGCGCGCACGTACGGCGCGGGCTTCTCCTTGGGCTCCTTGGGAGCCGGATGGTCGTCGTCGACGTCGGCCTCGGAGACCGGGGCCGGCGGAGCCGCGGGCGGAGGATCGCCCGCGCCGCCGTCACGCTGCCCCTGGGCGAGCGCAGGCGTCCGGAGAGCCACGATCGCGGCCAGCGCGGCGAGCACGGTCCGCGGGACGACCCCCGCGCGCGTCATCCGAGCGCCAGCCCCATCTGCTGATCATGCCACGGTCGGGGATCGCGGTCGATCATCGCTCGCGGAGCGGCCGGCGCCGTCGCGCTCGGCGGATTCGAGGGCCTCCAGCGTGGCCTCGAACGCCCGTCGCGCGCGCTCGGCCATCGGGCCGGGATCGGTGACGCCGCGCGTCGTCAGGTCCTCGGCGACGAGCCGCGCCACGACGATCGGATCGAGCATCGTCCGTTGCACGCGCGCGCCGAGGGCGAGCGAGGCACCGGCACACGTCGCGGCGATGGCGAACGTGGCGTCCTCAGCGGCGCCGCCCCACGCGAGGGGGAGCGCGCGCACGCGGCGCTCGCGAACGAGCACGCGGGCCGCGTCGGGCAGGTTCGGATCGCCGGCCCCGGAGAGGACCGCGAGCACGGCGCCGGGCGCGAGCGGCGCGATGGTGCTCGCCGAGGCGATGCCGCGATCCGTGCAGATGACGAGGCGCGGCTCGCGACGGGCCATCGCGCCGCGCGCATGCTCGCGGGTCGCCACGAGATCGACCGTCGCGCCGGTCCCCGTACGCTCGGGCGTGACGAGGCCGTGCGCGCGCAGACCGAGCGCCGACGCGAGCACCGCCGCCGTGACCGACAGCGCGACGTTGGCGGTCGCGACGTCGTCGAGGACCCAGCGGATCGACGTGCTCGCGTTCCTCGGTCCGGCGGTGGTGGCGACGGGCAGGCGATGATCGGCATCGGCGAACGAGAAGCTCCGGCGACCGCGCTCGTCCGCCAGCATGTTGTCGCAGATCGCCGCGAGGTCGTTCACGTCGAACGACGGTCCCGTGACCCCGACGAACAGCTTCGGGATGCGGCCGATCCCCGGAAAACCAGGGGCCCACGTGAGCGCGTCGGTGAAGGCCGACTTGACCTCGCGCGCGAGGAGACCGCCGTGAGCCATCGGCTCGTCGACCGGCTCGAGCACGGTGATCGCGAGGGCGCGGGCCAGCGCCTTCACGAGCTTCGCGCCGGGAAAAGGACGCAACGTCGAGACGTGGACCGCGCCCACGTCGTACCCGCGTGCGCGCAGCTCGCTGACGGCGTGGAAGAGCGCATCACCGACGGGTCCCATGCCCACGAGCATGAGCGGCGCCTCGCCGAGCGGCACCTTGTCGAACACGTCGTGCCGGCGACCCGACAGGTTGGCGTACTCGCGAAGGGCGCTCCCGAGCGCGAACGGCACGCGCTCCGCGAACGCGCGGTCGCCGAGCGGCGCGAGCGAGGGATGCGAAGGATCGTGGCGCGGCTTCATGCGCGACGCCGGACCCACGAAGTCCTGGCATGCCTTGGCCTGCGGCAGCGCGACCATCGCATGCGCGCGCCCGGTCCCTGCCTCCGCGTGACCGTGCGCGTGCACGACCACGAACGGGACGCCAGAGTCCTCGGCGGCGCGGCGTGCGATGAGCGCGAGGTCGAACGAGTCCTCCGGACCCGACGCGCAGAGCACGCCCCAGCCGAGGTCGCTCAGCGCGGCGAGATCCTCACCGCCGTGTCCCGCGATCGCGTGCGCCACCACCGCGAGGCGCGCCTGCGCGATCCGGCGCATCGCTTCGCGCGACGCCGCGAGCGACTCGGCGCGCGCAACGACCGCGACGCGCTCCCCCTGCTCGGCCGCCGCGCGCGCCGTCGCGAGCAATGCGTCGGCCGACGAGGGATCCGCCGTCTGCGCGATCACGCGGCTGCCCACCGCCTGCTCGGCGAGCGCGAGGGCGGCCGTGGCATCGCTGAGAACCATGCGAGGTCCCTGCGGGCGCGTCGAATCGTGGGACCCGGCCGTCCTCTCGTGCTCGTCGTGCATGCCGGGACGATATCGGAGAACGGAGAAGCGAACAGCTGACAGCCGACAGTTTCGAGAGGCCGCTCCGACGGTCGGCCGTGAGCTGTCGGCTTCTTCGCTAGCGCCCTCGGTTCGGGGACGACGGGAGCGGCTCGAGGCGCGGGGCTGGCGCCGGACGCATGGGCGGAGGCCGAGGGTTCGCGCCGAGGCTCGGCGGGAGGACGGCGCGCGGGGCGACGTCGCCCTCGGGGGCCGGTCCGAGGTACTTCACGCAGACGCCCGCGGCGTGCGCGCGCGTGTAGCCGAGGTCGATGTAGATACGGACCACCGCGTCGCAGCCGAGCCCGGCCGCCTTCGTGACGAGCGCCTTCGTGACGTCCTCGGGGTTCGCGTCCGCTCCGAATCCGATCGCCTGGACCATGGCGATCTCGTAGAACGGCCGCGTGGGGGCGGCCTGGCCGGCCACGTAAAGCTCGACGGTGCCAGTGGTTGCGGGCTGCGGCGCGCGGAGCAGCGCGGCGTGCGCCTCGGTGTGGCCGCAGCCGGCGAGCGCAGCGCCCGCGACCATCAGCAAGGGCAGCGCGGCGAGACGCGTGCTCACAGTCCCTCCACGGGCTTCTGCCCCGGCGCGGGCTCCGCCGGCGCAGCCTCCGCCGGCGCGGGCTCCGCCGGCGCGGGCGCAATCAGCGGCTCCTCGCCGGGCGCAAGCACCTGCGTGGAGAACGCGCGGCCGAAGACCGAGACAATCATCACCTCGTCGTTCGCGGCGTACACGCGCGTGCCGGCGCACGTGGCGCCCATGTTGCACGTGTAATAAAAGGTCTCGACGTGCGAGCGGCCGATGAGCTCGAAGCGGGCGCGGACGCCGTCGATCACGGCGACGTTGCCCCCGATCTGCGCGACCTTTTGCACGAACTGAGGCATCAGTGTGTCGATGGTCGCCTCCTGCTGGGCCGCGTGGACCTCGACGACACCGAGGTCTACCGCGCCCGGCGGCGCCTGCCCGGTCGAGTAGACCGCCACCGGACCGGCATACGCGGGCAGCGAAACGGGCCCCGTGCGCACGGCGCTGCCGCCGACCGACGTGCAACCGCCGACCGCCAGCGCAAACCCGACCGCGGCAACGCGAAGCATCCCTGAGATGATGGGGTCCGACCGTCCTGGAAGCAAGCCGGCCGGTCCCCGGGATCGCTCAGAGGAGGTTTGCGGCGACCTCGGCGAGCTCGCTGCGCTCGCCGCGTGTCATGACGATGTGCGCGGCGATCTTCTGCCCCCGGAACCGATCGGCGGCCACGGCGAGGCCGTTCGACTGGCTGTCGACGTACGGGTTGTCGATCTGCCCCGGATCGCCGGTGAGCACGATCTTCGTGCCGTCGCCCGAACGCGTGATGATGGTCTTCACCTCGTGGGGGGTGAGGTTCTGGGCCTCGTCCACGATGATGTACTGCTGCGGCAGCGAGCGGCCGCGGATGTACGTGAGGGGCTCGACCTGCAGCTGGCCGCTCTCCAGCAGCTCGGCGTAGGCGCGCGGGCCCTTCTTCGTTCCGCTCGTGAAGAGGAACTCGAGGTTGTCGAAGATCGGCTGCATCCAGGGGTTCAGCTTCTCGTCCACGGTGCCGGGCAGGAAGCCGATGTCACGGCCGAGCGGCATGACGGGACGCGACACGAGCATGCGCGTGTACGTGCCGTCCTCGATGGTGCTCTTCAGCCCCGCGGCGAGCGCGAGGAGCGTCTTGCCCGTACCGGCCTTGCCGACGAGCGTGACGAGCCGGATGCTCTCGTCGAGCAGGAGGTCGAGCGCGTGGCTCTGCTCCTTGTTGCGCGGGCGGATGCCGAGCAGGCCCTCGCGCGGCGTGCGCAGGCAGACGATCTGACGCTTCGTCGCGTCGTAACGGCCGAGCGCGGTGTGCGAGGGGTTCGCGCGGTCGCGGAGCAGCACGCACAGGTTCGCGGTGAGGATCCCGCGCGTCGCCATGTCGCCGTTGTTGTTCGCAGAGCGCTCGATCTTCTCGCCGGGCTCGGGCGCGATCAGCGCGGGGTTCGGCGCGAGCGCGCCATCCTGGAAGAACGTGTCGATCTCCTCGGCGGAGACCTCGAGCTCGGTCACGCCGGTCTCGGTGCGCTCGGTGTCGACGCGCTGGTTCTCGTAGGTCTCGGCGAGCATCCCGAGCGCGTCGGCGCGGATGCGGAGGTTCGTGTCCATCGTCACGAAGACAGTGGGATGCGAGATGTCCTCGTCCCGCACCTGGAACGCGGTCTGGAGGATGGCGTTGTCCATCGCCGCCTTGTCGATGGCGGTGGGAAGCTCGGGACGCGAGTTCGGGATGGCGACCTTGAGGAAGCCGCCGTTCTTCGTCTTCACGCCCTTCGAGAGCGAACCGCCCGTCTCGCGGAGATCGTCGAGGAGGCGCACGATGTGGCGCGCGTTGCGGCCTCGTTCCGAGCCTTCCCGCTTAAACTGATCGACCTCTTCGATGACGTAAATCGGAATGATGACGTTGTTGTCGTCAAACCGGAAAATCGCGTTCGGGTCGTGAAGCAGGATGTTCGTATCGAGGACGTAGTTCTTCTTCATCCGATGGATCGACGTAACCCTGGTGCCCCGCACTGGCAAGGAAAACGAGGCACGAACGCGCGTCCTGCCGTATCCTCGGCCGGTGAGCGAAAACGGACGAACGAGGCCATGATCCAGCGCCCCGCCATCCGCAAACGCGCCCCCAGCGACCTTCCTGCCTGGCTGGTACGCGGCGAGCGGCTCCTCGTGGAGGCGGTCCGATCGGTCCGCCTGCTCGGCTCGGTCGTGCCGCGCAACGCCTCGCAGGAGCGGGCCCGCATCCTCACGGCGCTCGAGGGCGGCCAGTTCGTCGCCCCGCGCTGGTCGTACGCCCGCACCGACCACACCGCGCTGCGGAAGGCCCTGGGGAGCGCCGCCCAGCGCCTCGCCGCCGAGCCGCATCCGATCGCCCAGCTCTACGCCGCGCGCTGCCGGGAGCTCGAGATCGAGGCCGCGCTCGCCAGCGAGGCCGGCACCGCGGTGCTCGGCGCGCTCGCCCGCGCCCGCTTCCGTTCCCTGAGCCCGCAGGCCGCGGGCGAGGCGACCATCCTCGCACGCAAATGGATCGCCGAGGCGCACGAGGCGCTCGCCGGCGGGGACAAGCGCGACGCGCTGCTCGCGAGTGACTCCACCGAGACCGGTTCGCTCCTGACGCGCATGCGGGAAGAGGTCAGTCGCCTCGGCCTTCCGTTCGCGGTGGTGGTGCAGCCCTCCCTCTCCGCGCTCGCCGCCACTGGCGAGCGGCACATCCTCGTGGCGTCGAACCGCATGACGTCACGCGAGGACGTCGAGCGCACGGTCATGCACGAGGTCGAGGCGCACGCCATCCCGCGGACCCGCGCGGCGCAGGCTCCGATCGCGATCTTCCAGATCGGGACGGCGCGCGGCGTCGACGATCAGGAGGGGCTCGCGCTGGTGCTCGAGGAGCGTGGCAATTATCTCTCCCCGCGGCGCAAGCGGGAGCTCGCGGCCCGGCACCTCGCGGTCGAGGCGATGGACGGCGGCGCAACCTTCCCCGATGCGCTCTCGGCGCTCGTGAAGGAGCACGGCATGCCGGCGCCCGACGCGGTGCTCGTCGCCGAGCGCGCGTTCCGCGGCGGAGACGGCGTGATGGCCGGCCTCGGACGCGAGCGCATCTACCTCGAGGCGTTCCTGCGCGTGGGCGAGCACCTGCGCCGCAAACCGACCGACGAGGGCATCCTCACGAGCGGCCAGGTCAGCCTCGACGCGATCGCGGTCCTCGGTCCGCTCGTCCGCAAGGGTCGTCCGACCGAGCCTCCGACGACCGTCGACGGTTGAGCTCGGGTTTGGATCGAGTAGAGCAATTACTCTATTCAGAGCTCGAGCATGAGCGTGACAGGCTGCCGCGCTCACGAGAGAACGTCCTGGATCGCCGGCAAAGGATGGGAGATCACTGAAGCTGCGACCGGGACCGACTGAGGGGCGGCACCTCTCATGAGGTGCGACCTTAATCCGTGTAGTCCGCACGCATCGTTGCTTTCTTCGCGCGTGCCTCGTTAGAGTGCCTTCGCTGACATCTGTCGGCGCCATGCAGACCCTCGGGAAGTACCAGCTCATCGCGGAGATCGCCCGCGGAGGCATGGGGATTGTCTACCTCGCCGTGGCGAGCGGTCCCGCCGGCTTCAGTAAGCTCTTCGTCATCAAGGAGCTCAAGCCGGAGCTCGTCGACGACGGAAATTTCTTCGACATGTTCCTGGAGGAGGCGCGCCTCGCGGCGCGTCTCAGCCACCCGAACATCGTGACCACGTACGAGGTCGGCGTCGACGGCCGCCGTCCGTTCATCGTGATGGACTACCTGGACGGCGAGAGCCTCGGCCGGCTCGTGCGCAAGCGGTCGGCGCAGTTCACCGTGCCCATGCACTTGCGGGTGCTCTGCCACGTCCTCGACGGCCTCGAGTACGCCCATCACCTCAAGAACTTCGACGAGACGACGGCGAGCGTCGTCCATCGCGACATGAGCCCGCAAAACGTGTTCATCACGTTCGATGGCCAGGTGAAGATCGTCGACTTCGGGATCGCAAAATCCAGCGATACGTCGATCGAGACCCAGGCCGGCATCTACAAGGGCAAGCCGGGCTACATGGCGCCGGAGCAGCTCGGCGGCGACGCCGACACGCGCGCCGATCTCTTCTCGGTCGGCGTCATGGTCTGGGAGGCGGTCTCGGGGAGCCGCATGTTCCCGAAGAAGACGCAGCTCGAGATCCTCACCGCGCTCATCAAGGGCGAGATCCCCAGCCTGGGCGACGCGCATCCCGGAGCGCCCGCCGAGCTCGTTCGCATCTGCAACAAGGCCACGAGGAAGGACCCCGACGAGCGCTACGCGACCGCGCAGGAGATGCGCGCCGACCTCGAGGCGTACCTCGAGTCGCTGGACGAGCGCGTCACCATTCGTGAGATCTCGCAGATCGTGGCGACGGTGTTCGAGCCCCAGCGCAAGCAGCTCCGAGCGGTGATCGAGAAGTGCATCACGGCGGCGAAGAGCGGCGCGGTTCCCGCGAAGCTCCCGAGCCTCGCGCCGCCCTCCTTCGAAACGACGACGCCCCGGGGCGTCGAGCACACGGCGCAGATGGGGATGCGAACGAGCGACCGCGTCCCGCTCGACCTCTCGCCGACGAGCACCCGCGGCACGCTGAGCGGCACGCCGGACGGCTCGGCGTTCGGGATCGTCTCGCAGGCGCCGCCGACGGAGAAGAAGAGCTCGCGGTCCGGCCTGCTCCTCCTCCTCGCCATCGCGCTCCTCGTCACGAGCACGCTGTCGATCGGTTTGATCCTGTTGCGCGACGACCGGCGCGCGGCGCAGCCCGCCCCGGCCCTCGAGGCTCGCCCGGGCGCCGCGGCGACCGCGGCTGCGCCGGCGCCCTCGGAGTCCCCCGCCACTGCCGAGTCGAGCGCAGCGGAGAGCGCGAGCGCCCGCGCCGCCGCCTTCGCCCATGCCGCCGCGTCGGCCTCGGCCGGAGCGCTCGCCGCGCAACCGAGGACGCGCATCATCTACCTGCCTGCGCCGCCGCCCCGCCCCACGCCGCCCGCCACCACCGCGGCGCCGCAGCCCCCGCCCGAGCGTCCTGCGACGCCCGGCAAGACCGCCGATTGCAACCCGCCCTTCTACTTCGAGGGGACCAAGAAGGTCTTCAAGCCCGGATGCCTATGATCAGCACGCGCCTCCCGACGGTCCTCCTGCTCGCCGCCTTCGGCCTCACGTACGCCGGCTCCGCGAGCGCCGCGCCGCCGACCAAGGACGAGTGCGTCGAGGCGCACAGCCGCGGGCAGGACGCACGCGAGAAGGGGCAGCTCGCCGACAGCAAGCGCCTGTTCCTGCTCTGCGCGCAGTCGTCGTGCCCCGCGCTGATCCAGTCGGACTGCGCGAAGTTCGGCGACGAGCTCGGGCGAACGGTCCCCTCGGTGAGCTTCGTGGCGCGCGACGCGAAGGGCGGCGACCTCGTCGACACCCAGGTCTACGTCGACGGGGTCCTGGTGCAGTCACGCCTCGAGGAGGGTCGGTCCCACGATCTCGATCCCGGCAAGCACACGGTCCGCTTCGCGCATGCCGGCAAGGACGTCACGCAATCGGTCGTGATCAGCGCAGGCGAGAAGGGCCGCGCCATCGTCGCCGTGTTCGGCGATGCGACCGCGACCGCGTCCGCGGCGCCGGCGCGGAGCGCCGTCAGCGAGGAGCCGGCGCAACCATCGCGACCCATCGCGCCGCTGATCGTCGCGGGCGCCGGCGGCGTCGCGCTCGTGGTCGGCGGCGTCCTGCTCGCGACCGGTCTCGGCGCGGTCCCCTCCAACTGCTCGCGCGACACGCACGAGTGCGCGGCGGCGCCCGGCGACGCCGCGTTCGACGAGGCGAAATCGGGGGTCGCGCGCGCAAACCTCGGCCTCGGCATCGGGATCGGTGGCGCCGCGGTCACGATCGGGGGGCTCATCTGGTACTTCGCGAGCTCGCCGAGCGAGCCCGAGAAGCGAACGGCCACGGCGTTCACGCCCTGGACCGACGGCCGTGCCGGAGGCGCCTCGTGGCGCGTCCGATTCTGATGTTTGAAGGAGCTGGAAGCCGATGACGATGAACAGCTGGGCCTTGCTCGCCGGCGCTGCGAGCCTGAGTGTCCTCACCGGCAGCACCGCCTGCTCCTCGACGTTCGAGCCGAAGAGCTGCGCGACCGACGACGACTGCGGAGGTACGCTCGCATGCGTCCCGAACGCCGCCGCGAAGAAGAACCTGTGCGTCCAGGCCGCGGACGCCCCGTTGCGGATCGGCATGAGCGCACCCGCCACCGGCCCGAGCCAGGACCTCGGCCTCGAGATGCGTCGCGGGATCCAGCTCGCCTTCGACACGCAGAACGCGACCGGCGGCATCCGCGGCCGGAAGATCGAGCTCGAGTTCCGCGACGATCAGTACACTCCGGCGGTCGCCGAGGACAACGCGCGCAAGCTCGTCGATGCTGTCGTCGGCGTGGGCGCGCCGCGCTGCCCGACCACGCAGACGCCGCCCGTGGCCGGGCAGGACGCCTTCTCGCAGACCGCGCTCCTCCCCGGACCGAACGCCGTCACCGCGGTCATCGGGAGCGTCGGCACGCCGACCATGGTGCGCGCCGCGCCGATCGTCGTGGAGACCGGGACGCTCTACTTCGGTGCCTTCACCGGCGCGACCGCGATGCTGCGCGACACGAAGGCGGGCCCGTGCGCGAAGTACATCTTCAACGTACGCGCGAGCTACGCGCAGGAGGCGCGCGCGACGCTCGAGTTCTTCTTCACGCTGAAGGTGCCGAACGACAAGCACATCATCAGCTTCGACCAGAACGACTCGTTCGGCGACGCCGGCTACAACGGCCTGGTGGCGGCCTACCAGGCGCTCCGCGACGCCCCGCCGAGCTTCCAGCGCTTCCGCTACGCCCGCGACGACGCTGGCAGCGTGCCCGCGCAAGCGGCCTCCGCGATCGGGTACCTCAAGTCGCTGCTCGCGTCCGATGGTGCCCAGCACACCGTCGGCATCATGATGACCGACACCTACGGGCCGGGCGTGCAGCTGATCCAGACGCTGAAGGACTGGCAGAACGCGAGCGACGCCGAGCAGTCGACGCTCCAGAAGGCGACGCGGTTGAAGCTGTACTTCAGCAACGTCTCGTTCGTCGGCCCGAACTCGCTCGCCCAGCGCCTCGCGGCCCTCGGGTCGGTCGCGACGCCGAGCGGCTCGAAGCCGTACACCGACGACGTCTTCGTCTCGCAGGTCGTCCCGAACTACGACAGCGACAACAGCGACGTCGTGCTCGACTACAAGCGGCTCGTGGCGCCGACCGGCGCCGCGCCGACGTTCACCGCGCTCGAGGGCTACATCGCAGGACGCGTGTTCCTCGAGGGGCTCAAGGCGAACAAGGCCGCGCTCACGTCGGACAACCTCGTCCTCGCGTTCGAGAACCTGCCCAACGTGAACCTCGGGCTCGGCGCCAGCGCCGGCTTCACGAAGGAGAACCACCAGTTCTCGAAGTCCGTGTACGGCACGAGCATCACGCCCGACGGCAAGTTCCAGAACCGCTACTTCTGGAGCGACGGCACCAACATCCAGCTCTTCGAGTGACTCACTGGATGGTGCAGACGGGCTTCGAGTCGGCCGCGGCGGTCGAGCCGAGCTTCTTCGTCGTCACGCACTTGTAGCCTTCGCGGCAGGACGGCGCGGTCAGGTTGCAGACCGACAGGCAGAAGCCTCCGTTCGTCTTGAAGTCGGCGCAGAACGACTCGGGCCTGTCGGCGCCGACCGGGCAGTCGCCGGTGCACTTGATGGTGCAGAGGCCGCCGGGGTAGTCGCCGTTGGCGCACAGCGCGCCCTCGCCGATGCCCGTGCACGTCGCCGAGGAGGTGCAGGCATCGCCGATCCAGCCGCCGCCGCCCGCGCCCCCCCCGATGGGCCCAAAGTAGTCGGCGCCCACGGCGTAGACGCGGAAGAGGTTCCAGAAGAACCACGTGCCGCCTGCGCTGCCCTGGGCCACGCGCGGCGAGCGATCGTAGATGACCGCGGTAGCCTCGTTGGCAGGCGTGACCTTGAGGTTGTCGAGGGTGATGCTCGTCTTGTCCTTGCCCCAGCCGCCCGCGGTCTGGTCGCCCGTCGAGATCGCGGTGAGCGCGTCGCGGAGCTGACGGCCGAGGCAGTCGACCTGGCGATCGAACCCCGCGAGCTCGGGCAGGCAGTCGGCGCCCTGCAGGCAGCCGCAGCGGAAGACGTACTCCACGCGCTCGGGGGGGAACGGGTAGTTGATCTCGCCGATGAGCCCCTGCGTGCCCTGCGCGGCGACCAGGAACGCGAGCGGGTTGATGCGGTACGTGCGCGCAGCCCGCGCGATCGCCTCCGACGCGCGCACGCCGTTCGACTGGTACGTCTCGAGGAACGTCGGCCGGTCGTAGGGCGTCCGGTGCATGAACTTCTGGATCAACGCGGAGTCGAGCGCCTCGGAGTCGACCAGGGCGGCGGTCTCGACGATGTTGTTGCGGTCGAAGACGACGGGCTCGGAGCCCTCTTCGTCGCTGCCCTTCGGAGGCTTGAAGTCCTGCTCCTGGAAGAACCCGCTGTCGGTCTTCTTCGCGCATGCCGGCGCGAGCGCGAGCGCGGCGCCCACGAGGAGGATGAGACCAAGACCGCGAGCGCCCGACATCGAAGGAATGCCTCGATCATGGCGCGAACCGGCGCCCCGCGCCAGCCCAGTCAGCGGACGTGGAACGGGACCACGATCCAGCTGGAGCCGCCGCGGTTGTCGTGGACCACCGCCCACATCGTTCCGTCGGCGACGTCCTTGGGAGCCCGGAACTTCACCTCTGAATCGGAGATGCGCCCGACCCGCGTGTCGAACAGCAGCCGCGCCTCGTCGTCGAACTTGCCGATGTCCGAGTAGTAGTCGACCCAGATCTGCTCGTGGAGCTCACCGTCGCGCGTGACGTCGGCCGGGTTGACCTCCCAGCTGGAGTCGGAGACGCGCACGTCGATCTTGTTCTCCTTGCAGGAGGCTTCCTTCGCCGCGGTGCACTTCTCGAACGTGATGCCCTGCGCGAGATCGATGTCGTTGCCCTCGAACGTGACCTTCTCGAGGACGGGGTTCGTGTTGATGCGATCGGGGAACGAGTACACGCGCGTGATGCCGATCACGTAGTCGCTCGCGGGGAGCGCGACGCCGTTGTCGTCGGCGCAGACGACAGGCACCTGCTGCCCGCCGCCGGCGGGGTTGCGCGGCAAGAACTGGAGGCTGCCGGCGCAGAGCACGTTGAAGATCACCGCGAGCCCGTAGGGATGCTCGGGGTCCTGGGCACGCACCTTGACCGCGTCATCCGGCATGCGGAACGAGAAGGTCGGTCCCTGCGGGAGGAACGGCCCGAGATCGACGCCGGTCGGGATGGCCGCGAACGGATTGCCGCCCGCAGCGGCGCCGCCATCGGCGCCCGCGCCGGCGCCTGCGTCGGCGAAGGAGCCGAGCGGGATGAGGCGCGTCGCGCCGGCCTGGTTGCTCGCGTCCCCGGGGTTTGCGAAGCAGAGGTAATAGAGATCATCCTGCGGGTTGAGGCAGAGGATCGGGATCCAGTAGAGCTTCGCGGCGCGCGGCCGCTCGCGGCGCGCGTCGGTCAGGAGCGCCTCGAGGGTCACCGTCTCGCCGGGCTTCGCGTAGGGCTTGTCGGCCTTGACGACGAAGAGGCGAACGCTGTCGACCTTGCTCTGCGGATCGAAGCCTCCGCCGCCGCAGGCGAGGAGCGCCGCCAGGACCGCGAGCACGAGCACCACGAAGAGCGTGGCGGCGGCAGGCGAACGTCGACCGAGGATCTTCACAGCTCCCCTCTCATTCCGATGCTCGGCAGAAACGGGATGCCCGTCGCGTTCGTGCTCAGGGTCTGGTTGTAGTTGTAGCTGACGCCCTCGACGTTCGCCTGGTTGTAGGCGTTGTAGATGTCGAGGTACGCGCTGAGCTTGAAGTCCTTCGTGACCTGCCACGACTTGTCGACACGCACGTCGAGCTGGTGGAAGGGCGGGTTGCGGTGGCCGAACGGCGGGAACTGCGCGAGCCCGATGTACGAGCCGACGGTCGCGTCGTAGAAGCCGTAGGTCTGCGGCGTGTTGAGGCTGCCCGAGACGAAGCGGAAGCGCGCGCCGAGCTCCCAGCCGTTGCCGAGCCGATAGCTGCCGATGGCGGTGAGGATATGCGTCTGGTCGAAGTTGAAGAGCCGCTCCGGCTCGCCGGGGCCGTCCTTGCGCACGCTGCGCGAGAGCGTGTACGCGAGGAAACCGAAGAAGCGATCGTCGGGCTTGTAGCGAAGGAGGGTCTCGAGACCGAACGCGCGGCCCTCGCCGACGTTGCCGAGGCGCTGCACGACGCGGTTGTCGTACTGGCGGTAGAAGCCTTCCATCGAGACCTCGACCTGCCGCGTGAGCTCCTGCTCGAAGCCCGTGCCGTAGTGGTACGCGATGTTCGAGGTGAGCCCGGGGAGGCCGAAGGTCCGGTTCGTCTCCTGGGGCTGCGGCGGCTGCGTGAAGCGACCGACGCCGCCCTTCACCGTGGTGCGCGGGAAGTCACGATGCAGGTCCTGGCGGACCACGAGGCGCGGCTGCACGTCCCACGCGCGCGTGTCCTTCGCGTAGTCGAGGCGCACGCCGGGCACGATGCGCGTGCCGGAGAACGGCGTGAGCTCGAGCTCGTCGTAGAGCGCGGGGCGGTAGACCGCGTCGCTGTCGCTGACCTGCAGCGGTGGCTGCGCGCCGAAGGGCCCCGCGGGCGGCGTGCCGGGGCGCGGAGGTGCGGGGAGCCGCACGTCGACCGTGTAGGGCGCGTAGAGGATGTCGAGGCCGAAGTTGTTGCGCACGCCCGCGGCGATGCGCTGCGAGAGCTCGGCGCGCGGGTTGATCGGGTACGAGGAGAGGACGAAGAAGTTGTCGCCGATCGAGACGTCGATCGCGTCCTTGCCGATGGCCGCGGTGAGGCGGACCTCGGTGTCGTCACTGAGCTTGCCGACGTAGCGCGCCTGGAGGCGATAGAACGCCGTGCCGAACGTGATGTTGCCGCCGATGCCCGGGTTCGACCCATTTACGGTGCGCGTGAGGATCTCGAGGCGGTCGTCCGAGCCGAAGAAGAAGAGGCGAAAGGAGTGCTTCCCGCCCCAGTCCTTCTGGAGCATCGCCTGGTAGTCGTAGTAGACGGGCGCGGTCGTGACGGCCGCGCCGGCCTGCGTGAGCACGGGCTTCAGCCAGAGGTCGACGTAGGAGCGGCGGCCGGCGACCGCGAAGTTCCACCCCGTGTTCGCGATCGGGCCCTCGGCGAGGACGCGCGCATCGATGAGGTCGGCCTGGGCGAGGCCGTGGATCTTCTTGTCTGGACGGACCTTGGGGTCCTTCACTCCGACGTCGACGATCGCTCCCGTAACGCGCCCGTAATAAGTGCTGAAGTTGCCGGGGTAGAAGTCGAGCTTCTCGATCATCTCCGTGGGGATGACGCTGGAGAGACCGCCGAAGTGGTAGACGATCGGGACGAGCGTGCCGTCGATGTAGACGTTCGTCTCGTTCGGGGCGGCGCCGCGCACGATGAGCAGGCCCGCGATGGCGGGCGGGCGGGCGACACCGGGGAGGTTCTGGATGGCGCGCAGCGCGTCGCCGTTGGTGCCGGGAATGCGCGAGAGCTCGCGCTGCTCGAGCGTGCGCTTCACGATCTCGCGCGGCGGGCGGGTCCCGCGCACGCGCACCTCCTCGACCGGCGCCTCGCCAGGCTTGGGGGGCGGCGGGGCCTCCTCGACCTTCGAGAGGCGGAGGTCGGCTCGGGCCTCCTCGCCGGCCTCGAGCGCCTGCTCGTAAGCCTGCTCGACGTAGCCCTCGGCCGCGACCGTGACCGTGTACGTGCCGGCCGGCAGGTCGTCGACGTGGTAGGTGCCGTCGGCGGCGGCCGCCGCCTTGAACGTCGCGCCGTCGGCGGCGGTCACGGTGATGACCGCGCCCTCGAGCGGCACGTCCTTCTTGCCGCGCTCGGTCGCGACCTTGCCCACGATGCGCGAGCCCGGCGGCGTGAACACGTACGTGTGGAGGAACTTGGACGCGATGGGCGTGCCGTTGCGCTTGGCAGGCTCGTATTCGAGCTTCTTCGCTGCCGCGATCGCCGCCTCGTCGAAGCCGTGGCCGACGGGATTGTCGACGGTCGCGTTCTGGACGACTCCGCTCGCGTCGATCTCGACCCTCACGACGACGGTGACGGGACCCTTCACCTTGTCGGCGAGCGCCTGCGCCGGGTAGGTCGCGCCGTCGTCCTTCTTCACCACCGGCGACGTGATCACCGTCTGCGTGGGTGGCGGCGGCGGCGGCGCGGGATCCTGGGGCTTCACGACGGAGCCACCCGGCTGGGCCTGCGCCGACGTCGGCCACGATGCCCCGAGCGCCGTGCACGCGACGAGCAGCGCGCTCGCGACGCCCCTTCCCCGCTGGTTCCGCTTGCCCCCCGGCCTTCGCAATGCCGAAATCATGTCCTCGTGGGCGCAGGAACCTAACACACTCGATCCACCGGCGGCCATGGTAGAAGCGCATCGCCGGCCCGCCGTGTTTCGCAACGTCGCCGCACATGTCCGTTCGGTGCGTCTCACCCATCCGCACGCGTTCGCATCCTCCGCGCTCGCGGCCGGGCTGCGGCGCGTAGATCCCTTGCTCTTCGTCGTGTGGACCGCGCTCCACACGCTGCTCTCGGCGCGGGCGTTCTACGGCTACATGCTGAAGCAGACGGGCGGTGAGTGGAGCGCTCCCCTCGACGACGTCTTCATCCATCTCGACTATGCGCGGGCGACCGCGCTGGGGCATCCGTTCGAGTGGACGATCGGTAATGGCTACTCGTCGGGCAACACCAGCCTCACCTATCCGTTCGTGCTGGCGGCGGGCTGGCTCGTCGGCTTCACGGGGCGAGAGCTCATGCAGTGGGCGGCGCTCGTCGCGGCGGTCAGCGTGTTCGGGACGCTGCTCGTGACGCGCCGGCTGTTCCTCGAGGGCGCGCGCGACGACTGGGGCCGGCTGTCCTCGTACCTGCTTCCGCCGGTATTCCTCGCCATCGGCGCGCTCGACTGGTCGCTGTGGAGCGGCATGGAGGTGTCGTTCTTCCTCGCGACGTGGGCCATCGCGCTCGCCGCCTGGCGGCGCGTCGAGGCCGATGCGACGACCGCCCACGGGTCCCGGCAGGTCGCCGCGCATGCGTGGTGGCTCGGCGTCGCCGGCGCGCTGCTCGTGACCACGCGGCCGGAGGCCTCGGCCACCCTGGCGGTCTTCGGGATCGCGGCCGCGCTGGCGCATCGACGCTTCGGCTGGCTGCGGATGAGCGGCATCCTCCTCCGGGTTGCCATACCCGGCGTCGTGCTCCTCGTCGCGCAGGCGTTCGCCAACCGCGCGCTCACCGGCGAGTGGACCGCGAACGGGGCGATCGTGAAGCTCGCGATGAACAACCCGTACATGACGGGCGACGAGAAGCTCGACGACTGGATCGGCAACGCGAAGTACGCCTCGCTCCGGAACCTCGACTACCACTTCGCGCACGTCGAGGGAGAGCGCCTCGGCGAGCTCTTGCCTGCGAGCTGGGGGCCGACGAATCCGCTGGTGATCCTCGCGCGCAGCGCGTGGTGGGCGGGGGTCGTGCCCGTGGCCCTCGCGCTGCTTCCGCTCGCGTTTCCGCGCACGCGCCGGGTCGCCGTGATCCTCTGGGCGCAGATCGTCCTGTGGATCGCGATCGTCGCGCTCAACGGGCAGGTGCGCTGGCAGAACGAGCGCTACGTGATGCCCGCGGTCGCGTGGCTGCTGATCCTCGCGGCGCTCGGCATCTCGGTCGCGTGCCGCGCCCGCGCGAAGGTGCACGGGCGGGGCGGGCGCGGCTACCCGAGCATCCTCACGGTGATCCTCATCGGAGCGTTCGTCGTGCAGATCGTCGGCGTGCTCACGCGGCCCGCCGGGACGAACGCGACGTTCCGCCTCCCCTGGCTGCTCGCGTTCGGCGGCGGGCTCGCCGGCGCTGCGCTGCTCCATCTGCGCGCGCTGCGCGTGGTCATCGTCGGGCTCGCCGTCCTGTTCGTCTGGGATCACCAGATCCCGAAGATGCGCGACCAGAAGTGGTTCTTCGGCCGCGCCTCGCGCAACATCCGCGACCAGCACCTCACGCTCGGCAAGTACCTCGGCAAGCTTAAGCCGAAGCGCGTGCTGGTCGGCGATGCGGGCGCGATCCTCTACGAGTCGGACCGGCCCGGCCTCGACATCATCGGGCTCGGCGGCTACCACCAGCTGCCCTTCGCCCGCGCCGGCGTGCACGGTCTGCCCGCGACCCTCGAGCTCATCGAGCGCATCCCGGAGAGCGATCGGCCCGACGTGCTCGCCATCTTTCCCACCTGGTGGGGCGTGCTCCCGGCGTGGTTCGCGAGCGACGTCATGGAACGCTTCCCGGTCGAGGGCAACGTGATCTGCGGAGGCTACGAGCACGTCGTCTACCGCGCCGACTGGCACGTCCTCGGCACGGGTGACCGTATCCGCGCGATCCCGGCCGGCGATTCGCGGGTGCGCGCGCAGGTCGACGTCGGGGATCTCGTGAGCGAGCAGCGCGCCGGCTACGCCTTCGATCGGCCGGCCAACGGCTGGACGGACATGCGCATTCTCCCCGACCCTGCGGACGCGAAGCAGGACATGTTCGACGCCGGACGGCGCATCGCGGTCACGCGCCGCGAGCGCTTCGTCGCGCGGGGGCTCACGCCGGGCGCGGCGGCGCACCTCGTCGTGCGCGTGGCCCCGGAGTCGAAGACGCGCGTCCGCGTGCGCGTCGACGGTCAGGACGCCGGCGTGTTCGATCTCGAGCGCACCGACTCCTGGCTCGAGGCGCCGCTCGCCATCCCCGCCGCGCTCGTCACGGCCGAGATGCACGTCGAGCTGACGAACGAAGGCCCCGGCGACTTCGTCGATTTCCACGCGTGGCTGACGCAGTGACGCTCGGTCAGCAGCTGCGCGACCTCGCCGGCACGTGGGGTCGTCCGCCCGACGACGCCTCGAAGGTCGCGCTCGGCCTCGGCCTGGTGCTGCTGGTCCTCGTGCTGACGGGACGCGGGCGAGCGCTCCTCGGGCTCGGCGAGCATCCGCTACCCACCAAGCTGTTCCTGTGGATCACGGCGTTCAGCGCGGCGCTGCTCTCGGTGATGTACATCGCGACCTACCTCCGCGGCGGGCCGCGCATCATCGACGCCACGACGTACTTCCTGCAGGGCCGCGCGCTCTCGCACGGCGATCTGAGCTGGCCGATCGGCGATCCCAGTGGGAGCTTTCGCGGGCGCTTCCTCCTCTATCGCGAGAGCGGGCCGGGCACGGGCGTCATGGGCGGGATCTTCCCGCCGGGCTATCCGTTGCTGCTCGCGATCGCCTTCAAGATGGGCGCGCCCATGGTGGTGGGGCCAGCGCTCGCCGCGGGCCTCGTGGTCGCGACGTACCGGCTCGCCCGCACCATGGCACACGACGCGCTTCCGGAGACGAAGGCGCTCGCGGAGCCGATCGCGCGGACGGCGGCACTGCTCTCGGTCGCGTGCGCCGCGCTCCGCTACCACACGGCAGACACGATGGCGCACGGCGCGACGGCGCTCGGGATCGTCGTGGCCTTCGAGGCGGCGCTGAGAAAGCGACCGCTCCTCGCCGGGCTCGCGCTCGGCGCGGTGGTGGCGACGCGCCCGGTCTCTGCGGTAGCGATCGGCATCGTCGTCGGGTGGCTGCTGCTGCGGGGCCAGCGCGCGAGCCTGCGCCGGCTGCTGCTGGGGATGGCGCCCGGCGTGCTCCTGCTCGTGGTCGCCCAGCACTCCGTCACCGGCGCGTGGCTGACGTCGTCCCAGAAGATGTACTATGCACTCAGCGACGGTCCGCCGGACTGCTTCCGCTGGGGCCTCGGCCGCGGGATCGGCTGCCTGCACGAGCACGGAGACTTCGTCGCCGCGCGGCTCGCGAACGGCTACGGCGTCCTCGCGGCGCTCGGCACGACCGTGCGCCGCCTGC
>JAYTHX010000303.1:0-4115 GCA_043732195.1 Polyangiaceae bacterium
GGACGGCTGGCGCAAGGATCGCCGCGTCGACGTCCGCCTCGCGAAGTAGACTCGCTCCGGCACTCAACGCATCAACGCATCAACGCATCAACGCATCAACGCATCAACGCATGCTCGACGACGCGCTGCTCAAGGAACACCTCGCCACGACCCTCGAAGGTAGCAACCTCGAGGGCCTCGGCGAGCGGTACGAAGGCAAGGTCCGCGACAACTACAGTCGCGGGGACCGGCGCTACATCGTCGTGACCGACCGCATCAGCGCGTTCGACCGGATCCTCGGGACCATTCCCTTCAAGGGCCAGGTCCTGAACCGGCTCGCCGCGTGGTGGTTCGAGGAGACGAAGAGCGTTGCCCGCAGCCACTACGTGAAGGTCCCGGACCCGAACGTCCTCGAGTGCATCGAGTGCACGCCGCTGCCCGTGGAGCTGGTCGTTCGCGCCTACATCACGGGCTCGACGTCGACCAGCATGTGGACGCACTACGCCGCAGGCGAGCGCACGTTCTGCGGGCACGCGCTCCCCGAGGACCTGAAGAAGAACCAGCGCCTCGATCACCCCATCCTCACGCCCGCCACGAAGGCGCCCCTCGGAGAGCACGACGTGAGCATGGCCCGCGAGGAGATCCTCGCGAAGGGCGACCTCACCGCCCAGGACTTCGATCGCGCGGCCGAGATCGCGATGAAGCTCTTCGCCGCCGGCCAGAAGATCTGCGCCGCGCGCGGCCTCATCCTCGTCGACACGAAGTACGAGATGGGCAAGGCGCCCGACGGCGAGATCGTCGTCATCGACGAGATTCACACGCCCGACTCGTCGCGCTTCTGGATGGCGTCGACGTACGAGGAGCGCTTCGCGAGCGGCCTCGACCCGGAGCCGCTCGACAAGGATTTCGTGCGCCGCTACTACACGGCGCTCGGCTACCGTGGCGACGGCGAGGTCCCGGAGCTGCCGCCCGAGGTGCGCATCGGCGCGGCCAAGCGGTACGTCGAGGCGTTCGAGCGCATCACCGGCGAGACGTTCGTGCCGGACACCGATCCGCCGCTCGCGCGCATCGCGAAGAACCTAGGCCTCGGCAGCTAAAGAGAGAGACCGCTCGATGAAGGCCACCGTGCTCGTTCGCTTGAAGTCGGAAGTCCTCGATCCCCAGGGAGATGCCGTGCGCCGCGCGCTCGCCAAGCTCGGGTTCGAGGGGGTGAAGGGCGTGCGCGTCGGCAAGCTCATCGAGATCGAGCTCGACGAGGCGGCCGCGCGCGGCGACCTGAGGTCCCGCCTCGAGAAGATGTCCGACGAGATGCTCGCGAATCCCGTGATCGAGGACTTCGAGATCAAGCTCTGATCAGCTCGGTCCCGTGGGGCGGCCCGTCGACGTGACGACCTCGCCGCCGATCCACTGGAAGTTGTCGAGCAAGACCGATGAGTCGAGGTCGCCGTCGCCGGTGTCCCAGATCATGAGGTCGAGCGTGAACGTCTCGCCCGGCGTTACCGCCGCCTGCGAGGAGAGCCAGCCCGTCGCGCCGCCCGCCACCGTCTGTCCGCTGCCGCAGTAGCTGCCGGTCACGCCGAAGCCGGTGCCTGCGAGCTCCTCGGCGCCCCCGGGGCATGTCGAGGTGCCCGGGCTGCCGCCTCGGCAGCCGATCTGTGCGTTGGGCGTGCAGCGATCGAAGAAGCCGTTGTTCACGCTGACCGGGTTCTTCTTCGAATCGAACGACATGTTGTCGGCGACGCCGCCGTTGAAGCCCTTCGCGGAGAGGTACGCGATGAAGCCGTCGTTGAACCGCGAGCAGATGTACGCGGGCCACTCGCTGGAGTGGAAGTTGAAGTCGAACTTGAAGCCCGTCGCGTTCTTCGGGGCCTTGATGGTGAGGTGGAGGTCGACGAGGTCGTTCACGTCCATCGCCTGCGCGCAGCCGGCCGCGGCCTTGGGAAAGCCGGGCGGCGCCGTGCCGTTGCCCACGCCAGGACGCGCGCCGTACCAGTCCTTGCCCGAAGCGTCGCCGCCGAACGGGGTGCCTGCGGCGCCGTCGTACTCCTGCGCGTAGCCGGTGCTGAGGACGCCGAGCCGCGCGCCCTCGCGGGGCTTCAGGACGTCGCCGAACTTCGCGAGGGCGCCGTGCTGCTGGGCCATCGGGGCGTCGCTGCGCTGGTAGCCGCGCGTGAACGTCGCCGAGACGAGGCCGAAGCCGCGGGCCGACGCGCTCTCGCAGAGGCCCATCGCCTTCGCGAAGTCCTCCGCGGTGCTGCCGGTCGAGGCGGCGTCGCACGTGACCTTGTTGTCGACCTTGCCGTCCTTGTCGTTGTCGCAGTTGTCGCCGGCGATCTCCGCCTGGCTGGGATCGGGGTTGCACCCTGCGGTGGTGGTGGCCGGACCGTCGGGGTTGCCGCCGCCGAAGCCGCCGTTTCCGCTCGGGTCGGTGCCATTGACGTCCTTTTCTTGCTGGAAGCCAGACAGATTGGCCGGCGAGGAGCAGGCGGCGACGGCGAGGACTGTCGCGAGCGAGGCTGCAAACCCGAGCGAGACGGAGCGACGACGGAGCATGCACTGCTCACTGCGCGCGCCGTGCCGCGAGGCCGCGCGATCGAGCAAGAGCGGTCCGCGTGGAAGACTCCACTGCCGCTGGACGACGCTACATCCCGAACGGCTCGGGCATGAACAGCAGCACGAAGATCACGAGGGTGACGACCGCAACGACGGCGCGCCCCCGATCGAGGGGAGCGGCCGCGGTGGCCGGGTGATCCAGCAGATCGTGGCGACGCAACACTCCACCACGCACCTCCATCGTGACGAGCATCGCGAGACCGGCGAAGAAGGCCAAAGGCAACAGCGCTGAACGGTTGTCGCGCGCGACGCTCCCCACCACCACGAGCCCCACCGTCGCGACGAGGCGCGTGCGTACCGTGAGGGTGCCCGGCTTCTCCTCGCGGTCCTCCCGGTTCTTCGAGGCGAGCGTGCCGAGGATGGCGAGCATCTGGAACCAGACGAGCCAGAACAGCGAGTTCGCGATGTGCCGGCCCAGGTAGTACAGGCCGAAACCGCCCGAGAAGTCGCGGAAGACGTGGCCGATCACGTTGACGAAGAAGAACGCGAGCATCGCGCGGTGAATGAGCTGCGCGTAGCGGTCCTGCTTCGGCCCGAAGAGCGCGTAGGCGACGTGACCGCCGTCGAGCTGCCCCACCGGGATCAGGTTGATCATCGTGACGAAGAGGCCGCCCCACGCGCCGAACGCGATGGGGGAGAGCTCGAGGTCCATGCCCGCGGGCTTCGCCGGGGCGAACACGTGGTCGAGGATCTTCATCAGGATCGACTCGCCGAGCTGGATCGCCCCATCGCCGGGCGCGGTGATGGGCACGAGATGCGAATGCGCGGCGCCATAGATGTAGAGCGGGATCGCGAAGCACAGCCCGGCGAGCGGGCCCGAGGCGCCGATGTCGAGCAGCGCACGGCGCGTGGGGATGACGCCGCGCATGCGGATCACCGCGCCCATCGTCCCGAAGGGGCTGAGGATGGGCAGCGGGATGAAGTAAGGCAGGGATGCGTCGACCTTGTGGACCCGCGCCATGACGTAGTGGCCGAGCTCGTGGGCCACGAGGATCACGAGGATGGTGCTCGCGAACTGCGCTCCGCGGGACAGCGCGCCGAGCGGATGCAGCGCGGCAGCGAACGACTCGCGCCAGGGCGGAGCGCCCTCCGCGGGTCCCTGCATGTAGACGCCGGTCACGACCACGCTCGCCACCGTCGCGATGAAGAGCGCGAGGTTCGTGCGCCACCTCGCCGCAGGCGCCGGTACCGAGTCGCGATCGGGGACGGTCGAGGCGTCGGTCATGATTTGGTTCGTAGCGCTTCGCGCAGCGCTTCCGCCAGCCGTGTGAGCTGCGGGCCGAGCCGCGCGTCGATGCGACCGAGCTCCGTGTGCACGACGAGAGAGCCGCGCGCGAGGTCGCCCGAGGGCTCGACCGTCGCGATCCCTTCGCCGAGGTCGGCGAGCATGCCTTGGAGGGCCGGCACGTCGTCCACGCAGGCTTCGATGCGCACGCGCCGCGCGCCGCGCGTCTCCTGGAGGGCCGTGGTGGCGAGCACGCCGATGCGCGCGGGCTCGAGAGCGAGGGCCTCGCCCACCACGC
>JAYTHX010000304.1:0-31778 GCA_043732195.1 Polyangiaceae bacterium
CGACGTCACCGTTCTCGCGAACGTCATCGCGCTCAAGCCACTGCCGGCGCCGAAAACGCCGCGCGTGAAGGCGTCACGATGAGAACTCCACCCTGTCGAGAGAGTGAGCCGAGCACGGCCCCGAGCGGCCGATCCTTGCAGTGCGAGTGCGAGCACACGAACGATCCATCGCGCCCGTAGCCACGCGGTGGGGCGAGAATCACGCACGATGAATCGGAGCCACGCCCCCGAGCGTCGGAGTGCTCGCCGGCAAAGGGACAGACGACCATGCGCGCGCCGCGAGGCAAACTCTCACCGAGCCACCCCATGCCGCCGAACGCCACGCCCAGCCACGTATCGGACGCGTCACCGTGTCCGGGCTTCGCTGGAGTGAAACGCTTCTCACCGCCCCTGGCGAGCCACGCGGGGAGGTCAGCGATCGGCGTCGATGGGTCGGTGGCCCAGGTGTACAGACCACCCACGGCATGTCGCGACCCGACCGTGACACAGTACGTGCCTTTGCCTTGACGGTCGATGCCTGGGAACGGGACGCCCTTGGCGATCGGCGTGGTCGTGGCGAACCAGTAGACGCATCCGCCGTCGCCGCGTCCGCTCAGCTGTCGAAGCGTAGGAGGCAGCACCCCGTGTTCCGCGACAGCGGCCACGAGGGACACGTCTCCGCCGTTGCGCGGATCCACGTCGATGCCCACGAGGTAGCGGCCATCGACCAGCAAGGACGCCCCGGCAACGGCAACGTTCGCGGTGGGGTTCTCGGCAAACCAGACCGCAGCCTCGATCATGTCGTCGGTGGCCCCATGCACTCCGTTCGGGCACACCGTGTAAAGCGGATGCTTGCCCGGGCACGCACACGGCTTGCGCGGTCGAGCGGGGCGGCATCGACACGACCCATCGGGACGCACGCCGTTGACGGCGAGCACCCGCCCCCCTCGCGACGTCCAGAAGATCGCCGCATCGAGTACGAGAGTCACGATGCCCCCCCGACGCGTCGCGACGGGATCTCCCCGGCCGGCAGGTAGCCCGCCGTCTGGAGGGCGGCCTCGATCGCGATCCCGCAGTCGAGGGCCACGACACCGCCAGCGCAGTAGGCCTGCACGGTCGGACGCGCGACCCTGGCGAGCCCCGCGAGGCGTTCGAGCTTCACCCGGCAGGCCGCAGCGACGACGTAGCTTGGCGCGCGATACCAGTGCATCGGGGCGTTCACTTCGCACCTCGCATGCACGGGATCTCGGCCGCGGCCGAGAGCACCCCCGAGTCCTGGAGTGCGCCCTCAATCGCGATGGCGCTGGTGAGAGGCACGACACCCCCGGCGAGGTACGCGGTGCAGTCGTGAAGGCTGACACGCGCCGCCCGGGAAATCGACTCGGCCGGAATGGCACCGATCCGGTTGAGCGTGCTGGCGCTGGCCGTGTACGTCGGGCTGATCATGGCTGCACCGACGCGAGGAATGTCACGATCGCGAAGCGCGAAGTGTCGCGGATCCCTTGCCCGGGAGTGCGACCGCGGCGGAGCGTCTCCGTGTCGCGACCGATGCGGCGGGCGCACTCGACGATCCCGTACTGGGCGATCGCATCGATGAGCCCAGCGCGCTCGGGGTCGGTCAGAGGCAGGTAGATATTGCGCGTCATCGTACTGGGGGTGGCCATGTCGATCTCCGGGAGGCCTCGTCGGCATCCTCTGTAGATCCCGCACACGGGTCCTTGCCCCAGATGCCGTCGTGGTCGGTCGACGTCGATTGAGTGTCCTCGTTCACGGGCCGCAGCGCGGTCGAGTAGAGGCAGCAGCCTCGCGTGCTCCGTCGTCGTGACCTCCACGGGGGATGGGATGATCGTCATGTCTTCGTTCAACCGGATGAGGATCCGGTGCTCCTACTGACGCGCCGTGCCGTGACCCGCCTCGCTCAGTAATGAGGTGGTGAGATGAACAAAGGTGGAACGAAGACGGTGGGCCCGATGATGTTGGCCACGTACAGGACGATCACGGCGGCCGGTACGTGCTGGCACACGTGTAGAGGGCTCGCGGCTCTCACCGGCGCCAGCGAGTGCACGACGTCGCGGCACCTTCGCGCGATGCTCGCGGCGGGGATCCTGGAGTGCGCGGTGCTGCACCCCGCGTGGCGGTACCGCGCGGTGGGTGCTCCTCCCGCCTCGCCGCTACTCACAGCGCTCCTCGCGGCTCACGAGGTGTTGCCGTGACCACGCGGAAAATTTTTCAGGCAGCAGTCTCGAGCTCCGGCGGCGCGAAAAATTTTTCCGCGGGCGAGCCTAGCGTGGAGGTGACGTCGTGAGCCCGCTAGTAGACGTGACAGAGCTGGTCACTGTTGCATCGCGTCGGTGGGTCTTCCGCATGTGCCGGACCGGCAAGGTTGCCGGCGCGGTGAAGATCGGTCGGCGCTGGCTCGTGGACCGCGAGGCGTTCCGATCGTGGGCGAGCACGGGCGGCAAGACGGCTTCGACGCCGGACGCGATCGACGATGAACTACGTGCGGCGGGGTTCCGGTAGGCGATTGACGGGCGCTGTTGATTGATCAATGATCAACGAATGGCACGACCCAAAGACGACGTAGACCGCCCCCGTTCCGTGAGGATCCCCATGTCAGAGAAAGAATTTCGTCAGCTGCACGCGCTTGCGAAAACGAGCGAGCTTCCAATCACGATCTACGTGCGTCGCCTGCTGGCGCGCGAGCACGCGAGGGCGAAGTCATGAGCGCCCGCGGAACGATTCGCATGGTGCGCCGTGGGGACGGCACCGTGCGGTGGTCGCTGTACTTCCGTCGCGCCGGCGAGACCCCCTACGAAAAGCGATTTCCCGAGTTTCGATCGGTGGACGATCGCGCGAAGGTCGAGGCAGCAGCAGCGCCCTACCGCATCGCGCTCGCGGCGAAGCGGAGACCCACCGAGCCCGCCGAGGGTGAGACGTTCGCGGACTGGTTCGATCGGTACCTTGGGTGGCGCGCGCTGCAACCCACGGGCGGGGAGTCGGTGACCGACAGTCGCGGCCGGCTCAAGAAATGGATCCTCCCGCGTATCGGAACGACTCCGATCGCGCGCGTGACGAAAGTGCAGCTGGAGGATCTCGTCGCATGGCTGGACGAGCAAGTTGCAGACGAGGCCCTGAGCGCCAAGACCGCAGCCAACGCCTGGGGTGAGGTGACGGTGGGCCTCGGGGTCGCCACGTCCGCGAAGCGCGCCACGGGTCTGCGAGCGCTTGCGATCAACCCCGCACTCGGGATCGAAGGACCAACGAAAGGAACGACGAAAACGAATCCGTTCCTTCGCCCCGATGAGCTGGCGCGACTCTTCTCGCACGCTGACGTTCCGCTGGAGCGCCGCCACGTCTACGCGGTCGCCACGTACACCGCGTGTCGACAGGGTGAGCTACGAGCACTCCGCGTGCGAGACGTCGATCTGGAGGCGATGCAGATCAGCGTCAGCAAGCAACGCAAGGGTGGGGTCGAGAAGGCGCGCACCAAGACGGGGCGTGCTCGCGTCGTCACGATCGAGCCGCACCTTGTGCCGTTGCTCGCCGCGCTCACTGAGGGCCGCCCCGGCGACGCGTTCCTGCTTTCGGTGCGGGCGCACAATCGGTGCGCTTCCAACCTGCGGGCCGACCTCACGACCGCGGGTTGCACGCGCGAGGCGCTGCACGTCCCGAGGTCCGACCCGATGCGCGCGCATCTGGTGTTTCACTCGCTGCGCGGCACGTGCGGGACGCACATGGCCGTCCGACGCGACCCGCCGCAGGACATCCAATGGCGTCTCGGTCACACCACGGCCCTCATGACCGAGCACTACATCTCGGAGGCGCGCTATGCCGCAGGCGCGTCGTTCGGGGTGCCGCTCGGCCCCCTCCCGACGTGCCTGATTCATCCCGAGCCGGATGAAATCCGGGTTGTGATCGGGTCTGTGATCGTCACAACTTCCGAGGCAGAAACACCGACAAAAGGGTGGAGGCGCCGGGAATCGAACCCGGGTCCGAAAATTTCGAGGCTACCTGCGTCTACGTGCGTATCCGGCCATTTGTCTCGTCCCAGATTGCGCGGGCCGGCGCGCTCGCTCTGGGACTATCCACCTGTTTGATTTCGCCGCCCTCCCGGTGACCCGGAGCTTGGCTAGCCAGTTTGCTGACGGCGTCCCCAGGGTACTGGCAGACCCTTGGTTCGACCGGCTCTCAAGACTGCTGTTTAGGCAGCGAGAGCAATTGCGTTATCGTTCGCAATTGTGTTTCCCGCGAGGTTTTTACGTGGTCCCACGAGACCCACGGCACGCATCAGAGTAGTCGCAATCTCCGTCGAAGCCGATCGCCCCCGATTGGTGAAAGGCATCCTCAGCCTACGGTCCACGCCCCCGTAGCGCAAGGGGCAGGACAGCAAGACCGCCGCCGCCGCCGCCCCCCCGCCCCCGAAGCTCGAGCTCGCGTCCCCCGTGCGTCACTCCACCACCGAGCCCAGGAGAAAACTCCCGCGCCCCTTCACGGACCGGATGCACCTGCCGTACCGGAGGCGATGCCCTCTTCTCGCCGCTCCGCGTGCGCGCTCCTCGCGCTCCTCGCGCTCCTCGCGCTCCTCGCGGGTGCCGCGCTCACCGCGTGCGGCGGCTCGCGACGGCACGCCCGCGCCGCCACCGCCGCGGAGCCCGAGAGCGCGGCGCTCGGTGATCTGCCGCCCGGCGCCTTCGCGAGCGCGCCCACCTCCGTGTGCCGCACGTCGTGCAACGTGCCCAGCGCCTCCGACGCGACCGCCGCGTGCACGCCGGGCGTCGCCGCTGGGCTCGAGCCGGCGATGAGCTCGCTGCGCGGCTGCCTGTCGTCGATGGGCGCGGGCGAGGTCGACCCCGTCATCTTCGCGACCTACGACCGTGGCGGTGAGCTCTCGGTCGCCGTCATCGATCTCGGCGGCATCGTGGCCGCGCAGTGCGAGGCGCGCGCCCGCACGCTGCTCCCCGAGCGCACCGCCGATGCGTCCGGCCTCCTTCGCTGCTCGCAGCGCTGCGCGACCGAGGTTGCGTCTAGTCCTTGAGCAGCGCCGTCAGTACCGGGACGAAGTGCTTCACGTCGAGCGGCTTCCTGAGGAACATGTCGAAGCCCGCGGCGAGGGCGGCGTCGCGGCAAGCGTCCTGCGAGTACGCGCTCAGCGCGATCGCCGGCGTCGAGCGCATGTCGCTGCTCGCGCGGATGTGGCGGATCAAGTCGTAGCCGTCGCGATCGGGCATCGAGAGATCGGAGACGATGAGCGTGGGGCGCACGCAGTCGAGCAGCTGCATCGCCTCGTCGACCGAGGCCGCCACGACCACCTCCCTCACGTAGCTTTCGAGGATCAGCGAGAGGAGGTCGCGCATCTGCGGGTCGTCATCCACCGCGAGCACCAGCGCGTCACGCAGTTCCGCCATCCTCTCAATCACAGCACTTCGCAGCGCCGTGTCCAGGTGGTGGGTTGTCGCGTCGCGCGCGTGCTCCCGCTTGCGAGGCGCCCACACCTGCCGAGTGTTGCTACCATGAGCGTCGATGCGCGTTCTCGTCGCCACGCTCGCGGTGGTTGCCCTCTCGATGTCACTCGCGTGTGTGCGCGAGGGCGCGCCGCCGGTCGCGCCCGTCGACGTCGCCGTGGCCGACCTTGGTGATGCCGGTATGGCCGCGCTCATGGCAACACCCTCCGCGCCCGCTGCCGGCGGACGCTGCACCGCGCGCCTCAAGCCGCAACCGATCAAGACCGGCGCCGGCTGCACGCTCGACGAGCGCATCAGCAAGGGCACCGGCCTCCTCACGTACCCCTGTTCTGGAAACGGTAACGTCGAGGCCGTCTTCGGCGAGCACCACTTCGAGGGCGCCATGAGCGATGGCACGCTCTCGCTCGATCTCACCACCGAGATCGACTGGGAGGACGGCTGCCACTGGGAGACCCGGCAAGCGATCGTCGGCGAGCTCAAAAGCGACGGCAAGAGCGCGAAGCTCGCGTGGTCCTACACCGAGGGGCCCGTCGCCGGCACCAACTGCTACGGCTCGTGCGAGGCGAAGGCCGACATCGACGTGCGCTGATTTGTTATCCTGACCTCCCGCATGCCCGGACCGCCGCCGAAGCCGCCGAAGGGCCCCGAAGACCTGCACGAGGTCGAGCGCGCCCTCTCCGTCCTCCAGGGGCGGCACCCCGAGCACGAACGAGCACGCCGCGAGGACGAGGCCGCACGCAAGCGCCGCTCCGCGGAGATCGACACCGTTGCCCAGGAAGAGGGAAAGCGCGTTCGCGTGCGGCGCGCGAAGACCATCGGCGTCGTCACGCCCATCGTGCTGCTCTTCGCGTTCATCGGCATCTTCGGGCGCCGCGAGATGGCGCGGCGCGCGCGCATCGATGCCGTCTCGGAGTCGTTCCGCAGCGCGGGCTTCACGCCCATCGACACGTCGCTGCGCGGCTCGACGGGCGCGGCCGAGGCGAACGCCGAGCCTGGCTGCCTCCTCGCCGTCTCCACCGGCACCAAGGAGATGACCGTCACGCACGGCTCCGTCGCGCTCACGGGCACGCCCCCGGTGCTGTTCTGCACCTGCGTCGCCGAGAGGGTCGCGATCAGCGCGCCGGTGGGCGGGCAGGGCGGAGTCGCGCTCCTCCGCGCCGACACCGCGGCCATCGGCGGCTCGCGCGCGTTCGGCTTCGCCGCGTTCGAGCCCGCCTCCACGCTCGCCCTCGACTCCGCTTGCGCCGACGCCTCGCTCGACGCGTGGGTAGAGGCGAAGCATTACCCAGCGCCCACCCCCGACGACGCGTGGCTCACCGGCACCGCGGCCCGCGGCGCGCTCGCGACCGCGGGCCTGCATGTCGCCACCACCGTGAAGGGCGCAGCTCCGCTCGCGGTCGTCGAGATGCCGAAGGACAGCTGCGTCGTCGCCATCAGCGCCGAGACGGAGGACCGCCTCGCGCTCCGCATCAAGGGCGAGCCCACGGCCGCCGTCGAGGGGCGCGGCACCATCGGTCGCTGCGCGCAGGCGGAGGGCCTCGTCATCGTCTCGCGCGCCGGCACCGGTGAGCTGACCGTGCTCGTCGGGCCCGCCGCGCGCGTGGGCGGTGAGCTCGGGCTCCGCGAGCTCATGACGAGCGCGGGCTTCACGCCGTCCGCGCTCGGCCTGCCGGCCGCCGATCGCGCGTGGGACGCGAAGCAGCTGCTCCTCGCGAGCGCCGTGCCCGAGTCGATCATCGACACCGCGGCCGCGCCCGACGTGCCGAAGTTTCCGGAGGGCCGCGTCGTCGCGCTCTCCCTCGAGACGGAGGCCGCGCTCGCCCCGGAGCTCGCGACCGGCGCCGCGTCGGCCTGCATCCCCGCGCTCGACAAGCATCCGCACGAGGCGGTCTGCGTCTTCTCCGCCGAGCCGAAGTGGCGAAGCCCCGGCGGTGATGCCACGCCGGTGGGCGGCCTCGCGCGCGCCAAGCTCCCGTTCTGGCTCTACACGATGAAGGGCGTGAACGATCCCGCCGCGCTCGAGGCGATGGCGAAGCTCTTTGCGATCGCGCGCAGCCTCGGGCGTCAGGGCTTTGCTCCCACCACGCTCGAGGCGCTCGTCGAGCAGCCCACCGGCGTGCAGGTCCTCGGGCGCACCGGCGAGGACGCCGTCGTCGCGGTGGGCGTCGCGCCCAGCGAGCCCTTCGTGTACCCCCTCGCCGACGACGTGCCCTGGACGCTCGACGAGCCCCCGCAGATCGCGCTCGTGAAGCCGCTCGAGAAGGTCACGCTCGTCACCTCGCTGAAGAAGCTGCCGCCCATCGGCACCCGCCGCACCGTGGTCTTTCGTCGCCAGAAGCGTTGACGAAGCTAGAGTGATGCCTACTCTATCTCGATGCGACCCCGATTCGCACCGTTTGCGTGCGAGCCGAACCCCGGCCACCGCGTGATCGCCGAGGTGCAGAGGCAGAAACCCAGCACCGTCATCATCACGCAGAACCTCGACGGCACGCACCAGCGCGCCGGCGCCGCGGACGTCGTGGAGCTGCACGGCGGCCTGTGGCGCGTGCGCTGCGACGCCGAGGACATCGTGCGCGCCGATCACTCGGTGCCCATGGACCCGCGGAAGTGTTCGTGCGGCGCGTACTGGCGGCCCGACATCGTGTGGTTCGAGGACCCGCTCGATCACCGCAATCTCCGGCGCGCGCGCGAGGCGCTCGAGGCATGTGATCTCCTCGTCACCGTCGGCACGTCGGGCGTCGTGTATCCGGCCGCCGACCTGCCGCGCCTGGCGATGAAGCGCGCGCTGACCGTCGAGGTGAAGCGGCGCTGGGTCGAGGACACGCCGGTGAGCGCGCTCTATCACCAGCGCCTGCGCGGCGCCGCGAGCGAGATCCTCACGTCGATGTGCTAACGATCGAGGATGACTTCGAACGTGCTCGAGACCGACGCAGAGATCGCCGAGCTCCTCGCCCACACGAAGCGCATCGCGGTGCTCGGCATCAAGACCGAGGCCCAGGCCGACCAGGCGGCGTACTACGTCCCGAAGTACCTGGTCGATGCCGGGTTCGACGTGGTTCCCGTGCCCGTCTACTACCCCGAGGCCACCGCGATCCTCGGCCGGCCGGTGGTGCGGCAGGTCGCGGACATCACGCCGGGCGTCGACATGGTGAACGTGTTCCGGCGCTCCAAGGATCTCGCCGCGCACCTCGACGATCTCTTGAAAGCCAGGCCGAAGAGCGTGTGGCTCCAGCAGGGCATCAAGGACGCCGCCTTCGCCGCGAAGCTCGCCGAGGCCGGGGTCAAGGTGGTGCAGGACCGGTGCTTGATGGTGGAGCACCGGAGCCGCCGCTGAGGAGCGGGGCGGTGTACGGGCTCGACCAGCCGTCGTCGAACACGCCGTCGAGCCGCGGGGGCAGCGCGCCGCCCTCGACGATCACGCCGACGTTGCGGCTCTTCGTGAAGTAGTCGCCCTCCCAGTTGCTGGTGCCGACCCACGCGCGCTGGCGATCGACCACGAGGTACTTCGCGTGGGCGACGCGCGCGAACGGAATCACGCCGCCCGACCACGCCGGGATGGTGATCACGCGCACCTCGACGTTCGGGGCTTTCCCCAGATCCTCGAGCACCGCGCGCGCCTCGCTGCCCGGCTTGCTCGACCAGTCGGAGACGAGCAGGCGCACGTGCACGCCGCGCGCGGCCGCACGGCGCAGCGCCTCGTCGAGGGTGGGGAACGCGCTGCCGTCGCGCTCCTTGGTCTTGTAGGTGAGCACCTGGAGATCGATGGCGCGCGCGGCGCCGTCGAGCAGCGCGACGAGCTTCGGCAGCTCCCACGAGGACTCGTCGGGGAGCCATCCCTTCGGGCTGCCCACCAGCGTGAGGGTCTCGCCGGAGCGGGTCTTCACCTCGGCGCGCGCGCGGCGATGGATGCGCGTGCCCGCGGGCACGCCGGCGGCGAGCTCCCAGTCGGTGTCGAGCACATCGAGCAGCGCGCCCGCGATCACCGGCGAGAACACGCGCACGCCCATCTCCTGGATGTGCGCGAGCGAGCGCCAGTCGAAGTTCTGGCTGCCGACGAACGCCTCGACGCCGTCGACCACGAAGTACTTCGCATGCAGCACGCCGCCCCCGCGCTTGCCGAAGTCGAGGATGCGCACCTCGGCGCCCACGTTCTGGAGGCGGGCGAGCGTGTCGGGATACTTCGGCGCGAACACGGAGTCGGCGAGGAACCGCACCTTCACGCCGCGCGTGACCGCGCGCTCCACCGCCGCGACGACGGGCGAGAGCTTGCTCGTCACGCGATCCTTCTGCTCGGCCTCGCTCGCGTAGAACTCCGCGAAGTCGAGCGTGCGGTGCGCGCCGTCGATCATCGTCACCCAGGTCTCAGCGGCGTTCGGGATGTCCGCGTGATCGAGCGTGGTCTCGGCGGGCGGCGTCTCGACGAGCGTGATCGCGGCGTCCTCCACCGCGCGCGCAGGTGTTGCATTCGACAGCGGCGCCGGCGGACACCCTGCGATCAACGCGGAGAAGAAGAGAAGGGAGGCCGCGGCTCGCACGTGCTGAAGTCTACCGCGTCGTCCCGAAGCCGTATCGCCCGCGCGTCGTGCGCGTGAGGCGCCCAACCTCGGATCGTCTGATCAGTTGCGCGGGACGTTCGCGACCGGATACGGGCCCGCGAACAGCGCCTCGAGATCGACCCCCGGCGCGGGGCGGCCCTCGGCCACGAACCGGGACCGGGAGAGCGCCGCGAGCTCGGCGGCGACCCGCGCCACGTCGGCATCGGAGACGCCCGCCACCTCACGATTGATGCGCAGCCACTCCAGGGCCACCAGGTCGCATTCGAGCTCGGTGAGGGCCGGCTCGTCGAACGGCCCGTGGTTGTGAAAGTGGGCCCAGTCGTGGAGGCCCCACACGAGCGCGCGGAGCGACGAGGCGGCGAGCCACAGCACGTCCCGCGGGCGGACGCGGCGCTCGTAGAGGAGGTCCGTCGCGTCGTCGATGGCGTACGGCGCGAGCGCCCACTGCTCCTCGAGGCCGTAGCCCTTCGCATGAAAACGAGCCAGCTCGCGCGGCAGGAATGTGCAGTCGGCGCCGTCGTGGAAGACGAACGCGAGCTCGGGCGGATTGTCGCTCTCCACCGCGAGCGTCTTCTCGAGGACGACCGAGGACGACGGTCTACGCCACTCGAGCACGTCGCTCGCGCACCACGCCCACGCATCGAACACGCGCTCGTGACGTGACCGCTCGGTCGCGTCCGAAGGGTGGAGTATGCTCGCCGCGACACGAGGCAGGCTCGGGACGAGGAGCTGCTGCGAGATCGCTCGGTCGTCCTTCACGACGGCGACACTGGCAGATGTCGAAAAGGCGCGCTAGAAGGATGCAGGGTCGATGACGCAACTCTTGCCGCCGAAGAAGGAAGTCGCGCTCGCGCTCCTGGAGCGTTCGAACGTCGACGTGTACCTCGACCCGCGCGCGCGCGGAGTGGTGGTGCCTCCCCAGTTCCGCAAGGAGCCGCGCCTCATCCTCAAGATCGGTCTCAACATGCCGGTCCCGATTCCGGACCTCCGGCTCGACGAGGAGAGCATGAGCTGCACGCTCTCCTTCAACCGCTCTCCTTTCTACTGCGTGGTCCCCTGGTCGAGCGTCTTTGCGATGGTCGGTGAGGACGGGCGCGGGATGGTCTGGCCGGACGACGTTCCCCAGGAGCTCGCGGTGAAGGTCGTCGAGCCCGGGACGGACGGTCTCTCCTCCGCGAAGGAGCCGGCCGCGCCCTCGTCCTCGTCCTCGTCCTCGTCGGCGAGCGGCGGCAAGCGCTCGTCGCGCGGCAGCAAGATCGCGCCCGACTCCGCGGAGCCCGCGTCGGCCGGCGGCACGCGCCGCGCCGCGAAGAAGAAGCCTTCGAGGAAAGAGGAGGCGCCGCGTCCCATGCTGGTCGCCGTTCCCTCGCAGCCGCAGGAGGCCGAGGCCGCCTCGGCGAGCGCCGATCGCCGCCCCCGTCCGGGCTCCGTCCCGGAGCGTCGCGACGGCGTGTCGGCCATCCCCACCATCCCCACCGCCCGCACCGCCCGCCGGATCCCGCCCACCGCGCCGGCCCGGCCCGAGGGCGCCCGCCCGAAGCGGGAGCTGCCTCCGTATCTTCGCGTCGTGAAGTAGCTCAGTCGTCGACTCGACCACAAAGAGTGGGTAGAACCCTGGCGCCCCTTCGATGACGAAGCCCGCCAAGAGGAAGAGCCGCTTGCCGCTCGTCGCGGCCGGGGTGCTCGTCGTCGTGCTGCTCCTGGATTTCTTCCTGAAGAGCATCATCCCCGACAGCTCCATCCGGCAGCTGCTGATGCTCGCGGCGTGCAACGTCCTCGTCGCGCTCTCGCTGAACATCATCAACGGGATGGCCGGGCAGTTCTCGATCGGCCATGCCGGGTTCGTCGGCATCGGCGGATACACGAGCGCGGTGATGGCGTCGAACCTCCATGCGTCGCTGGGCGGCGGCGAGGTCACGTTCGGCAAGTCCTTCATCGTCGTGCCGCTCTGCCTGTGCGCGTCGGCGGGCGTGGCGGGGCTCTTCGGGTTCCTCGTCGGCCTCCCGAGCCTGCGCCTCAAGGGCGACTACCTCGCCATCGTCACGCTCGGCTTCGCGGAGATCTTCCGCCTCGTCATCGCTACCGCGCAGGCCAACGACGGCACGGCGAAGGTCGGCATCCTCGCGAAGATCGGCGCGGGCCTCTCGAGCCTCGGCGGTCAGAACGGTTACCAGGGGTTGAACAACCAGGGCGTCCCGCTCTACGCCGGGCCGTTCTGGGTCTTCGGTCTCGCGTTCGTGCTCGGCGTGGTCGCGTGGCGCATCAAGTTCAGTGGTTGGGGCCGCGCCCTGCGCGCGCTCCGCGAGGACGAGATCGCAGGCGCCGCGGTGGGCGTCGATCCCACGCGCTACAAGGTGACGTCGTTCGTGCTGGCCGCGGTCGGCGCCGGCATCGCGGGCGGCCTCATGGCGATGATGCGGGACGGCACGCCCACCGTGAACCCCGACAACTACAACTTCACCGCCTCGTTCGACGCCATCACGATGGTCATCCTCGGCGGCTCGGGCAGCGTCACCGGCTCGGCCATCGGCGGCGTGTTCATCACGTTCACCATCAAGGCCATCGAGCTGCTCCAGTCGAGCAGCGTGGTGCAGGATCTGAAGCGCAGCATCGAGGGTCTCGACCTCAATGCGCTGCGCATGATCGTCTACGCCATGGTGCTCGTCGCGCTCATGATCCTCCGCCCCGAGGGCCTTCTCGGCGAGCGCGAGCTGTTCCAGAAGAAGCCCACGAAGGCGCCCGCGAAGAAGGCAGACCAGGCCTGATGTCCGATCTCGTGCTCCAGGGCGTCTCCAAGAACTTCGGCGGCCTCCGCGCCGTCGGCGACGTGTCGTTCACCGTGAAGGACCGCTCGATCTTCGGGCTCATCGGCCCGAACGGCGCGGGCAAGACCACGGTCTTCAACCTGATCACGGGCGTCTACAAGCAGGACGTCGGCAGCATCACCTTCGCCGGCAAGGATCTGAAGCCGCTGAAGCCCGCGCAGATCGCCGCGGTGGGCGTCGCGCGCACGTTCCAGAACATCCGCCTCTTCGCGCAGCTCACGGTGATCGAGAACCTGCTCGTCGCGTGCGAGCTGCAGAAGAAGGCGCACCTCGCCGCCGCCGTCCTCCGCCTGCCCGCGCACTACGAGGACGAGGAGCAGATGAACGAGCGCGCCATGGAGCTGCTGCGCGTGTTCGACCTCCAGGACGTTGCCGAGGAGCCCTCCACCTCGCTCCCGTACGGCAACCAGCGCCGCCTCGAGATCGCGCGCGCCATGATGCTGAAGCCGAAGCTGCTCCTGCTCGACGAGCCGGCGGCCGGCATGAACTACGGCGAGGCCGAGGGACTGAAGACGCAGATCCGCTGGCTGCGCGACACGTTCGATCTCTCGGTGGTGCTGGTCGAGCACAACATGCAGGTGGTCATGGGCGTGTGCGAGGAGATCCACGTCCTCGATCACGGTGAGACCATCGCCCACGGCAACGCCGACGAGGTGCGCGCGCACCCCAAGGTGCTTGCCGCGTACCTCGGCGAGGACGACGAAGAAGACGCGCCTCGGGCGGGGAAGGCGGAGATGGCCTGATGCACGTCAAGCACCCCACGCGGCCGCAGGCCACGCTCGCCGCCGGCGCGCCGCTCCTCGAGCTCGACGACGTGCGCGTCTCCTACGGCGGAATCAAGGCGCTGAAGGGCATCAGCCTGAAGGTGTTCCCAGGCGAGATCGTCGCCATCATCGGCGCGAACGGCGCCGGCAAGACCACCACGCTGAAGAGCGTGATGGGGCTCTTGCCGCTCGCCAGCGGCAGCATCAGCTTCGCGGGCCAGAAGGTCTCGGGCAGGTCGACGGAAGATCTCGTGGAGGCGGGCATCTCGCTCGCGCCCGAGGGCCGCGCCATCTTCCCGAGCCTCACCGTGCGCGAGAACCTCGAGCTCGGCGCGTACCTCCACCGTCACAAGCCGACGATGAAAGAGACCATCGACGACGTGACGAAGCTCTTTCCCCGCCTCGGCGAGCGCATGACCCAGGAGGGCGGCACGCTCTCGGGCGGCGAGCAGCAGATGCTCGCCATCGGTCGCGCGCTGATGGCGCGCCCGCAGCTGCTCCTGCTCGACGAGCCGTCGCTCGGGATCGCGCCGAAGCTGGTGCAGCAGATCTTCGCGGCCATCCGCGAGATCGCGGCGTCGGGCGTGACGATCATGGTCGTCGAGCAGAACACCCGCATCGCGCTGAAGACCGCGAAGCGCGCGTACGTCCTGCGCACCGGCGAGATCGCGCTCAGCGGCGACGCGAAGGACCTGGCGGCGAACAAGGAGATCCAGGACGCGTACCTGGGGGGCTGAGCTGGTGGGATGCCTGACCACCCTCGCACACCTTGCAAAGGGGATCGCTATCTGGTTTCAATGGGTTAGCGTTCCGCTCCGGGCGGTATAAACGGTGCTCTGCCTGTTCTCGTTGAAGCGCCTACGCGTGTTCGCGGCCTGCCTGACCCTCGCCGCCTGCGCCTCCCAGGAGGCGACCGCTGACGAGAGCGCCGACTTCTCGTCGGACGCGCTCGTCGAAGGGCACGGCGGCATCAACGGGAACGTGAAGGTCGAGGCCACGCGCCTCGTCATCGCCAGGGCCGGCAACGAGAAGATGCTCGAGAGCGCCGGCAAGGTGCTCGTCGGCGCTCCGCAGCGCACCGCCGACAACAAGTTCGGCTTCCTCCGCCGCGCCACCTCCGCCTCGGTGATCGACGACGGGCACATCGCCATCGAGACCGAGGAGGCCTCCCTCAGCGACGCCGTCAAGCGCGGCTCGCTCCACACCATCCACGACCTCGTGCCCTCGGCCATCCGCCTCTCGCCGCAGAGCAACGGCAACGCCGCCCCCGCGGGCAGCGGTCTCGACATCACCGTCGGTGAGAAGACGCTCGCCGACGTGCACACCACGTTTCACGACCCGACCATGCTGCTACCGGTCTCCGAGCTCCAGATCGATCGCACCGTCCGCCTCGACCGTGCGCAGGTGCACTTCCAGCCGTCCGTCGATCTCTCGATCGGCATCCGCGACGGGCAGGTCGACCGCTTCGACGCGAACGCCAAGGGCACGCTCGAGGCCTCGTTCTCGCTGACCGTCGACACCAGGACCAGCATCGACATCGATCGCAACCGGGCCTACCGCGAGACGCTCAAGAAGCATTTTCGCATGCCGGCGATCAGCGTCACGCTCTTCGAGACCGAGCCGTACGTGCTGCCCGTCCAGTGGATCGGCTGGGTGCCCGTCATCGAGACGGTGCGCTTCCGCGTCCTCCTCGAGTGCGATGTCGACGTGCTCGCGCAGACGCATCTCCAGGCTGGCGCGTCGATCAAGAGCACCGCCGCGTTCGGCGTCATCTATCAGCACGGCGTGTGGCAGCCGATGCCGGCGGCCACGTTCGAGGGCAAGCCCAGGTTCGCGATGACCCAGAGCGGCAGCGTCGGCGGGCAGTGCGGCGTACGCAACGAGGTCGGCTTCTTCCTCTACGATCTCGCCGGGCCGACGCTCTCCGTCACGCCGTACGTCGGTTTCGACGTGAGCGCGGGCGCGGGCGGCTTCGATTTCTCCGCCACGCCGGCCCTGCGCGCCGACTTCGGTGGCCGCCTCAACGTCTTCGGGCACGCGCTCCTGCGCACAAACTTCCCGGTCTTCGACGTGAAGTCGAACGCGCCGTTCACCGGCCACCTCGGCCTCTAGTCGCCGCTCACGTCACGTCAGTTCACTTCACGTAGCGGCAGCCGTGCGCGAGCGCGTCGGCGGCGCGATCGCGGATGCGTCCGCTCTCGCCGTTCACCCAGCCGCCCCGCAGCGACTTGCACGTGGCCTTCAGGTCGGTGAGCTCGCCCGAGTAGGGATCGATGGCTTGCATGATGCAGTCCCTCGCGCGCGGGGTCTTCTCGAGGAGAACGGACACGATCGGGTCGAGCGCGACGGCGCAGCGGCGCAGCGAGAGCTGGAGGGGCACGGTGAGCGCGGCGTGCGTCTCGACGGGCCGCTCGGCGAGCCCCTTCTGCCAGATCAGGCCGACGCGCGGGCAGGGCAGCGTGCTCTTCGCGGTCGCCGTCAGGAGCCCTGGCTCGGCGTGCAGCGCCAGCCATTCGAGCACCACGTTCTCGGTGGTCGCCATCATCAGCACCACGTCGACGCACGACGCATGATCCCGCCCCTCCGCCGGCACCGCGAGCACGATCGACTTCGCATCGCCGCTCGCCTCGGGCAGCGCGATGCCGTCGCACATCGCGCCGCGCGTCTTCGGGTCCACGAGGCGCCGCTCCACCTGCGCATGGGCGGTGGGTCCGATGCTGGCGAGCACCCCTGCCACCACGCTGCCGCGGTGACCCGCCGAGAGCCGCACCACCGCGCCCTCGAGGTCGGGAACGAAGGGGATGAGCCGCGGATCGCGACGAGGAAGCGCCGTTGCCGCGGTGTCGGATCGCGTCGGATCTGCCAGCGCCTTGCGCAGGAATTCGGTGCCCCACGGGGCGCTCCGCGTGACCGCTTCCCACGCCGCGATGTACGCGTTCACGTCGATCGAGGAGCGCTTTTCGAGCGCCGCCACCGCCTGGGGCTCGGAGTCCGCGAGTCGGCCGAGCGAGGCCACCGCTCGCGGAGACGACTCCTCGGCGAGCCAGGCGACGTCGTGCTTCGCTTCGGCGTCCTCGGTCGTTCGGAGCTTGCAGCCCGACAGAGCGAGCGCGACAGCCAGGGCGGCGACGGCTCGAGGTCTCACGCTCATCGAGGTTCAGCTTAGCGCCCTCGTGGGGCGGACCATCAAAAGGTGGGACGGAAACCCGTTGGCCGGCATCGTAGGAGGGCCTTGAGAGTTGTCGTCAGCGGCGGAACCGGCTTCATCGGACGTTCGCTCGTCATGGCGCTCACGGAACGCGGTGACGACGTGGTCGTCCTCAGCCGCCGCGTCCAGGAGAAGCACCACCACTGCGAACTGGGGCCGCGCCCGGCCTGTTTCCGCGGCTCCGGGAAGGTGGAGCTGGTCACGTGGACCGCAGAAAAAGCGGGCGATTGGTCACGCGTCGTCGACGGCGCCGACGCGGTCGTGCACCTCGCCGGGGCCGGCATCTTCGCGGGGGCCTGGACCCCCGAACGGCGCGAGACGCTGCGGTCGAGCCGGATCCGCTCCACCGAGCTGCTCGCCCTGGCCATTTCTCGGGCCGAGCGCAAGCCGCGCGTCTTCGTCAGCGGGTCCGCGGTCGGGTACTACGGGACCGCCGCCGGCGACCAGATCCTGACCGAGGACGCCCCCGCCGGTGACGATTTTCTGGCCCAGCTCTGCGTCGAATGGGAGAGCGCGGCCGCGGCTGCCGGCGAGTCGGGGGTGCGCGTCTGCCATCCGCGCATGGGGCTCGCGCTCGGCCGTGATGGCGGGATCCTCACCAGGATGCTCCCCGCGTTCCGGGTCTTCTTCGGCGGCCCCGTCGGAACCGGTGCACAATACATGGGCTGGGTGCACATCGACGACGCCGTGCGCTCGCTCGAGCACGCCCTCGACAGCACGCTCGCCGGGGCCTTCAACGTCACGGCGCCCGAGCCCGTCACGATGGAGACGTTCGCCCGGGTGCTCGGCGAGTCGCTCGGCCGCCCGGCCAGGCTGCGCGTGCCGTCGTTTGCGGTGAAGCTGGCGTTCGGCGACCGCGCCGACGCGCTCCTGACCGGACAGCGCGCCGTTCCCAAGCGCCTCGTGGATTCCGGCTTCGCGTTCGTCTACCCCGAGCTCGGCTCGGCGCTCGCGGATCTGGTCGCGCCGCCCAAGTAGGTTAGACTCATCCGCGTGAACGCGTCCCTGCGCCGACTCCTCGTCGCGCTGCTCGTGCTCGTGACGTTGGTCGCGGTCGGGGCTACGGGCTACTGGATGCTCGGGCACGGCCGGTGGAACTTCACCGAGTGCGCGTACATGACCGTCATCACGCTTTCGACGGTCGGGTTCGGTGAGCTCGCGCAGATGCACGAGGTGCCCGGCGCTCGGCCCCTCACCATCGCGCTCATCGTCAGCGGCGTCGGCGCCCTCGCGTACGCTCAAGGCAATCTCACCGCCCTCCTGGTCGAGGGCGTCATCGGTCAGGTCCTCCGGAGGAATCGAATGCGCAACGCCATCGCGAAGCTTTCGCGGCACGTCGTCGTCGCCGGCGCGGGGTCGACCGGCAAGCACGTCATCGAGGAGCTCGTCGCGACGGGCACGCCGTTCGTGGTCATCGACCGCGATCTGCATCATCTCGAGCGCCTGTCCGAGGACGTCCAGAAGGGGCGCATGCTCTACGTCCACGGCGACGCCACCGACGATCACACGCTCGTCGCCGCCGGCATCGAGCGAGCGCGCGGCGTGGTGGCGGCGCTCACGCACGACAAGGACAACCTCTTCGTCACGCTCAGCGCGCGCTACCTCAACGCGAGCGCGCGCATCGTCAGCAAGATCGTCGAGGATCACGCGGGCGCGAAGATGGTGAAGGCGGGCGCCACCTCGGTGGTCAACCCCGCGATGATCGGCGGGCGCCGCATGGCGAGCGAGCTCGTGCGCCCCGAGGTCAACGAGTTCCTCGACCAGATGCTGCGCGACAAGACGAAGAACTTCCGCATCGAGGAGTGCCTCGTCCCCGAGGCGTCGAGCTATGTCGGCACCTCTCTCAAGGACAGCCCGATCCGCCGCGAGACGAAGCTGCTGGTGATCGCCGTCCGCGACAAGGCTCGGACCTTCATCTACAACCCCGACCCCGAGCTGATCATGGAGGGCGGCGCCACGCTCATCGTGATGGGCGACACCGACAGCGTCGTGAAGCTCCGCAAGATCCTCGACGAGAGCGTCCCCACCGAGACCGCCGCCACGGTCCGCCCCGACTCCGACTAGCGCGGGTGCGCGTGAGCGTACGGCGTGCGCGTGGGAGCCGCCGGTGCCCCTCCGCGAACGGTGAAGATCCTCAACGACGAGGGGAGGTGTCTTCGCTCTGGAGGCTCGCGCTGCTCTGGAGGTTGCAGAAGCCCCAATTCGCGAGGTCTCACCGGACAGAGAGGATCCGAGCGGGCGCCGTCGCGACGCCCGACGCCGACCTGCTGTTCGAAGAGCTGCTCGGGCGAGGGGACCTCGGGGGTCTGCTCGGCGGCGAGCTCCTCGACCCGCGCTCGTCGCGCGTCCGCCCGACGGAGCTCCGAGGCGACGCGCGCGCTCACCTGGATGAGGAACGCCTGCTCCTTGCCCGGGACCACGTCGTCGAGGCGACGGACGAGCACGTCGAACACGCGCGAGACGGCCTCGTCGACCCGGGCGGTGGAGACGCCGAAGCGACGGAGCATGCGCCATACCCGCACGCATCCCGCGAGCCGTACGGTGCGACCCGTCAACGCGTGCGCGCAGCCATCGAGCGGCGCGGTGAGCCACGCGTAGTGCGCGGTGCTGTTCGTCAGCATGTCGGTGCCGAGCGCCCCCGCGAGCGCAGCGCGGAGCTCGATGCGTGCTCCCTCGTGCGCGAACGCCAGCGCCGCGCCGAACGCCGGCCCGCTCACGAGGCCGACGCTCGCGACCCCGCGCCCACCGATCGCCTACCGCTTGCGCGCCGTCGCCAGCGGGGCAGGCGGCGCGGGCGGGGCAGGTGCGCCGGACGCCGACGGCGTGATCGCGGGCGTCGCGGTTGCCGCGGGAGCCGGCTCGAGGCGGGGCTCGGCCTCGAGCCACGTCGCCGCGACGAGCGCGAGCGCCGCGGTGATCTCGTTGCACGAGCCGCGCAGCGATCGCTGCGCGCTGCCCGACGCTCCCTCGAACGAGGCGTCCGCCGCCAGCGCGCCGCCGCTCCCGAGGGTCACGCGCAGACGCAGCTCCGTCGGGGCCTCTTCACGCAGCGCGAAGGGCCGGCGGACCCCCGTCGTCAGCGCAGCGCGGAAGCGCTCGGCGGCGCAGTCGTCGTTCGTGACGATCTCGAACGCGACGGGCAGCGCCGGCTCCGCGGCCGGCTCCGGCGCAGGCTGTGCACGACCCAGCCGGACGACGAGCAGCAGGCTCGCTGCCAGCGCGCCACCGAGCCCGTGGCGAAGAGTCTGCGAGGCGCGCGCCACGGCCCGACGGTCAGGCGGCGATGCCGCGCGAGCGCAGGACCTCGCGCAGCGCGGTCTGCACCTCGGGCGCGGTCGTGTGCATCGCGCTGCGCGCGAGCTCGATGAAGCGCGCGCCGCGCGAGCGCTTCAGGCCGTCGAGCGCGGCGGTCCGATCGGCAGGCGCTCCGTGCTCGAGGACGCCGAGCAGGAACTCCGCCGCCTCCATCGTGTCGACGCGCGCCAGCGCCCGCAGCGCCGACGCCCGCACGTTGGGCTGCGGCGACTCGCGGACGATGCGCGAGAGCGGATCGAACGCGTGCTGGAAATACAGCGACTCGACGGCCTTCGAGGCCTGATCGACGACCGCGGGATCGCTGTCGCGGAGGCCCGTGCGCACCGTGACGAAGCTGCGCTTGAAGAACAGCTGCTGCATCGCCGCGAGCACCGCCACCTTGGTCTGCCGCTCGGGGCGCGTGAAGAGCTTCTCGAGCGGCGAGAGCACCGCGTAGAGCTGGAGCTGCGCGAGCTGATCGGCGAGGCGCACGCGCGCGGCGGTGGCGGGCGCGCTCGCGTCCTCGGGGCGATTCTCGACCGCGAACGCGGTGAGCCGCGCGAGCATCGCCTTGCGGCGAATGAGGTCGGGCCAGCGCTTGTCGAGCAGGACGTCCGCGCACGACTCGGCAGCGCTGCCTTGCTGCTCCCACTCGATGAGATCGACGTGCCACACGTCCGGGAAGTGGTTGTCTTGACGGAGGTGGGAGGGGAGGGGAGCGGTGTCGGTCGGCTCGTCGCGCACGTCGTCGTAGCGCTTGGCGGCGCGCGCGTAGTGCTTCTTGCGCTGCTCCTCGAGGTCCATCATCGCCAGGTCGGCGTAGAGCGCACCGACGCGCGCGTAGTGACCGACCTCGCCGAACGCCAGGATCGCCGCGAGCAGCGCGTTCTCCGCGATCTCGGGGGGCGCGCCGCGCTCGAGGTGCTGCTTCGCGACGTCCCGCCAGAGCTCCGCCTGCACGATGACGTAGTGCGCCGACGCGCTCGCCATGCCGAGCACCCGCGCGTAGTCCGCCGCCTCGCGCGCCAGCGTGGCCGCGGCGGAGAGCTCCTTGCGCTCTCGCGCGGCCTGGAGCGCGTCCTCGAAGTACTGGAGGGCGAAGTACTTGAGGTGGTCCTCGCGGAGGATCCGGATGCAGTTGACGAAGCCCTCGAGCACGTCCTCGAACATCCCGCTCTCGCGGCCGATCTGCACGAGCACCTGGAAGCAGTCGAACGCGCGCTCGCGCTGGCCCACGCTCTCGAAGTAGTCGGCGGCCTCCTCGAGGAGCCGCACCGCCGAGACGTTCGCCTCGCGCGCCTGCCGGTTGTCGCCGCACTTCTTCGCGCAGCGCGCGAGGTTGAAGTGCACGAGCGCGCCGTTGTACGCATCGGCGCCGCCCAAGGCGATCTGCGCGAGGCGTGACCAGAGCGCGCGCGCGCCTCGCCAATCATCGGCTTTTTCCCGGTAGATCGCCGCCGCGGCGACCAGGCCCGCGGCCTCCATCTCGCGGGCGGCGCCCGCCATGTCGCCCGTCGCGGCGAGCGTGCGCGCGCGATCGACCGCCGGCACGCCAGGGAGCATCGCCATCGCGCGCTTCCATCCGTCGTTCTCGGAGAACGCCATGTACCAGACGACGGTGAGCGCGCTGCGCGGGTCGTTGCGGCGCGCCAGGACCTCGGCGAGCGGGCGGAGGACCGAGAGGTAGTCGTGCTCGGCGACGTGCGTCTGCGAGGCAGCGGACACGAGGGAGTTCGCGGCGTCGTCGAGGTCGCCACGGGCGAGCGCTGCGCGGGCACGCTCGCGCAGGTGATAGAGGTCATCGAGCATGGGTCAGGAGGGCGGGAGGCTCTCGCGTTCCTCCGCAAGAGCCTCGCGGCGCTTGCGCGCCATCTCGCGCGGAACGGCGATCAAGGTCTCCACCACCCCGATGATCACATAGAAACCGAGGAGCCACAGCAACACGAATGCCGGTTTCGTCTGGAGCGAGACGATCGCGCTCGAGGCCACCGCGAACAGGACGAGCCCGACCGAGCGAGCGTTGAGCTTCAGGTCCTTGAAGGAGCGGAAGCGGATGGTCGAGACCATCAGGAACGCCAGGAAGCCCGTGAGCGCGACCACCGCGTAGACGTACCTCGGCCCCGCGAGGTCGCCGCCCACCGTGTGGTTCGCCACCACCACCAGGGACATGAGGATGCCCGCCGCGCCCGGGACCGGCAGCCCGACGATGTACTTGCTGGGCTTGGTCGGCTTGCCGCCCTCGCCCATCGACAGCACGTTGAACCGCGCGAGGCGGACCGCGCCCATCGCCGCGAACAGGAAGGAGATGAAGAGGCCGGGCGTGCCGAGCTGGTAGAGCGACCACTTGTAGACGAGCAGCGCCGGCGCCACGCCGAATGAGATCACGTCCGCGAGCGAGTCGATCTGGAGGCCGAAGGCCGACTGCGTCTTCGTGAGGCGCGCGACGCGCCCGTCCAGCATGTCGAAGAACAGCGCGTACACGAGGAGGAGGGAGGCCCGGTAATAGTCGTCGTTCCCGGTACCGCCGTAGGCCGCCGTCCCGCTCAGGCGGATGGAGTCGAACCCGCAGAAGATGCTGGAGAGCGTGATCATGTTCGGCAGGAGAAACAGGGTCTTCCTGAGATCGAGCTTCCGCCGGGGTGCCACCATCGCCCAAGGAGAGTGCCCCAGGAACGGGCGACCGTCCAGGCGGGGACACCCAGAAATTGGCCCGCGAAGGGGCCGACCCCTACGCTTGACGGCGATGCCCTCTCTCCTTTCCCCGGCCCTGGCCGTCGTTGCTGCGGGCGCCCTGCTCGCCCTCGGTTGCGGGCGGCCCGAGAGCGCCGCCGACCGGCAGTTCGCGGAGCTCCGCGAGCAGGTGAACAAGATGGAGGCCGACCACGACAAGGTCGACGCGCGGGTGGGCGCCCTCGAGCTCGCCGCCGCCGACGAGAACTCGCCCGCGCCCGAACGCTCCCGCGCAGCCGCCGCGGGCGCTGGCGTGACCCAGCCGCACGTCGTGCAGCTCGGCGGCGCTGGCGACGGCGACGGCGACGGCGAGGATCCGAACGACAAGAGCGAGCGCCCCGACATCCGCGTCACCGGCGCCGCCGGCTCGGTCTCGCCGCGCCCGCGCGCGGGCAAATCCGGGAGCCGTGCGCGGATCGAGGAGAGCGAGCCTTCCTCGGCGATCCGCCCGGTCGACGAGCGCGCCCGCTCCAGCGCCCTCGATCCCGACGCGAAGAGCGCCTACGAGACCGCCCTCGCGCAGGTGCAGGGCAAGCAGTACGACCGCGGGTTGGAGGGGCTCAACGCGTTCCTCGTGCGCTGGCCCGACCACCCGTACGCCGAGAACGCGATCTACTGGCGCGGCGAGGCCTACTACGCGCAGGGCGAGTACCTGCGCGCCGGCGAGCAGTTCGAGGCCGTGCTCGCGCGCTTCGGCAGCGGGAAGAAGTCGCCCGACGCGCTGCTGAAGCTCGGCATGTGCCAGGAGCGCCTCGGCGCCCCGTCGCGCGCGCGCGAGTACTGGGATCGCTTGAAGACCGAATATCCGAAGAGCGAGGCCGCGAAGCGGATCCCCAGCTCCACGAGTAGCTTGCCGAAGGGACCGAAGGAAAATCGATGAGCATCGCCCGCCCCAGCATCAGGTCTCTCGCGGTCGCATTCGCGCTGCTCGTCCCGACCACGGCGCAGATCACCCTCGCGCACGCGCAGAACACCACGAGCCCGCCTCCTCCCGGCGGCCCCGCCGGCGGCACGTCGGCCGGCGGCGTGAGCAACGGCGCTGGCAACAACACCGCGCCTGCGACCGGCGGCTCGACCGTCACCGGCAGCAGCAGCACGACCACGTTCTTCCCCGGCGGCGTCGCTCCGGTTCCTCCGGGCGGGACGCTCGGCGGCGGCAACGCGCAGTTCTCCTCGTCGAAGCCGATCACCGGCAACGAGCGCGACACGTTCGACTTCCGCAACGGCGCAGGCGCCCCCGGCACCGCGCACGGTAGCGAGAACGGCTCGTTCACGCTCGGCGGCGGCGGCGTGACCGGCTCGTCGGGCAACCCCGGCACGCACCTCGTGCGCCGCGGCGACACGCTCTGGGACATCTGCGATCACTACTTCCGCAACCCGTACCAGTGGCCGCGGATCTGGGCGTTCAACCCGCAGATCCAGAACCCGCACTGGATCTTCCCCGGCGATCAGGTGCGCCTGCGCGGCGCCAGCACCCAGATCGCGGCGGTCGATACCGCGGCGAGCGGGCTCGTCGATCGCCGTCGCCAGGTCCCGCCGGACACGATCTTCCTGCGGACCGAGGGCTACATCGACGACGACACGAACAACTGGGGCGAGATCTCGGGGTCACCGGAGGAGAAGATGATCCTCACCGACCACGACGAAGTGTACCTGCGTATCTCGACCGCGCACGACCTCAAGGTCGGCCAGGAGCTCACCATCTATCGTCCGGTGCGCAGCATCGGCGGCGGCAAGCTCATCGAGATCCAGGGCACCGCGCGCGTCAACCAGTGGAACCCGAAGGACCGCATCGCGCGCGCCATCATCACCGAGGCGATCGACGCCATCGAGCGTGGCGCGCGCGTGGGACCGGTCACGCGTCGCTTCGAGGTGGTGCCGCCGGCGCGCAACGAGAAGGATCTCACGGCGAGCATTCTCACGAGCGTGCAGCCGCACGGCCTGTTCGGTCAGAACCAGATCGTGTTCATCGACAAGGGCGACGAGGCGGGCGTGAAGCCCGGCAACCGTCTCTTCGTGATCCGCAAGGGTGACGCGTGGCACGCCTCGCAGACGACGGGCACGTCGGCCAAGCGCATCGCCCTCGAGGACGACTCACCCGCGGCGACCGAGGATGTCCCCAAGCCGCGCGACGCGTCGCGCCTTCCCGAGGAGGTCCTCGCGGAGCTGCGAGTCATCAACGTGCGCAAGCAGACGGCGATGTGCATCGTGACGAATTCGAAGAAGGAAGTCGAAGCGGGCGACAAGGCATTCGCGCGGAAGGGATTCTGACCTGTCTCGAAAAGCAGAGGGGGATCAGTCGTATCGCTCGCTATGGACCTGCTTGCGATCGATCAGCATCTGCTTCCTCAGCAGATCCCGCACCACACCGACCATCCGCTCCAGCCCGCAGATGTAGACATGCGGCGGGCCGCTCTTCTCCAGCTCTCGCCACGCCTCCTCCACGTGCGTCTGCACGTAGCCGCGTAGGCCCGGCCAGTCTGCGCCCGGCTGCGAGATAGTGTAGTCTGCACGCAAGTTGGGATGCGCGACGCACAGCGCCTCGAGCTCGTCGCGGTAGAGGCGGTCCTCCTCGTGGCGCACGCCGAAGAGCACGCGCATGGGGGTCGTCTCACCCGCCGCCAGCGCGGCGCGGATCATGCTGCGCAGCGGCGTGAAGCCGGTGCCCGTACCGACGAAGAGGGAAGGGTGGTTCGCCAGCGGGGCGCGTGTGAAGAAGCCCTGCGGGCCGATCACGCGGATCACGCTGCCCAGCGGCAGGGCATGCAGGTACATCGAGCCGGGGCCGCCCTCGACCTTCGTGACCGCGACCTCGAACGTCGGCGAGGCATCCGGCGGGGACGCCACCGAGTACGCGCGCCGCGCTTCGCCCTCTGCGAGCGGGAGCACGAGGCTCACCCACTGCCCCGCCTGGAACGTGAACGCGCCGGCCGCGGGGTCGACGCGCTCGAAGCCGAGCTCGCGCACGTTCGGCGAGAGCATGCGCGCGCGGGCAAGGCGCACGTCGAAGGTCGGCGGGGGCGGCATCTCTCGGGCCTATACTACCCAGAGCGCGCGCGCGAAAGGCTCTCTACCCGGTACGCGAATCCCGCCTTCACGCGCGACGAGCTCCGGAACACGAGCTCCATCCGCAACAGCGCATCGAGCACCGCCTCGGTCGCCATCTCGCGCTGCCGTGCCGCAGCGAGCACCGGCTCGAGCGGGGCCAGCGCGTCGGGCCCGTGGTGCAGCGCGCCCGGCAAGACGAACAGCGTGCCGTCGGGATCGGCGACCACGCGGCCGTCCAGCGGGCCCTCCGCGTGCTGGAACGTCACCGCCTGCGCCTCGTCGAGGTGGCGCACCAGCAGCTCCGCGCCCGACCACAGGTCGAGCAGGTGCGCGCCGCGCTCGTCGACCTCTTCCACCACGAACACGCCGCGGTGCGCGCGCGCGAACCGGCGGCTCGCCGCCGCGAGCTCCTCGCCGAGGTGGGGCGCGGCGAGCGTCGCGAAGCCCTGGGCGGTCAGCGCGTCGTCCCAGAAGGCCCGACTCCGGGGCTCGAACCAGGGGTCCTCCGGCCCGAACGCGCCGGTCCGCTTCACGAAGGCCTCACGCATGCGCTTGGCCTCCGGCGCCAGGGGCCCGGTGGCCAGATCCACGATCGCCTCGTAGGCCGCGAGAACGCGGCCCGTGCTGGCGGCCGTGGTATCCTTCGAGGCGCTTCCCATGCAGAACCGAGTCTTCTTTCCTCAATCGGCCGTCGACCAGTGGGGCATCGACGGAAAGATCGATCTCGTGGCCAGTGAGCTCATCCTGCTCGTGGAAGGTCGCCGCTACAAGGTGGAGGAGGCAGTTCGCATCGTCACCGAGGTCACCGGCGCCAACGACGACCGCAAGATCATCGGCAAGGTCAAGCCGAAGCGCGCGCTCGACGAGGTCGGCGCCGAGCTCCTCGAGAACTCGATGATCCTGGGCGACAACGCCTACGACATCGTTCCCGGCTGGATGGGCACGGCCACCTGCTCGTTTGCCGAGCACCTGCTCTCGCCCGAGCGCATGAAGGCGCGCGGCGGGCGCACCGACATCGGCGCGGGCCCCCGGAACGACGAGGAGCTCCTCCAGCGGTTCGTCGAAGGGACCCTGTGAGCGAGACGTCTGCCAACCTCCTGTTTTTCCTCACGTGCGCGACGTACGTCGCGGCGACGGTGGTGTTTCTCCGTTTCCTCGTGAACGGCAAGGGAGACGTCGGCAGGCTGGGCGCGCGGCTCATCGCGTTCGGCGCCGTGCTTCACGCGGCGCACATCTGCGTCGCCTCGCTGGTCCTCCGCGTGTGCCCGGTCGAGGGCATCCACTTCCCGATGAGCGTCGCGTCGATGCTCATGGGCGTGGCCTACGTTATTGCGCGCCGCCGGCTGCGCATCGAGGTGGCCGGCGCGTTCGTCGCGCCGCTCGCGCTCACCTCGCTCATGGCCTCGCGTTTCGTCGGCGGCGGCGCCGAGCCCGGCGAGGGCATCAAGAGCTTCCTGCTGCCGTTCCACGTCACGGCGAACCTCGTCGGCGTCGCGCTCTTCGGCCTCGCGTTCTCGGCAGCTGCGCTCTACCTCGCGCAGGAGCGGTTCGTGAAATCGAAGCGCATCGACGGCATGTCGCGCCGCCTTCCCCCGCTCGACGCGCTCGATCGCGCCGAGCATCGCTTCCTGCTCGCTGGCTTCCCGCTGCTCACCATCGGCATCATCACCGGCACGGTCTGGGCGCGGCGCGTGGAGATGGGCGGTACGAGCGAGATCCTCCGTGCGGTCTTCGGCTACGTGACGTGGTTCGTCATCGCGGGCGTGCTCTTCCTGCGCGCGGCCGCAGGCTGGCGCGGGCGCCGCGCCGCGTACGGCACGATCGCGGGCTTCGGCTTCGCGGTCCTCGTCCTCATCCTCTATCTCGTGCGCAAGGAGCCGCCGCCGGCCGTCGCCGCCATCAGCGCGCCCGCCTCGGGCGTCGTCACCCCGGCGGTGCTCCCTTGAGCTTGCCGGTGGTCGTCGTCGGCGTCTCCCACAAGACGGCGCCGGTCGATGTCCGCGAGCGTTTCGCCGCGGGCAGCGAGGTGCTTCCCGAGCTGCTGGCGCGTCTCACCGCGCGGCCCGAGCTCGAGGAGGCGATGTTTCTCTCGACGTGCAATCGCGTCGAGGTCATCGCGCTGCCCAGGCCCGGCCCGAACCTCGAGGACTCCACGCGTGCCGCGTCGCGCGCCATCCGCGAGGCGCTGCGCGATCAGATCGGCGCCTCCAGCGTCGACGACCTCTCGGAGTGGCTCTACGAGAAGAGCGGCGATGCCGCGGTCCGCCACATCTTCCGCGTCGCCGCCAGCCTCGACTCGATGGTGCTCGGCGAGCCGCAGATCCTCGGCCAGGTGAAGGACGCGTACGACGCGGCGGTGGCGGCCGGCGCGCTCCGCAGCCACCTCTCGCGCTGCGTGCATCGCGCCTTCACCGTGGCCAAGCGCGTGCGCACCGAGACCCAGCTGGGCGCGGGCATCGTCAGCATCTCGAGCGTCGCCGTCGACCTCACGAAGCACATCTTCGGCGATCTCGGGTCGAGCACCGTGCTGCTGGTCGGCGCGGGCGAGATGGCGGAGCAGGCCGCGAAGAGCCTCGGCAAGGGCGCGAAGTCGATCCGCGTCTGCAACCGCAGCTTCGATCGCGCCGCCACGCTGGCCGCCACGTTCGGCGGGACGGCCGCGCCCCTCGATCAGCTCGAGGCCGAGCTCGTCATCTCCGACGTCGTGGTCGCGAGCACGTCCAGCAAGACGTTCGTGATCACGAAGGACCTCGTCAAGCGCGTGATGAAGCAGCGCAAGGGCAAGACGCTCTTCCTGATCGACATCGCGGTGCCGCGCAACATCGACCCCGAGGTCCACAAGCTCGACAACGTGTACGTGTACAACATCGACGACCTCGAGGCCGAGGTCGCCGAGAACATGAAGCTCCGGCAGAAGGAGGTCACCGCTGCGGAGGTGATCGTCGACGCCGAGCTCGCCGAGTGGGCGGCGTGGGCACGCGGCCTGAACGTGAACCCCACCGTGGTCGCGCTCCGGGCACGCACGCGCGGCGTGCTGGTCGCCGAGCTGGAGCGCAGCCTCGGCCAGCGCCTCAAGCACCTCACCGAGGGCGATCGCGCCGCGCTGCTCCAGATGATGGAGAGCGCGACGAACAAGCTGCTGCACGCACCCACCACGCGTCTCAAGGCCGCGGCCTCCTCGAGTGACGCAGGGGATCTCGTCGAGGCGCTGCACCACCTCTTCGATCTGCCGAAGGCGCCCGAGTCGGCGGAGGAGGGCGTCCGGGACTCGCGCACCATGCGCACCGACGGCTCCAGCCAGGCGCCCGTCGCCGCCGAAGCGAGCGAGAAGCGTCTCCCCCACTGACCGCGAGACGCGTATCGTGCGATCCGCGATGAAGCTCACGTATGCCACCCGGCGCTCTCAGCTCGCCCTCGCCCAGTGCCGCGCGTTCGTGAAGCGCCTCCAGGCGGCGCACTCCGAGCTCGAGGCCGTCGAGCTCCAGGTCGTCACCACCGGCGATCGCATCCAGGACCGTCCGCTCTCCGAGGTGGGAGGCAAGGGGCTCTTCGTGAAGGAGATCGAGGAGGCGCTCCTCGAGCGCCGCGCCGATCTCGCGGTGCACTCGATCAAGGACGTCCCCGGCGTCCTGCCCGACGGGCTCTTCATCGCGTGCATCCCGTCGCGCGAGGACCCGCGCGACGTGCTGGTCTCGCCCAGGCATGGTCGTCTCGATCAGCTGCCGAAGGGCGCGCGCGTCGGGACCAGCAGCCTGCGCCGCGCCGTGAGCCTGCGCGCTGCGCGGCCCGATCTCGAGATCATCCCGCTGCGCGGCAACGTGGACACACGCCTCCGCAAGGTCGACGAAGGCGAGGCCGACGCGATCGTCCTCGCGCGCGCCGGCCTGATTCGCCTGAGCCTCGAGCACCGCGCGACCGACGTGCTTTCGCCCGAGATCTCTCTCCCCGCGGTGGGGCAGGGCGCGCTCGGCATCGAGTGCCGCCTGGACGACGAGGTGACCAAGGGCGTGCTCATCGCGCTGCACGACGAGCTCACGAGCCGCTGCGTCGCCGCCGAGCGAGGCGTGATGGTGGCGCTCGAGGGTGACTGCAAGACGCCGCTCGGCGCGTACGGCGAGCGCAAGGAAGGCGTGGGCGGTCCGCAGCTCCATCTGCGCGCATTCGTGTGCGAGCCCGACGGCACGAACCTGCGGCGCACCGAGGAGACCGTGCCGTGGCCCGCCTCCGACGACGCCGCCCGCGTGCTCGGTGAGCGCGTCGGCGCCGCGCTCCTCGCGCAGCGCGCGGTCTAGCTCGCGGTCGGCCGCGCAACTCCTGCCACGACTGTATCCCTTGCTCGGCGGGCTTCGTCGACTATGCTGCGCTCTCCGATCCCCCCGATGGCCCGTAATTGTCGACACTTCGCAGCTCTCGGAGCCGCCCCCATCGTCGTCCGCGTGGCGCTGCGGCTCGCGGTGGCGTGCGCGGTAGCCCTGGCGCTGCTGGTCCTGCCCCGGGTCGCCCTGGCGAAGACCGGGGCCGCGGTGGGGGAGCCGCTCAAGCTCGAGATCGAGGGCGCGGCGGACGCGTTCTACTTCAAGCCGCGTGCGAAGGGCCCGCGGCCCATCCTCATGTATCTCCACGGCCGCGGCGGGAACCCCGCCGAGGACTGCCGCAAGTGGGCGAAGGTCGGGACCCAGTTCGGCTGGGTGGTCTGCCCGGCGGGCCCCGGCGCCAACGAGAACGGCGGCCGCACGTGGTCGAGCGGCGCCGGCGAAGCGCAGAAGACCATCGACAGCACGATCACCGCGCTCCGTGCAAAGTACAAGGGCCGCGTCACGCGCCGCGGCAACGTGCTCATCGGCTTCAGCGAGGGCGCGTTCATCGCCATGCAGGTCGGCCTCAAGGACCAGACCACCTGGACGAAGTGGCTCATCCTCGGCGCGAGTGACCAGTACTGGGGCGGTGACGTCACCGAGGCGCTCGACAAGGACAAGCGCAAGGTCCGTCGCGTCTATCTCCTCACCGGCGAGAACGACGGCGTGGCGCAGAACACGGTGCGCGTCGGCGACACGCTGAAGAAGAACGAAGTGCCCGTGCGCGTCCGCCTCGTCCCCGGCATGGGCCACGAGATTCCGAGCGATCGCATGGTGAGCACGTATCGGCGGCCGCTCGCCTGGCTCGTCGCTGCCAAGTAGCGTCGATCCCGCGCGCCTGCGTGTGCTAACCAGGGCGCCGTGACCGCGACCCCGCGCTTCAAGCCGCCTCTCGTTCTGGGCATCGCGGGGGGATCCGGCTCGGGCAAGAGCACGATCGCCAGGTCGATCCTCGAGGCTCTGCCGGTCGGCCAAGGCATCCTGCTCCAGCAAGACCACTACTATCGGTCCCAGTCGCACCTCCCGCTCAGCGAGCGCGAGATGGTGAACTACGACCACCCGGACGCGCTCGAGCTCGACTTGCTCACGACGCACCTCGACCAGCTGCGGACCGGCGAGGCCATCGTCCGGCCCACGTACGACTTCGCCACCCACGACCGCGCCAAGGAGGGCCTGAAGCTCCAGCCGGCCCCGGTCATCGTGGTCGAGGGGATACTGGTCCTCGCCGACGACCGCCTGCGCTCGCGCTTCGAGGTGAAGCTCTTTGTCGACACCGACTCCGACATCCGGCTGATGCGCCGGATCCGCCGGGACATCGAGCATCGCGGCCGGACCTTCGGCCAGGTCCGCAAGCAGTACTACGAGAGCGTCCGGCCCATGCACCTGGCCTTTGTGGAGCCCTCGAAGCGCTTCGCGGACGTGATCATCCCCGAAGGCGGCCAGAACCGCGTGGCCCTCGACTTTCTCCTCAGTTTCGTGCGCCAAAGGGCGGCAGAGGGCGGCTAAGATAGAGGGACCACCCTGTGAGCGGTCCCCTCGCCACATCGAAGACGAAAG
>JAYTHX010000305.1:0-4110 GCA_043732195.1 Polyangiaceae bacterium
TGCTGGCGCGCGAGATCGGCCTCCTCGTCGACGGGCGCGGGGGGTAGCGGAGGATCGTCGGCGAACGCCGAGGACGAAGCGCTCAGGATCACGAACGCGACGGAGGCACACAGCGCTCTCATGGCTGCTCCTCCCTCACGAAGACCGCGATCTGCGCGCTGCCGGGCAGACCCTCCAGCGCGCAGGCACGGAGCGCCACTGCCACGACGCCATCGGCCGCGGAAAGCACATCGCTGCGGCGAGGATCACCGGCGGCCATCTGAGCGCTCACGATCTCCACCACGGACTCCGGCAGCACGCGGTCGGGGCCCATCCCCAGGCGCGCAAGCAAGTCTACCGCTCGCGGGGTAGCGCAGATGACGCCCAAATGAATGTCACACACGACGAGCCCCTCGTCGTGTGTGACCAGCGCCGCCAGCGCCAGCGTCATCCACACGCGGCCTCCCAACCGATCGTTCAGGTCGAGTCCGAACGTCAGCGCGCTCTCGAGCTGCATGGTCATCGTCATCCGCGCCCACCCGCGAGCCGCGCGAGAGCGCTCCGACGAGGTCGATCGACGCCCTCCGGCGCGGGGAGGCCGAGGAACGAGACGACGGACACGGAGCGAAGCGACGAGCGCATGATGGTGGTTCGGGCGGTGAGAAAGCGGGGGCGACCGCAACGCGCGATGCGCGTGCGTGAGCTCGCCCAGCATTCGCCCCGCCCCAACGCAAGCAACGCGCCTGCGCACGCGCGCTCGTGCGCGCGCAGATTCGCGGTCAATGTTGGGTCGCCAGCTACGTCACGGCGCGTGCGCGCGCGATGACGGGCCGCGCGCGCGCGCACCGGGCCGCTCGACCGCACGCACTCCCGGCACGTTCGGCTGGGCGCGCTCACGAGAGCGACGAGAAAAGAAGTGGAGTCGAGGGGGATCGAACCCCTGACCTCATCCATGCCATGGATGCGCTCTCCCAGCTGAGCTACGACCCCGATTGGGACTCGCTGAATACTTCGCCTCGTGCGGGCTGTCCAGCCCTCACGAGGGCGCGACGCGGATCCCGAGGCGACGCATCATCTTCTGGAGCCCGAAACGCGAGATTCCCAGGGCCTCGGCGGCCCGGGTCTGATTTCCTTTCGTGCGGTCCAGGGCGTCCCGGACGAGCTGCGCCTCCAGAGCGTCGACCCGCGCCTTGAGCCCCAGACCCGCGCTGCGGGCCGCGCCGGGGCCGCCTCGGGCGACCTCCTCGGACAGCTCGGCGACGTCGATCCGGTCGTCCGCGAGCACGAAAGCCCGACGGATCTCGTTCTCCAGCTGGCGCACGTTGCCCGGCCAGGGGAAGGCGACGAGCCGGTCCAGGGCGGCGCGCGTGACCTTCGGCTTCCGTCCCTCGGCGTGCTTCTCCACGAAGTGCGCGACCAGCAGCGGGATGTCCGCGGTGCGCTCGCGGAGCGGCGGGACCCGGATCGACACGACGTTCAGCCGGTAGAACAGGTCCTCGCGGAACGTGCCGGCCGCGACCATGGCTTCGAGGTCGCGGTGCGTGGCGCCGATGATGCGGACGTCGACGGCGTGCGTCCGCTCGCTGCCCACCGGCCGGACCTCGCCGTTCTGGAGGACGCGCAGGAGCTTCGTCTGCATGCTGAGCGGCATCTCCCCGATCTCGTCGAGGAAGAGCGTGCCGCCGTCCGCCACGTCGAAGAGGCCGCTCCGGGTCGAGGAGGCGCCCGTGAACGCGCCGCGCATGTGCCCGAACAGCGTCGACTCGAGGAGCGTCTCGGGGACCGAGGCGCAGTTCTCGGACACGAAGGGCCGCTTGGCGCGGCCGCCGTTGGCATGGATCGCGCGGGCCACGAGCTCCTTTCCCGTCCCGGACTCGCCGGCGAGCAGGACCGGGACGTCGCTGGCGGTGACGCGGTCGACCACGCGAAGCATGGCCTGCATCGGCTCGCTCCGCCCCGAGATCTCGTCGTAGCGGAAGCGCGTCTCGCCGCCCGAGAGCTCGGCGCGGGCGGCCTGGAGCTCCGCCTCGCGCGCCCCCAGCTCCTCGGTCAGGCGCGCGTTCGCCCGCTCCGCGCGGCGCACCGCCCGCCGGAGCAGCGCCTGGTCTCGCGCATCGGCGATCGCGAGCGCCGCCTGGCTGGCCACGAGGCGCACCCACCCCAGCTCGGCGTCGCCGAACGCGCCCCGCCGCACGCGATCATCGAGGTAAACCACGCCGAGGACGTCACCGCGCGCCACGAGCGGCACGGCGAGCACGCTGCGCAGGCGCAGCGCGTGGACCGAGGCATGCAGGTCACCGATCTGCGCGTAGGCGTCGGTCGCGCAGATCGCCTGCCGCTCCTCCATGGCGCGCATCGCGAGGCCCATCGAGAGGGAGAGCTGCTCGCCGCGCAGATCGCGACGCGCGAGGTTGCGCGCGACCCGCGGTACGAGCTTTCCATCCGGAGCGCGCAGGAGGAGGAGGCCACGCTCCACGCCCGTCCAGAGCACCATGGTGTCGAGCACCTGCTCGAGGAGCGGCTTCAGGCGGTCGCGCGAGGCGAGCGCGCGGACGATCGCGTCGAGCTGCTCGACCTGCGCCGCGCCCATCGCGCCCATTCCGCCCATCGGCGAAGCGGGAGCGCCCTCGGTGGTCGCAGCCGCCCACGGCACCGATGCCAGGGCAGCGCGATGTTCGACGGGGCAGCCCTCGCAGAGCGCCTCCGCGGCCGCCCTTCGCGCAGTCTCGAGGCGCCGCGCCTGATCGCCGTCGCCCAGCTCCGCGGCGAGCCGCGCGCCAGCCGCGAGCGCCGGACCGCGCGATCCGAGCGGCGCAGGCACCTCGAGCAGCGCGACGAGCTCCGCGAGCACGCGCGTGGCCGCAGGCGCGACACCGGACGCGCGACGAGCGACCAGCAGCGTCGTCGCCCGCGCGCCCCACCATTCCCAGCGGGCCGCGGGCGACCGCGCCGCCACGCGCTGGTCGATCGCCTCGACCTCCAGGCGCGCGCCCGACGCCGTGGACCCGTCCGCCCACACGAGGAGCCGCGCGGCCGCGCGGATGCGGTCCTCGTCGGGCGCGGCGGCGAGCTCGAGATCGCTCGCCCGCAGCTCCGCGAGCGCGCGCGGATCGCCGGGCGGACGCGTCTCCACCATCGCCCAGCGCGCGAACGCAGCCGCGCGCGGATCGCCCGAGGCGAGCGCGCGCGCGACGGCGATCTTCGCGGCATCGTCGGCCTCGTGTGACGCGCCGATCAGCGCATACGCGGCGGCCCGGCCGAGGAGCGCCCGCGCGGCGAGCCCCGGTCGCTGCAACCGCTCCCAGAGGAGCGCCGCGCGCGTGCTCGCTGCGAGGGCCCGCGCGATCGCGCCGCTGTCGACCGCCGCCGCCGCGAGGCCCGTGAGGTACGTGGCCTCCTCGACCACCGCGCCCGCGCGGGTCGCGAGATCCGCCGCGCTGGCAAACGCGCCGAGGCTCGCTCGCGCATCGCCGCGCGCGTGCTCGAGCATGCCGCGCGTCGCTTCGAGCCGCGCCACCGCGAGCGGCCCTTCGGCCTCGAGCGCTGCCTCCTCGACGATGCGCAGGCCGCGCTCGTACTCGCCGCGGGCGTACGCACATAGGCCCCGGACCTCGGCGGCGGCCGCGCCGCGCGCGTCGCCCAGCACCTGCTCCGCCGCGTCGTAGTCGCCAGCGTCCCACGCCAGACGGCCGAGGAGCGCCCGTCCGCCATCGCGCACCGCCGGCTCGGCGCGCGAGGCCGCGACCTCGCGCGCGGCGTGCGCGGCCGCCTCGCGATCGCCGCGCCGGCGCGCGATCTCCGCGCCGAGGAGCGTGAGCTCGGGCAGCTCGTTTTCCTTCCCGGTCGCGGTTCCGCCCCCCTTCCCGCTCCGCGTACCGAGCGCTGCGAACGCGCGCCCGAGCTCACCACGCCGCAGGAGCGCGCCCACGAGATCGAGGACCACCGAGCCCGGCGCCTCGTCCGTGGCGATCGCATCCTCGGCCGCGGCGAGGATCGCGATCGTCGGGCGCGGGACGAGGAGCCCACGCGTCAGCGCCAGCCAGCGCTCGCCGGCGAACGCCTCCGGCGGCGCGGGCGGCGCGGGCGGCGCGGGCGGCGCGGGCGGCGCGGACGGCGCCTCACGACCGGTCA